>NZ_JBEXXO010000040.1:0-64460 GCF_040630435.1 Streptomyces sp. NPDC005803 | reverse complement strand
CCCTGCGGCCGCGACGGCGCCTCCGGCACCACCCGCTGGAACAACTCCCACAACTCGTCCGGAACCAGCCGCTCAACGATCCCCACCATGACTCAGAAAATACCGAGTCATCCAAATGAGATGACTTCTAAGGCTGTGGCTGTACGAGATGAACGCGTCGTAACCGGGCTTACCGCTCCGCCGCCATGCTCTGCCCGAACCTCACGAGGTGGTGCGTCCAGTGCCGGGACCGCGCGGTGCCGGGGCCGTCAATCGGTGTGCAGGATGCGGGGACGACGCGATCAGAGTCTCGGCTTGGCGTACACCGGCCAGGAGGGCGAAGCCGACCGCGTAGTCGTAGATGTCCCGTTGCACCTCGCGCAGCGCGACTCGGCAGGCGGCGTTCTCTGGCCATTCGGACTCCCGTCCGTCGGGCCGATTCTTCTCGAACTCGTGCAGACGGGGGTGCCAGTGGGACAGGAAGGGCCTAAGTACCTGGTTGAGCATAGTGATTGCCAGGTACTCCACCGTCTGTCCGCCCGGGACCGCGACGGAGGGGCGGCTGGCCTTGAGCGTTTCACGGGTGGTGGCAAAGAGCCCGTATATTGAGGTGAGCGCCTCCCGGACCACACCCTGGTCGCTGGCGAGCGGCTGCGTGGAGACCCGTGTCACAGTCTCGATGAACATCTGCCAGGCCACCTGGCGGGAGTCATTGTTGACCGCGAATGTGAGTTCGCTCAGCTGGGGCACCGTGACCTTCACCTCGGTGAGGCGGGCGGTGCGCTGATACCACTGGATGACCATCACGGCCGCCGCACCCGCGATGCCGCCAGTGATAGCGAACAGGCTGCGGCTCGTCACTTGCGTGAGGCTGAACACGGCCAGTCCTGTGAGCGTGCCGACGACCGTCGCGGCCAACATCCGGAGCGCCGTGCCATTCACGACCCGCCAGCCCTGGAACCGCCCGTCACCGCGCCGTAGTGCCTGTGCGCTCATTCGCTCCCCAACCAGTGCCTGACCCTGCCGTGCGACACACCAGCCAGCCTGCTCGCCGGTGCTCCGAAGATATCGCCAACTGCCCTCGCTTGTGGATGAACGCCTTTGCGGACGCAGGTTCCTGGCCCCCTAGACCGTCCGCCGAACTGGTGGGGAGGGTCGGAACAAAACCTTCAGGACCTCCCTCGTTGAGGGCAGGGGGCCTCCACGTCCAGACCACTCAGATATCGGTCGTACTCCTCCTGCGGGAGCGCGCCGGACTCTAGATCGCAGAGGATCCTTTGCCAGGCCGCCACGTCCATGGTGCGACGCACCAAGCCGCCGTCCGTGTCGAACGTGGTCACGGTGCCGTCCTCGCCGGCCAGTAGGCGTGCGACCGTGGCGTCCTGACCGGCCCCCTGACTCGGAAGCATCCAGGAGCCCCGTGGCTGGAGGGTGGCCGTGTCCCAGAACTGCAGGCCCCGCTCCGTAGATGAACCGGTGGGCTGGACAAGCAGGGACGTGTCGCTGCTGAAGGCGAGATCGGTCATGCCGCTCGACGCGGTCGTGCCGGGGACAAACTCTCCCGTGTTCACGTTGAGTACAGAGATGAGACCGTCGAAGTTGATCACAGCGGCTCTCTCTCCCTTTGCGCTGACCACGACCTGGTGCCCGTACATGGTCCAGACGGGTTCGATGGAGACCTTGCGTACCTGGCGATAGTTCTTCTCGGCGGTCCACTTCCATACCGTCAGCTCGGTGTTCTGAACGAGGGCCAGGGTCGTACGGTCGAGGCTGGTGGAGATGGCCATGTCGACATCCTCGCGGGCGAATGATACGGACTGGACGACCTGCCACGACCGCGTGTCGACCACCTGCACTGCGTCGTCAGTCGTTCCCACCATATGGTCGCAGTCAGGCAAGAAGGTCACGGGCGCGAACGCGCCGCCAAGTGTCGCCTGCCGACCTATCCGGCTTCCGTCGCGCAGATTCCAGAGCGACGCCGTGCCCTCTTGGGCCACCATGGCACGGGTGCCGTCCGGGGAGGCGATGACAGTGTCCTGGCGCAAGGATCGTCTTACGAGCCGGAGGGGTAGACGCCCGAGCTCCCGGACTCTGTCGGCGGTGACGGACCACACCTGTGTTCCGGATCCCGTGGTGCGGGAGGCCGTGCGATCGTCTGCCGCCAGCTCGGCGGGTTTGACGCGCGGTTTGTTCTGGAGAGGGACGCCCACCCGGAGGCTGGTGGCAGAGAAGAGGGAGACGGCGCCGTCCCCCGAGCCGGCGGCCACCCACTGTCCGTCTGAGGAGGCGGAGACACTCGACACAGGCCAGGTGAAGGAGCCGAGGACACGTGTACGGCGCAGTGCCGCGTCGTACACGCCCACCCGACGGCCCCCGGCGGCGTAGGCGTCTCCGCCTTGTGCGCCGGGCAACACCATCTCCCCGATGCCCTGCTCGTCGGTGCTGGCCAGTTGCCGGCCCGCGACCAAATCCCAGAGTTGGCGCTTCTCACCGACGTATGCCTTCGATCCGTCAGGGGAGAGCGTGACCTGTCTCCTCTCACCGACGGGGAAGCCGGGGATCGTCCGCCAAGCGCTCCAGGAGGAACCGCCCCGTCGGAAGTCACGGACCGCACCGATTTGGGAGTCGAGGGCAAGGAGGTTGTCCGAATTGTCAAAACCGAGGGCGACATTTGCGGTGCCACCGGTCTCGTCGCTCAGCAGGCGTCCAGTTTCAGCATTCCAGACGGCCACATGGAACCGGTATTCGGGCTCGTCGGGCGTGTAGAACGCAGCGGCGACAAGTTGTCCGTCGCCGGAGAAGGAGAATGCCCAAAGGTGCTTGAAGGCGCCGGCCAGGTCCTCTCCCTTTCCGGTCCCGATGGTTCGGACCCGTTGGCGACGGTCCACGTCCCAGATGTCGATCCGGTTGTAGGGCCCTTCCACAGCCAGCGACTTCCCGTCCGCGCTGAACTGCATCCAGCCGCCGTCCTGCGGCCAGCTCCCTCCTTTCAGGTTCGGGAGCGCCTTGCCGGCACCGATGTCGTAGAGATGGATGTGCGTTTCCTCGCCAGACGCGTCGGCATCGAAGTCCGAGTAGTACGCCAGTACGCTGCCGTCCGGGCTGACGGCGACTTTGGTCGCGTTGACGTGCGCCACCCCGTGAAAGTTGGCCACCTTCTCGTTTCCGGCCTGGAGGTGCCGGGTCACGCTTCCGTTGGCTGCGACGGCCTGAGCCAGCGCCTGCGCCGACTCGCCCGTGGGCTGGACCTCCTGGGCGTACAGCGCGAACTGCGCGGCCTTGCGCGGGTCCCGGGCGACCGTGTCGAGTGCGCGGGCCGCCAGCGCCTGCGAGGCGGAGGTACGGGCGCGGGCGAGTGCCTCTCCGCGCTTCTGCCAGGCGTAGACACCGGCGCCGACGGCCAGCAGTGACACCACCGTGAGGGAGGCCACGAAGTTTCGGAGGACGCGGACGGCGCGACGTTGCATACGCAGGTCCGCACTGTCCAAGGCGTCTTTCACCAGGCCGTGCAAGGGTGCGGCGAGACTGGCCACCCTGTCGCGGAACGGGCTGCCTGGTGCCATGGAGCGGTCGTCGGCGTCGCGGAACGGCCGGAGGTCCACCCACAGCGGTTCGGTGACGAAGGCGCCGCGCAACACCGGAGGTAGGGCGTTAGTCCGGTCCCAGTCGAAGTCACCCGCGACGGGATCCCACACGATGGTGCCCTCGCTGACCGCGATGAGGAAGTTCTCCATGCCGTGGTTGGTGCGCCAGTACTCGATCTCCTCGCGGACCCACCGCGACTCCGCGGCCTCGGGGGAAGCCAGGCAGATGAAATAGCGGGACGAAGCCAGCGCCGCCTTGATCGACCCGCCCAGGTCGTGGCTGGCGGCGAGGCTGGTTGTGTCCCGGAAGACCTTCGCTCCGGCACGGTGCAGCCACGGCGTTCGCAGGATGCCCTGGAGCCCCTTCTGGAGGGCTTCTGCCAGCGGTACATCTCTGGTATGGCTGTAGGAGATGAAGGCATCGCGTTCCAAGATCGTGTCCCCGATGGCCCATGGCGCAACTCATTTAACTGCGTGCGGATCCTATGGCCTCACGAAACGCAGAGGGCGATTTTGCGACACAGATCGAACCGCCGAAACGAGTGGGCCTCTGCGTCCAGGTTGGTTCGAGGTTCCGGTCCACACCCCAGCCACGCGCAGGCGGTGGGTGCGCATGGACCGAGGCCGGGTTAACGGGGAGCCAACAGGATGCCTTGGGCCTTGCACACAGACCGCACCTCATCGGTGCCCACCTTCACGCGGGCAGCGATCCGAGTCTCCAGCACCGTCTCGTCAGCAATGATCCCCCGTCTCGGGTTTTTCGCCTGCTGCCTGACGGTGTAGCTGCTCCAGCCGTGCGCGTGCTCGCTGAGCCGACGCCGTCCCCGTTGGCTGCCTCGGCGTATTCACGTTGCTGGTGCTGTTGGTTCCTGAGCCGGCTGCCGCCCCGCCCGTCGGCCAGGTCCAGCACCAGACCGACGCGGTCGATGTAGTACTGGAAGGCAGGGGCCGCCGGATCTCGTCGCGCGCGACCACGCGTCTCAGCGGCGGGAGGAACTAGTCGTGCTGTTGTCGTACCCGGTTGATGGGACCCCGGCGTCGACGGACCACGAGGCCAGCACCACTCAACACCGCAAGCGCATGGTCCAAGGGCTCGTAGGCCCCGAAGTGCTGCGCCCCTCCGGTCGCGCCGACCGCCGAGGAGATCGCTCCACTTGCTGACGTCCGTCGACGAGCGGCCGCTGTTGCTCGCCGAGTGGGTTGAGGGGTGCGTGAGAGCGCTTTGCAGGGAGGGTGATGCTGGTGACCCAACGCTACGGTTTGTGACCCGGGTAAACGCGGAAGCCTTGACGCTGGCGTGATGGGCTGGAAAGGGCCCCCACATGCCGAGCGGATGCTTCAGTCCTCGTGGTCACCCCGCGAGGTGACGGCCGCGGCTGGGTCGCCGTGCGGTGGCATCCGAGTAGCCTGGGTTGCGTTAATGGAGGTTGGTGGAGTCGAGGGTCAGCAACTTAGACAACCGTGAGGCAAGCCTGCGGTCGGGAAGTGTGTCAGTGCTCTCGGGTATTGACAAAGTCCATCGGCGGACGGGTTGGCCTGGCAGCATCTGCCAACTCTTTCGATCTCATCAACGTGAGTAGGCAGAAGGAGTGATGCGGTTAC
The DNA here is from genome assembly GCF_040630435.1 of Streptomyces sp. NPDC005803. Taxonomy (NCBI): domain Bacteria; kingdom Bacillati; phylum Actinomycetota; class Actinomycetes; order Kitasatosporales; family Streptomycetaceae; genus Streptomyces; species Streptomyces sp. NPDC005803. The sequence goes on along the minus strand of NZ_JBEXXO010000040.1, from coordinate 59,295 downwards.
CGGTGACGATGCCTGCCAGGACCAGCCGTTCGGTAGGGGCGTCGGTGGGACGATGGCTGGCTACCCATGTGAGTTCGTCGATTCTCAGGGTTCCGCCAGCTGTGGATTTCGGGGTGAGATCGAGGACGATGAGTTGGCCGAAGGGAGCGCCGGCGTTGGTGTACTCGGCCTCCTGAGTCAGGTATTTATTTTCGATGTGCGTGCGGCTGGAGTCGTCGCTATCCTGCTTCATTTCGGTGAGGTATCGCAGCGCTCCGAATCGGACCATCACGTCGGCACGACCCATGCCGACATCGGTGATCTCGACCTGGACGACGCCGTTGAGCGGCCCGGCCAGCAGCCACTGGTGAAAGTCGCGCTGCACGTCGCCCTCGTTCGCGGTGCGCTGCTTTCCCTCAGGTTTCCGGCGATAGTCGAACGGGGGCTCTCCGTCCTTGGCGGGGCCGAGGAGACTGGTGCGGGTGAGGTCGGCGCGGCTTTTGAGGAAGAGCAGGGTTTGGGTGACCAGCAGGCTGAAGCTGTGCTGGACGGCTCCCGTGAAGTCGGGGTGCTCGGATAGCCGCGTGAGGATGTCGTCGAGGAGGGGGTTGATGAGGGGGTCGTTGGCTTGGAGGCGGGCCACGTCGCTGTCGTAGGCGAGTCCCTCGACGCTGGTCAGTTCTTCGTCGGAGAGGTGTGCCCCGAGTGCACGAGCCTTCGTCATGGGAAGGCGTCGCATGAGGGTCGGGGCGATGCGGTGAAGGCGCGCCACCTCGGCGGCGTCGGCTTCCGGGTCCTCGTCGTCTGATTTGGAATCGCTGCCTGTGCTGCTGCGGGAGCTCCGGGCGTCGAGGCGGGTGAGGATGGCGGCCGCAGTATCGGTGTCAAAGCCGGTGCGGGGGCAGGCGCCGGGGTGCTCTGCGGCGATTCGCAGTGCTCGGAGGAAGGCTTCGTTACGGAGGAAGCCGTCGTCGACGGCCGGCTCGACCAGGGCGACGAGCCCGGGGGACTCATAGCGCCTACCTAGTGGCTGGATGGTGCGGGCAGCACGGTAGGCGGTGAGGACCGCGTCGATGGCCTGCCAGGAGTCCATCCATACGTCGGCGGCGAACAGGTCCGCAGAAGTTCGCAGCTGGAGGAGGAGCTGGTACCAGGCGATCTCGGCTGCCCGGCGCGGTTGAAGCCATGCGGGCTGGTGGGTGCCGTGCAGCCACGCCTGCCGCCGCTCCAGGGCTTGCTCGATGCGGTCGGCGGCCTGCGCCACTTTTGGTGCATCGTGGGCGGTGAAGCCGAGGACGGCATCGCAGACGGCCGAGTAGGCGGCGGCGTCATCGCGTGCTTCCTCCCCCGCTTCAACTGCGGCGAAGAGGGTCCGAGCCTCGCTGAGTAGGCGGCTTACCTGCGGCAGTTCTGTGGAGGAGAGCGCGGTACGCAGCCGGTCGCAACCCAGTTCGAACAGTGCGTCGACGTCGGCGGCCTCATCGACGGAGAGGTGATGCAGGAGATCGCGAACGGCGTTCGAGACCCGGGTTTCCTGCTGGGCCCAGCAGTCCAGCGCGACGCCAAGAACCCGAGGCAGGCGTTCAAGGAAGTCGTCCGGCCCGTCAGAGGGCAGCGCCTCGAGCAGATCCCAGATCCGGTAGGGGGTGACTGCGTCGGCAGCCGCGAGCCTGACGGCGCTTTCGAGCCGGGCGGCGGCCAGCAGCGGGCCGCGCGCGACCTGCTCTGTGAAGCCGTCCAAGAGCGCACCGTTCAGGGCCGGGGCAAGGGCCTTAGCGGTGGTGGCGCTGCCCAGGATGGTCTCCATTGACGAAGTGAGCGCCAGGACGCTGCTCTGTTGGGCGATTCCCGCGGGGAATACCGCCGCGGCTTGTCTCCATTCACTGTCGGCGTGATCGCAGGCGAGGACGATTGCCTCGGCCAGCAAGGGCGCGAGGGGTCCTGCAGCGACTTCCTGTGCCTGGTCGCGGACTAGGTCTGGCGGGAGACCGATGTCCTGGAATGTGATCGCCTGGCTTCCACCAGCGGCCAGGGCGCTGAGGCGATCGGCGAGCTGCGTCATCTTTGGTCGCCTCCAGGCTCAGGCATTGGTCACCACAGTGGCTTGCCCTCTGCGGCTTCCTTGATGCTCTCAGCGGGCAGTACATCGTGTGCTAGACCGAAGTCTGCGGTCGTCACGAGGACTTGGAGGTTGTTTGCCTCGGCCACGGCGTTGAGCTCCTGTAGCAGGAGGTGGATGTCGACATCCTGGATCTCTTCCGCCTTCGGACTGTCGATCAGCAGCAACCCCGGGTGCGTGGAGACCTGGTGGGCTGCGCCGACGCGGAGGAGAGCCACGATGACGGCGATCCGCAGGCGCAAGCGCTCGCCGGGAACCTGGTCGGTGAAGCTGCGCTCGTGCCCGCCGTCCGAGGTGACGCGAAGTTGCGCGGCGCGGTTGATGCTCACGGATTCCAGCGCCGCGAATCCGAACTTGCGCCCGAGGGAGGAGATCTCGGCATTTAGGTCCGTGAACAGCCGAGCAGCTTCCTTCTCGTGATCGTCCTCCAAAGTCTTCGCGGCGGCGCGAAGAACCTTGATCGCCAGATCTTCGACTGGGTCGACACCCGGGGGCGGCAGTTCGGGAAGCACACTCAAGGAGCCTTCCAGGCGGAGAACTTCATCCCGGACCTGCGCGTACACCGGCACACGGGCGGCGGCATCGGCTTGGCGCAGCCGGTCCTGGGCCGCACGTAGGTCGTGCGAGATCCGGTCGAGCTCGGTCTCAGCTTGCACCAAGGCTTCTTTCGCTAGCCGTTCGGCCTCGCTGCTGGACTTGACTCGCTCCTCGGCCTCGGCCACGACATCTTCGGGGACCTCGTCATCACCCTGGACGGGGCGGGCACACACCGCACAGCTGTGGTCCTGCACTTCGAGCTGGCGGCGCTCGATGGCGAAACTCTGATCGCAGCGAGGACATGTGGTGGGGTCCAGCCCGTGAAACAGCCGACGAGCGATGCCACTCTCGCGCACATCGTTGAGGAGCTTTTCGTCACGCTGCCGCTGAGACTTGGCCTGCCGATGCAGCCGCATCAGCTCGTCCCACGCCTCCTGGCTGTCCACCGCCGCAGTGGACAACTGCTTCGTGGCTGCAGCCAGGTCCGCCAGTGACTCATGTTTCGATCCGTTTGTGGCCTGGGTCAGTTGTGCCAGCCGCGTCTGTGCTGCTGACAGATCGGCTTCGATCCGTCCTCGCTGCTCCGCACGCTCGGCCTGCGCCTCATTCGCTGTGCCCTGCCGTCGCTGGCGGGCGGTCGACATCAGTGCGGCCTGCGTCTTGACCTTGGCCAGCACCGCTGCGGCCGGCAGGTCGAGGAACACCTGTAGAAGCCGCCCTGGCAGACCCGCCATGACCACGTCGCCCAACAGCGCTGCGGAGCGGGCGGCCGGCATGTACAGGGCCCCGTAGTATGCGGGCCACCCGTGCGCTACAGCCGTGGTGCCTTGTTGGGCGCTGACCAGTGGCTGGAGGTCCATCCACTGCATCATCAGTGCCTGTACCTGCTGGGCGTAACTCTCCGAGCTCGCCGCACGAAACAGCGGCAGCACGCCCTGCGCGGGATCCGGCGTGCGAAGAGCCTTAAGAGTCCGCTGATCAGGTCCTGTGAGCACGACCGCGGAGGTGATCTCCTCAGCCTGCAAATCCAGCCGGAAGGCCATGGCCTGCCCCGCGACTGTGGCGTCGAGGTCGACCTCGCTAAGCCAGTGGATCGCGCCGCTCTTTTCCCGGGGAGTGCCCCGCAGGCACCAGGTCACCAGTTCCAGCACGCTCGATTTGCCGCGCAGGTTCGACGCCACCAAGGCCGTCAGCCCCTCTTCGAACTCGAAACTAGTTGCAAATGGCCCCGGTTCGAGGGTTCCAGTCCGTACCCCAGCCACCCGCAGGCGGTGGATCCGCAAGGACCGCGGCCGGGTCGGCGGCACGGCCAACGGAATGCCTTGGGCTTCGAACACAGACCGCACCTCGTCGACGCCCACTTTCGCGCGGGCAGCGATCCGAGTCCCCAGCGCCGCCTCGTCAGCCATGTTCCCCCGTCTCGATATCTTCGCCCGCTGCCTGGCGGCGTAACTGCGCCAGCCGCGCGCGTGCTCGTGTGCTCACTGAGCCGATGCGGTCCCCGCGGGCTGCCTCGGCATACTCACGCTGCAGATACTGCTGCTTCTTGAGCTGGCTGCCGCCCCGTCCGTCGGCCAAGTCCAGCACCAAACCGATGCGGTCGACGTAGTACTGGAAGGCAGGGGCTTGCCGGATCATCTCGCGCGCGACCGTGCGTCCCGGCATCAAGAGGAAGTAGTCGTGCTGTCGCACCCGGGCGACGGTTCCCCGGCGTCGACGCGCCACGAGGCCAGCACTACGCAGCACCGCAAGCGCATCGTCCAAGGGCTCGTAGGCCCCGAAGTGGTAGCGCAGCATGGGGTAGGAGCGGACCTCAGGTTCCTCGGAGTCCAGAATCTGACCGGCAAGCTCCAGAAGGCGCGCTTCACCGCTCGACTCGTGCTTCGTCAACAGCTCATCAGCCAGGTAGTCGGGGTTTCGGAGCCAGAAGTCCAGTTTCTGCAGGCGGACTTGCGTGCGCACGACGCCAACAGCGGTCTCAAGACCCGGGTCCGCGCGGTCCGCGTTGGACACCCCTTCGCAGGCGCCATCGATAAGTAGCAAGAGCCGCACAGCATCCTGCTCGCGACTTGTCACCCGCTCGTCCGGCTCGGGTTCTGGCAGTTCTTGATCCACCAGGTCAAGGTATCCCCTGGTAGTCGGTCCCGTACCCTTAGCGTTCGAACCGGCCTGATGTACCTGCCGGACGAGGACACCGAGATCGGCGGATCGGGTCCTTGCTGTGCACATGATCGCGGCCGGTCCAGTTGAACTGGTCACGTGCGACACCGGGAGGGCGATGCGGGTGAACTTCCGGCCCTGAAGCTGCGGACAGATGCGGGGACCGGCTCAGAGCCGGAGACAGAGTGGCCATGACGTCCTGCCTGATGGGTTGACGTTCGTCTGGACCTACCCCGTCACCTGACGCCGCCTTCACCTTCAAGCGCACCATGGCTGCGAGACTGGCGGCGACCCCATTGGCAAAGAGCCAACCAACAGTCCCCCGTCTTCACCATCATCGTCGGCCCTCTGGCCTGCTAGTGCGGACTCTCACCCATCCTCGCCCAGGCCGTTCTGTTCGTCGAACACGCTCGTCTGGTCCCCAGGCCGACGTCCACCAGTTGACGTTCGTAGACTGGCTCGCCGCCACCGGGCCGGAAGCCGTGGAAGATCGGCCGAGTTTTTCCCCTGAGCGTGCTCCGAGACACGGTGACGTCCCTTGACGTCAGAGAAAGTCCGGTGCGACGGTCGGTACGTGCTGATGTGCCCGAGTCCTTCAGTTTGGGAAGTTGCGAGGATCGATCTTGCGATGACAGTCGGATAAGCATCCATAGCGCGCCCTGACTCGGTATCGTGGAGACTACCGCTCGTGGAGCTACGGATAGACGGCAACTGAGGGATCGGCAGTGAAAGATAACCATACCGGACGTGCCATTGCTCCTGGATCCCCGCAGTTCGCTTTGCATACCTTGGGATGGCGGGCTTTTCAAGACTTATGTGCTGCAGTCCTTCGGCAGGTTTGGGGGCAAAGCGTCCAAACTTTTGCTGACTCAAATGATGCTGGACGTGATGGTGCATTTTATGGGGTTTGGGTTCCCCCCATCTTCGGCACCGGAACAAACGATTTGCCTGCAGGTCCGTTTGTGCTTCAATGCAAGCACACGAAGAACGCAGACTCGACTTTGTCTGTTTCGATGATCGGTGACGAGTTTGAAAAAGTTCGAAAACTAGTAAATCAAGGGCTTTGTGAGAGTTATGTGCTTCTGACGAATGCGAGAGTTTCTGGGAGTTCTGAAGGGGCGATTCGAGATCGGCTTCTGACTTGTGGCGTCAAGCGTCCTCTAGTTCTGGATGGGCAGTGGATCAGCGACGTGATCGCCACGCATCGAGAACTGCGCATGTTCGTTCCGCGTGTTTATGGGCTTGGTGATTTATCTCAGATCCTGGACGATCGGGCGTATACGCAGGCGTCAGTTCTCCTCGACTCGGCAAGAGATCAGATCTCAGCCTTCGTCGTTACTGATGCCTACCGAAAGGCTGCCAAAGCTCTACATGATAGAGGCTTTGTTCTATTGTTGGGTGAACCTGCAATTGGAAAGTCTTCCATTGCCCTCATGCTTGCCATCGCTGCGGCGGACAATTGGGGCTGCGTAAACATAAAACCGCGCACTTCCGAAGACCTCGTGCAGAGGTGGAATCCGAATGAGAATGATCAATTCTTTTGGGTCGACGATGCCTTCGGTGCGGTGCGGCATGAAAGGCATTTGACCGATGGGTGGGTCAGGGATTTACCCTACGTAATGAGTGCTGTCAAGGGCGGGGCGAGAGTCGTGCTTACATCTCGCTCCTATATTTACAACGAAGCGCGTCCCTTCTTGAAGACTTACGCTTATCCATTGCTACACGAAAAAGAAGTAACTGTGGACGTTTCCAATGTCACTCGGGAAGAGCGGCAGCAGATACTCTACAATCATCTAACCGCTGGGGACCAAGAGCCGCAGAGGCTGGCGCAAATGAGGCCATACCTTGAAGGTGCGGCAGACGCGGAGCCATTTCGGCCTGAAGCGGCTCGTCGCCTTGGTCTGCAAGCATTCACCAAAAATTTGCGCATCACTGAGACGGATATTACAAATTTCATGTCTCGCCCTCATCGGTTTTTGTCGGATGTCTATAGTCAGCTGGATATAGATTCCCTGGCTTCTCTCGCACTTATCTATGTGAGCCCTGAAGGGCTTTCGAGCCCATTGCGCTTGGACGCGCGTAAGCGCGATGTACTCGAAAAGGTCGGCAGCACAGTGGGGGGAGTTGGGCGAGCTTTAACCTCTCTGGTCGGAACATTCGTGGGTAGTGCTAAGGGCGCGGGCGGGAGCGATTGGGTCTTCCAGCATCCCACTCTGCGTGAAGGCTTTGCGGCATGGTTGATTGATCAACCTCATCTTCTTCCTGTAATTCTCTCCGGGATGGATGATAATACGCTCCTCAGTCATACTCATTGTCTGCTACCGCAAGATGAGCAGGAACGTGGAATCCTTCTCGGGTTGCCGGCCTCTCTCTACCCTGGCGTGGCGCAGCGATTTGCGCACATTTTTGATGAGTGGCCGGAAGGGTCATGCTGGACCGGTGATGTCATCGATTACCTGGGGCGAAAGTGTAGCGATGAAATGTTGACGACCTTCATTTCGATCTTTCCTGACCTGCCCTCTCGATTGACGGACCTAATTCCGCATGTATCGGATGCTCCAGAGCCTGCCCTCCTTGCTCGACTCGGCCGGGAGGGGGTCTTGCCGGAAGAGTATAGGCGACGCGCTGTGGAAAACATGGGAGCCTTGGCTATTAATAGCCTAGACACTTCCTGGATCACCGATCAGGCCTGGAGAGAAATCCTCACAGATTTCGATCGGGAAGCCATCTTCAAGCGAGTGCGAACATCTCTTGCGCCAAGGTTGGAAGAGGCAATCCGTGAGGATTGGACGAATAAATGGCTTCGCTCTGGGCGTGTAGAGGATCCTCTGGAGCTTTCATTGCGCACATATCAGATTGCCTTCGAGGAGAGAGGGGACAGTGTTACGGCTAGAATCTTCCAAAATGCATTGGCGAGATATTTGGGTGATCCCAAGTTTAAGGTTTCCGGTGGGCGGGGCGCACCTTTCGTGACGCCCGTAGGCGATACTTCAAATAAGAAGCGTGAGCGTAGCCTTTTTTCGGATCTTGGTGAAGGTATGTAGAAGATCCATGAGGCGCAGGAGGCGTACCTTGAGCGGCTTCGCCCGCGCCTCGCGGCGGTCCGTGGACTAGAGCCGCTGCCGCTTGCTGCGTGGACTGAGTCGCCCCCGGGAGCAGTACTCGCAGGGACGGCGATGGTAGTGACCCAACGCTACGACTCGTGATCCGGGGCGGGGGGGACGGCGTGACGTTGCCGTGGTGGGGCTGGGAGCGGCCCGCCATCACATGCCGAACGGATGCTCGAAGCGTGATGGTCGTCCCGCCAGGCGACGACCATGGCTGCATCGGTGTGCCTGCCATCCAGATAGGCTGGGGTTGCCTTAACGGAGTTTGGTGGAGTCGAGGGTCACCAACTTAGACAACTGCGGAGCATGCGCCGAGTGCTTCATGGCGCACTCGTTCGGTGCCGTGTCGTACGCGCGGTGCTCCGCAGAGGCGGTCGCTTCTCAGGTGTCGAGTAGTTGCCGGAGGGCGTCCGGGCCGAGGCGCTTGTCCGCATCGGCGACAGCTCCGTTGAAGCGGACTCCTTCGGTTTTGAGGATTTCTGCGGGGGTGTCCGTTCGGGTTTGGTCCGCCCACTGGAAGCCGTTGCTGACGCGTCCTGCTGCATTCAAGACACGCCAGGGGGTGGGACATTGGCCGCAGGTACTCAGGTGTCTTCCGACCGGAACGGCGTGGCTGCCTATCACTGCTGCCACGTCACCGTAGGTGGTCCATCGTCCGGCAGGGACTGCGCCCAGCAGGGTGTGCAGCTCCGTCCAGTCTTTGCGGGTGCCGTTGAGTTGCTTGGCCAGCCCTGAGAGGTTGAGTCCTGCGAGGGTGGCCCATTCTTCGCTGTCGACATCGCTGGGAACATGGCTGGTGTCGACGTCCCACCATGTTGTGCCCTGTACGCCGTCGGCGGTGCGGCTCGTCACGCTCGTGAAGATGTGGTTGGCCAGTCCGGTGGGGGAGTAGGACGCGCCGTCGGCATCCCAGACCAGTGGCTGGGCAGTGTTGTTGGTCCAGACTGCGGTTGCTCTGCTGATGTCCCCTTCTACCCACGCGTTGATGGCATTACGGATGGCTTCCGTTGTGCCATGGCGCGGTGTCATGAGCAGTTTGGTGCCTTCGGGCAGCAGGCCCGCACCGACGAGTACATGGACGGCGTTGCGTGAGCGTGCGCGTTCCTGCAGCTTCTTGGCTGCCGCCTCGCCTTCGACTCGGGCAGGTGCGAGCGTGAACTCCTCCACCTCCGGGGTCGGATAGACCTTGGTGAAGCCGGCGACGACGTGTCCCTCCACCTTCCACAGCCCCACCTGAATGAGGTCGATGTCGAGGCTCATTTCCGACAGCCAGACCACGGAGTGGGTGACCTGCTTGGGGAAGTCAGCGGCGATGATCACCTGTCGAGGGCGCTGGAGCAGCTCCGGGCTCCACTCCCCGTCCACATGATCGAGCAGGCGCTGCCTGCATGCATCGAAGTCGAGGTTTTGCCCCCTGCGCGACAGGAAGTCGCGGTGCGCCTGGGCCAGGGTGCTGAGGTCGAACCGGGACACCAGGGCGGCGTAGGTGATCGCCTGGAGGTGCACGTCCCGATCAGCCGCTCCGCGCTTCAGCTCGACCACGACGAGGCGCCCTGTTGCGTCCAGTCCCAGGACGTCCAGCCGGTCGCGCGCCGGCACGCCGTCTGTGTCGGCCCACCGGTCGTACTCCGCGGTAACGACGAGCACCGACTCCCCGAGCACCTGCGGGTGCGCGATCACCCACTCCTGCAAGTGCTGCCTCTCAAGGAGGCCTTCCGCAGCCAACCCGGTGCGCGCGATCGGTGTGGCCGCCTCGCCCATGACGGTGAAGAGGTGATCCACGATGGCCTCCTGGTGCAACCGGCAGCGCGACGCTCGACGTTCAGAGCTTACGTGGGCCGAAACCGGCGGGCCGGCCTTGACAGTCTTCCCGCGGCCCCGGCGCTTGCGGAACGTGCTCCACCAGCGGTTGTCGCGGCTGATCTTCCAGGCGGTTCGCTCGGTCATCGGCTCACCGGCCGCGCGGGCCTCGTCGGCCAGGAAACGGTGGCCGAACTCCGGGTCGTCGCGATGCGCGTCGAACAGGGCGTTCGCCCGGTACGCCGCGGCGAGTTCGGTGTCGGTGACCGGTGCGGCCAGCCACCGGTAGTAGGGCTGGCGGGCCATCTTGAGTACCCAGCACGTCACCGCCGCTGGCACCCTGTGAGGGGCAGCGGCCAGTTCGCGGACGAGCGAGTACATCATTTTGCTTGGGCACTGCAACATCCTTCCGGGTCGCCGCTCAGCAAGCCAGGTCAAGGTGTCACCTGATCATGCAACAGTCGCTTCTTCCTGTTCAGAGCGTCGGGGTGTCGCGGGCGCGGGTGGTTTCGAAGGGGCCTGGGAAGCGGGTTGGCTCCCCGATGGCTCCCAGGGATCGAACCGCCCGCACCCTGCCATTGACGCCTCTCCGTACGTGGCGCGGCGATCGGGTGTAGGTCCACGAGGCTGAGGCTGATCGACACGGAGGCCGTCAGCGTCCTGGCGGAGGTGCCGGCCACGCGACTCCCTTGACCGCCGCACCGAGGAGGTCGCCCAGCCGATGCCAGGCACCCGGACCGGCGTGCGACATGGGACTTGCCGCGAACCGCTGCCAAGCAGCATCGCTGTCTCCGAGCACCTCGGACACGTAGGCCGCGACTGCGGGATGAGTGGTGTCATAGCGCGGACCGCGGGCTTTGAGCGCTGACCAGGCAGGCAGAAGCCGGAGCAGCTCCGGAGGGCACTCGGGCCGGGCCAGCATGATCTCGGCCCAGCTTCCGCGCAGTTCGGGTCCGCCGCCCAGGCGCCTGCGCAGGTGCAGGGTGAGGTCGAGCAGAGTCTGCTGCGGGGCGGAGTGGCGGGCCAGTACGTCGTCGAAGGTGAGGGACTTTCGGTAGGAGCGGGCGGCGAAGGAGAGCAGGGCCTCCTCGACGAGCGCGTCGTTCCCCGTGTGCCAGTCCAGGTACGTGACGAGAACGGCCTCGTCGGCGTCGGCAAGCTGTCTGAACCGGATGCTTTGCGGGTCGCCGAGGGAGGCCGTGCGTCGGCCCGGCAGGGCAGGGACGGGATCCGTGACGAGCGGCATGATGGTGGCCATCAGTTTCTCGGCCCGTTGGGTCTCTTCCCACGCGGAATGGTTGGAGTGGTAGCCGTATGCGCTGGACCGGGTAGCCAGGGACCGCCTGGTGTCCTCAACTACAAGACGCGCCTTCTGCCGCGTCTCCTCCGTGACTTCGGGGAGATGGACGAGGAGGGCGTGCAACCAGCCGAGGTCGCGCACGACCCGATACCGCGAGGCGGGTTCCGGTTCCCAGAGGGTCAGAGCGGAAAGGCAGATGGTTGCGAACCGCGTGGCGAGGGCGGCAACAAGCTCCTGGGACGCCAGCCATTCTCGGGGCCGGCCGTAACGCCGGGCCTCGCCGGGGTTGAGGAGGTACCGCCAGTTCTGGCTTCCTGCCCGCTCCACCCAGCCGACGGCGGAGCGGCAGAGAATGGCCTGGATGGACTTGGACTGCATCTCCCCGTCGAGGAATCGTTCTACGTAGTCCCGCTCCTCCTGGGGCGCGGCCGCCAGTTCGTCGGCGTAGCGTTCCCGCGCCTGCGCGGGCGTCAGCCCGCCCCTGCAGGATCGGGAAATCCGGGTGACGAGAACCGCACGCTCGAAGGACTCCAGGTTGTGTGCCGCGACTTCCTCCAACAAGGCTGGTTCTACGTGCCACGGTATGGATCCGAGCAGGTGCTCACGCACCACGCGGTCGGCTGCGGGGTGCGTTGCGGACCATTCCAGCAGGCGGCGGTGATGTTCGGTCTGGACCCGTAGGACGCCGTCCCACATGCTTTCCCAGGCGTCGGATGCGGCGCGGTGACGCTCCATCCACGCGTCGACGTCTTCTTCGCCGTCAAGCTTGTCCGGCCCGAGCGGTAGGCAGTCGAGGGCTGCGACGAACACGTCCTCGTGCAGGCCGTGTTCACCAAGAACGACCTGGGCGGGCGTCGGAACCTTTAGCAGCTCGGGGGCGATGGGCAGGCGCGATGTCGACCGCCGGCGGAGCTCAGCGACGACGGCGTGGATGAGTGCTGCGCCACCCTCTCTCCGGCCAAGGGCACCGAGTCGCGCCTCAGGGCACTTCTGCAGGACCTGCGCCCTGTATGCCTCCGGGCAGGCTTGGTGCGACAGAGCGACGCGGGTCAGGTCCATGCGCTCGGACGTCGTGTGCGGGCGCGGTTCGCGACTGAGATCGCTCTCCACTGCCATGGCCAACAGCCACTCGGGCGCGGACTTTGCGAGCGGTCCTATAAGCAAGGACATGGCCAGGCCGTCCCGATCCGTGCCCGGGGGCGCCGCGCGAATCGCCTCGACAGCCATGCGGGTAGGCGGGGAATCGTCGGACGCCCGCGCGATGACCGTACGCAGGAAGTCGTGAGGAAGAGACAGGCGTGGTTCCGCCGCGGCCATCGGACTCCAATCGTCGGCACCGCCCCGCGACGTGATCCTCTGGTCAGCGCCACCCGGGCACGGTGTCGTATCAGGTGTGAGCGTCAATGATGCCGAAAGGGACTGACAATCCCGGTGACTTCGGCATGATGCTGACGTCGCACTACACCTGGCATGACAGGTCTGCCACCAACAGATCGAGGGTGGCCTCCTCGTGGAGCGCGACGCCGAGAGCGGTCATGGCGGGGGCGAGGTCTGGGTCCCAGTCTGCGTCGACCGGCCCGCCGTCGAGAGCCAGTTGAGGGATGGCCTCGGATTGACTGCGAGCGGCCAGGCGCTCGTAGTCCGCAGTGTCCATGCGCCACGGCAGGGCTTCGTAGCGTCGGATCACCCGGTTGGCCAGCGCGATCCCCGGCCAGTCGAAGTCGCCGTGGTACGCGAAGCGGCAACCCGTGGCGGCGAGGGCGTCGAGAAGCGTGAAGACCACGGTGGCGGCACTGCCGGAGGTGCACACGATGGGCCGGACGCAGGCGGCGTCCGCCGCGGCTTCCACAACACGCGGATTCTCACAGATGTGGATGAGGGTTGCGGCGGGGAGCTGCAGCCGGATGTCACGGAGGTCGCGTGGTGTGACATGAACTTCGCAGTGATGGTCGGCCCGCTCCCGCAGAGCACGCTCCCGCCAGCCCTCGCCGTCGGGTCGCAGTCCGTACGTCAGCACCGTGCTGGAGACCTCGTCCGGCGTGACGGACACCAGCCGCCACAGAGCGCGTCGGCCGGCCGCGTCGTCGGGGAACTCGGTGCCGTGGGCGAGGGCGACCCCACGTTGGACGAGGCGTGCGAGCCAGGTGCCGTCGTCAAGGCCGTGCGCGGAGCCGGTCGTCATGGCGGCGAGTTCTCCTCGACCACGTGTGCCGTTGCGTTCAGGTCCGTCGGGTCCGAGGAGAACGGTGAGGACTTGGACCGCCTGCTGGAGTGTCCGTATCGCCGCTTCGGGCGTCACTCCTCTCGGAACACCGGAACGGCGCAGCAGGTCGTACCACTGCCGGGGCCATTCCTGGACGGCGAGCGGGGAGGCGTCCAGTGACGAAGCAAGAGACGACCAGACCTGCTCCCGCCGTGCCGTCGCGTCCGCGCGGGCGGCACGGCGGTCGGTGAGGGGCGGGCCGAGTTCCTCCAGCGTCTGCCTGAGCCCGAGTCCGGCAGCCGACTCGCGTAGCCGTGCGTCGAGCACGTCGAGCCGTATGGCCACGGCGGCACCTGTGAGGGGTTTGCCCAGCAGGAGAGACAGGTCGTTGCGCTCCTGGGCGTTCATCGCGGTCAGTCGGAGCGAACCCGTGGCCTGTACGCCGTTGCTCTCCAGGCGTTTACGTGCTCCCTGCCACAGCCGGGCGAGTCCGGGTCCCTTCAGCCAGTCGCGCGTTGCGGCGGGCAGTCCGCTCATACGGACACCAGACGCCGGTGCCGACCGTTCCAGGTGTAGTGCAGGGTGGCCACCCCGCGTACGTGGGGATCACGAAGGCACTCGTAGATGTGCAGGGACGGAACCTCGGGCCAGTTGCCCATGAGCCGCTCGCTGGTGAGGACGAAGTCGAGATCGAGGTCGACGAGGATACGGCCCAGTCGGCCGTGGGTGGGTTCATCGACCTTGGCGAAGGCGTCGTCCAGGAGGATCAGGCGTGGTGCGTGAGGTGCCGATTCGGCGAGGCTGCTGAAGTGGGCGGCTGCTGCGGCGAAGAGCACGAGGTAGGAAAGCACGCGTTGTTCGCCCTGGCTGAGCCCCGTCCGGCCGGTCAGTTTCCTGCGGCGGCCTGGGGCCGCGTCCTCGACCACGAAAGTGTGGAAGCGGAACCAGTCGCGGTAGTCCAGCGCGGTCCGCAGATGGGCGGCGTAACCGGCCGATGGGTCGGCACGGCGGGCATCCTCGATCCGGCGTTGCAGCACCTCGCGCAGCTGCTCGGTCTGCTCGCGCGTCCTGAGGCTCGACGGACTGCGCAGCAGCTCGACGGCCGCGCGTACATCCGCGTCCACATCCTCGTCCAGCTTCCACAGCAGCTCGACGCCGAGGCCGTGGGAGGTGCGCACGGTCCGCAAGGTGTCGTTGAGAGCCGCGACCAGGTTCGCAGCGGTGATGACCTGCGCCGAGAGGTGGTCGCCTAGCTCGCCGGTCAGGAACCGCTGGAAGACCTCACGTTCGCGCTCGGTGAGCCGCCCTCGGGCCTCCGTGGCCTGAACCGCGATCCGCTCGCCCACAGCCGCGACGTCATGAGACCCGTGGTCGTCGACCAGCCGGCACACTTTGATCCCGTCGCGCTCCTCCAGCTGCGCATCGAACCCACCGGCCAGTTGGTCTCGAAGATCGGTGTGACGGTTGAGCAGGGTGCTGTCCGACACCTCGCCCTTCGGGCGGCCGAGGGCTTGCTCCACGGCGTCGGCGAGGGCCCGCAGCGCTCGCAGACGGCTGCGCACGTCCGCGCCGGGATCGTCCGACACGAACTCGGGCAGCGAGGACCGGTCGAGGCCGGCGCCGAGCACCACCTCCGGTCGGCCGAGAGCAGTGCGAAGAGCGCTGCCGGTGTCGATGACCGTCGTTTCCTGGTCCGCCAGGGTTCCGCGCAGGCGCTTCTCGTCCTCTTCCGCGCGCACGCGCTGGTCGTGGAGGTCGTCGCGGGCTTTCTGCGCCCCGGGCAGGGCGCGGTCGGCGTTCGCGATGCGCTGTTTGGCCTCCTGCTCGCGGGAGAGGATCTCTTCCTCGGACGATCCGATGGCCTCTTCGCGGGTACGCAGGTCCTGCTCAGCGGTGCGCAGTCCGGCGAGGTGGAGCCGGTAGCTCTCGTCCGCGGCCAGGCGATCCCCTTGGGCTCGTCCGTACCGGTCGGCATCGGCCTGGTTGGAACCGAGCCGCCCATCAGTGCCGCTCACGGCCCTGCGCAGATGCCCGATACCGCCGAGCAGGCCGGTCAGTGCGGTGCGCACACTGTCTAGGGCGGCCGGGTCGCCGGGCAGGTCGTGGGCGGTCGCAGTGGAATTCGCCTCGGTCCGCGCCGATACCGCGAGAGCGCGTGTCTCCTCGGCCAGCCGCGCCGCGCGGGTCGCCTTGGCGGTCAGGCCGCGCAGGGTCCGTTCTGCTGACTCGGTTCTGCTCCATGCGTCCGCGAGATTCCGTGCCCTGGGGAAATCCCGTTCTGCGAGCGTGAGAGCCCGACGCGTGGCATCGGCTACGGCTAGCGCTTCGCGAACGTCGGCCAGCCGCTGTTCCGTCTGCGTGGTTCGCTCCTCCAACTCGGCGAGGATGCGACGCCGAGTCTCGGCCCGTACGGCGGCCCCAACGTACTCGGTGTCGCCCTTGTCGTAACGACCGTTGAGTACGCCCAGACGCCAACTGCCGTCGAAGAAAACCGCATTGTGTGCGGAAGTCTCTTGTGTCGATGCGAGTGCAATGCTGGCCAGCAGACCCTCAACCTGCTCGGTCGTGATGCCGCAACCCGGTTCAGGGGCTGGGCGCAAGGCCGAGGCGAGAGTCGGTCCGTCGGAAAGCACGGGACCCCGCTGGAGAAGGGTGTCCCGGATGCGTGAATCGAGCAGGACGCCGTCCGCACTCACCCACGCGTCCAGGATTCCACTCGCCTCCAGCGCCCCTTCCAGACCAGCTCGGTCGGTCGGCGCCAGCTCGTCCACGAAGTCCACGAGCCGGTAGAAAGGTGCTCCACTGCCCGGCTTCCTCGCGGCGGCACGATGGTGTGGGGCGGGCGGCTCGGGGTCGGTACGTCGCTCCCAGTCCCGCTTCTGCTCCGCCAGACGGTCGAGTTCCTCACCGAGTCGGCCGACGTCGAGCGCCAATGTGTCCCGGCGTCCGGTGAGTTCCTCGCCGTACGGCTCCAACGCGGCCTGAGCGGTCCGCCACGCCTGGCTGTCGATGTCGGGCGGCAGTGTGCGGTCTACGAACGGCGCGTCAGTAGAGGTCTCGTGGCCGACAGTGGCGTGGACGGCGTCCAGCGACGGCAGGTCGGGACCCAGTGCAGTCCGAGTGCGCACCGCCCACTCGGCGACTTGACGGGAGTAGGCGCCGCTCTCCTCGGCGATCTTCTGACGGCTGCCGTCGAGGTGGCCGACGGCCTCTTCCGCCTCGTCCTCCAGCCGTTCCCGCTCGGCATCGGCCTGAGCTGCCGCGCCCCGGGCCTCGTCCGCCCGTGCGATGAGGCGGGTCACCTCCTGAACCATCCGGGCCCGATTTCTCGCGACCGTCTCGGCGTCCTGCAACTGGTTCTGCCAGGACCGCAGCCCTTCCTGAGCCGTGACCGTGTCCACGCGCGCCGCCGACCGGTGCCGTACGGCGCGCGTCTCCCCGTCCGGAGTCGTCAACGCGGTTTCGGTGGCCTGGGCGAGAACCGTTCGCGGCAGGGCCACCGCCTCGCCGAGATGGCCGGTGGGAAGCCCGGCCTTTTCCGCCAGCGTCAGCAGCTCCCGATGTTCGCTTCCCAGCTCGGCCAGCCGGCTTCCGAGGTGTTCGACGCCTTCGGCCAGTCGCTCGGCCGAGCCCTCCTCCGTATCGTGCGCGTTGCTCAAGGTCGTGAACGCAGCCGCGGCGGCGGTGTGCAGCGCCTCCACCGTGCTGCGGCGCTCCGATAGTTCGCGCAGGCTGCGGTAGGCGTGACTGGCGTGCAGGGCGGTCAGGTCGGTCCGGGCGTTCTGCTCTTCGTCGCGCAGGGTCTCCAGTCGGCCCTCCGACTCCTCCTCCTGCGTCCTCAGGTCGCTCGTCCGCTGAGCGGCGTCTCCGGCCGCCCGGCGCCGCTGTGCGAGGACGCCCAGCTCGTGGCTCACGCTCTGGGCGGAAGTGCGCAGGACCCCGGCCAGGTAGCCGCGGTAACTGGTGAGAAACGTGCGCAAGGCCGCGTCGGTGCGTTCCAGGCGGCCGAGTTCGTCCCGTACGGCGTCGAGGTCGTGGAGGTTGCGCGCTACCTTCTCGACCACGTCCTCGTCGAGCCCCGGCAGGGTCTCGCTCAGCAGGGAGACCAGACCCCCGTGTTCGATGCGGTCGCCGACTGTCGGGCGCCGCAGCCGGTGGAGGAGCTGTGTGAGGTTGCGGTAGCGCGTCGCGTCGGTGATGCCGAACAGTTCCCGGGCCACTCGTGAGCGGTGCTGGACCGCACGGTCGGTCGCGTTGTCGGAGCCGACGATCTCCTTGAGCCTGTCGACCGGTAGCGGTTTGCCCGCCTCGATCAGATGGAGGTCCTCACTGATCCGCAGCGGGGTGACGAAGAATGTCGGCAGCGCCTTCTGCGTCGACTTCGAGGCGCGGATGGCGGCGCCGAGCGTCAGGTGGTGGTGACCGCCGTCGTCGGCTGTGCCCCGGAACTCCACCCACAGATACCCGAGACGGTTGGTCTGCTCGAACCCGTCCAGCATCAGCCACGCGAGCGTGGTGCGACCGGTGCCTGTCGCGTCCAGTGCCCGGGAGTCGCCGTCCAGAAGGTACGGAAGCAGCATCTCCAGGGCCTTGGACTTGCCCGCACCGTTCTTGCCACGCAGCAGCAGCCGTCCGTCGCCGAAGGAGAACTCCTGCTCGTCGTACTGCCAGACGTTCTGGATGCCCGCCCGGTGCAGCCGGAAGCGGGTGCCGCCGTCTCTTGTGGGGCCGACGGTTGTCGCAGCTCCGGAACGCGGCAGCGGAACGAGGCCACGCGCGTCGGTGGTCATAGCGGCAACTCCTCCTGAACGTCTGTGTCCTTGCCGACTGAGGTGGCCGGGCGCACGGTGATTTGGGTGGCGTAGCGGGCTGCTGCTGCCAGCAGCACCCAGCCTTCGCCGCTGGGCCGCGCGCCACGGACATCGGTCACCGTGCGTCCTTCGAGAGCCTCGTCGACGTATCCCTCCGGCAGCCCTTCGCCCTCGGCGCGCAGCCGGCCAGCGCGGGCCATCAGCCGCATGCGGACCAACAGGTCCAGTACGGCCTCTCGCAAGGAGGGAAGGTCTTCCAGGTAGCCGCGTTGCCAGTTGCTGCGCTGCCCGTACTCGGTGATGAGCTCGGCGAGCACCTTGTCCACCAGGCCGTCCGGGACGGCCACCCCGATGATGAGTGTCCCGCCGGTCGCCGGATGCCCCGGCTCCTGCGGCCGAAGGCGTTCCACGAGCCGTTCCGCCAGCAGCAGCGCGGCCTGTGCGACGGTCCCCGTGCCCGGTAGGTGCAGATCCGTGAGTTCTTCCTCGGGGTCCACCAGCGCCACGCCCTCGGCACGGATCTCCATCTCCAAACCAAGGAGTTCGGAGAAAGCCTGGGCCTCCCGGCGCTGCCGGGTGCGCAGCCAGTCACGCTCGGCGTCCGTGAGCTCGTCGAGGTGGACGACGGGTGTCTCGACGAGCATCCGGCGCACGTAGGTGCGTGGTCCGCCGAAGCCCGGATCCGCTGCCCGCCGGACCAGGTCGGCGCCGGTTCGTGCCTGGGAGAGCGGGCCGGCGACGACCACGCGTGCCAGCTCCCGGTCTACCGTGATCAGGGCTTCGCCGCCCGCCTCCTGCGCAAGTGCGGTCACATGGCCCTCGGTCTCGATGAGCACGTCCCAGTTGACGAGCTGGCGCAGAGCCGCGACCAGGGTCCGCTTCCCGGCCGCTCGGCCCGTTTCCTCCAGCTCGATTCCGGCGTCGGCTGCGGCAGCCCTGATTTCGGCGACCAGGTGTGACAGGAGCATCTGCTCGGGCGCAGTCACCAGCACGGACAGGGCAAGCGCGAGGCAGGCGTACGTCTGTGGGGTGAACGGGGTGCCGGTGGAGCGCTCCAGCCGATGACCCGAACCCGCCCCCAGCCCCGCCTTGAACAGCCGGGCGTAGGAGCTGTCGACCAGCAGGCGGTAGCCGAGCACCTGCTGGAACCGTTTGCCCAGCCATTCGGCGTGCCTGCGGATCAGCGGGAAGAGGTCGGCGTGGGGGCCGTCCGATGCGATCAGCGGGTGGGCGAGCAGCAGCCGGGCGGCGGTGCGGCGCTCGGCTGCCAGGGCTACGTCGTGAGTCGAGGGGAGGGTCATGACACGCTCGCCTTCGCTTCGCCGCCGACCGCGGCGGAGGTGCGACCGATGTCCAGCTCCAGGTCGTCCAGCAGCAGGTCGCCCTCGGCCGAGTACAGCACCGTTCGCGTGCCCGCCGTCCGGCGCACGGTGAGACGGATACGCAGTTCGGCGTCTTCACTGCTGGCCGAGTCGAGGTCGAACACCGCCGTCCTCTCCCCGTCCGTGCTGACGGGCCTGCTGAGCTGTGCGTTTCCGAGCGCTGTGGCCAGTAGTTCCAAGAGCAGGCCGAGCGCCGCTGACGTGAGGCGTACCTCGGCGAACCGGCCGGACGCGCTGCGCAGTTCGTCCGCCGCCGCTGCTCTGGCCGCTGCCCGCTGCCGTGCGGCCTCCCTCAGCAGATGCTTCTGCGCGGAGTGGTCCTCCACCGCTGAGGCCCGGCCCCGCTGGGCGCGGCTGCCTCTTTCACGCAGGGCCACCGGTACCTCGACCACGGGACCGGTCCACCAGCTTGTGTAGGCGGGCACCACCTCGTCGGTGGCCGGAGGTATGCCCAGATGGCGGGCGCCATACAGCCCGAAGGCGGCGACGGCGATGTCGTGTGCGTCCTGCGGCGCCGCTTCGTCGAACCAGCGGGCCAGCCGCAGCAGATCCTTGCGCCGGGACATCCCCCCGGTGGCCGACCGCAGCATTCGCTTGGCGTTGGCGAGCAGCGACTGCAACGCGCGCAGAGTGGCATCGCGTAGCTGGTCGACCTGGCTGCCCTGGCCGTCGGTGTTGCTGAACCAGCCGCGCAGGCCCTCCCAGTCCGCGAATTCGCGGCCCCGGCTGCGCTGGATCCGGACGTCCGGTCGGCTTTCGCCCTGCGCCTGCGTCGAGAGCCCGGTGAGCCCCTGGGCGTGGGAGTCCAGCCGGCCCAGCAGAGCCGGGATGTGCGGCCACAGGGTGTCCAACGCCGCCGAGATCCGAGGCGCTCGGAACGCCACGTCCTCCGTGATCGCCTCGACGTAGTCCAGGAGCAGCTCCTTGAAGCCCTGGTACTCGGCGCTGTCCAGGTCGTAGCGGGACAGCACCTGGCCGAGGTAGGCGTAGAAGTCGCGTATGGAGTCCGCGAACTCGCTGAACTGCACGAACAGCGTGCTGATCCGCTCAAGTCCGTCCTGCGGCTCGACGCCGCCCGGCGCGGTCACGAGGTCGGCCAGCTCCCGTAGTCCGCGCTCGACCAGGGCCAGCAGTTCGTTGCTCACCTCGCGGGCGGCGTCGGCCTCGGCCAGGACCCCGTCGGCGTCCCGCTGGATATGTTCGCCCAGTTTCGACAGCTGGTAGCGCGAGCGGGAACGCTGGTACTCGCTGATGCTGGACGCGTTCACCGTGTGGCTGCTGCGCAGCAAGTTTCCCCAGGCCACCAGCTGTTCCAGCCGGACTGTGAGGGTGTCGGCGTCGAGCCCCGCGGCGAAAGTTCCGGCCTGGCGCAGTTTCACCATGATGTCCGGGACGGCGAGATCCGCCAGCAGCGTTCCGCAGAAGACCCGCATGATCGCGACGTGCTCCAGCCGCTCGGGCGCGCTGAGGTACGTGTACGCGTTCAGCCGCCGCCGTGCCTCGTCGTCGGAGTCCTGGCCCGGACCGGATTCTGATGCCCCCATGCCGGTGAGGTTACGCGGAGCAGCCGGGGGCCGTCGTTGAGTGGCCGAAAATGCCGCGGACGTGTGCCAGGCTCGATTGTTGCGGAGTCCGGCTGTATCAACTGGATGTGACGGGCAACCCGCCCCCAGCCAGCTCTCTCACGAGCTGGTAGATCCTTTTCCGGCAGATGCGCTTGCGATAGATAGGCCGCAGTCCCCCGCAGGATCTCGTTCTCCTGCTCCAGCAGTTTGATCCGCCGCCGTGCTTCCTGAAGTTCCGCATTCTCCTGACTGGCCGTTCCGGGCTTGGTCCCGTCGTCGATGTCCATCCGACGCATCCACTTCCAAAGCGTCATCGGGTGGACTCCAAAGGTGCGGTGCACACCCGTTCGACCGTCAGGCCCGCGCCGCGGTTCCTTGCGACCCGCACGACGGCTTGGCGGAACTCCTCCGGATGAGGCTTGGACACAGCGAAATCCGTCCCACCCGCCCCACAAGGCAAACCAGTTCGGATGTCACCCTTTTCGTGTGGCAGACCCGCTGAATATCTGCTTGCGAAACGCGGGGTATGCGCTACCCTGCGGGCAGGAATGGAGCCTGGGACGGTACCTGGGCCACCTCCGATCATCTTGAGGTACGGAGCGTCGGAAAGCGCCCTCGCCACCACCTCCTACCCGCTTCCTGCCCACCTGTTCTGTCCGGCCGTCGTGTGCCGGACGGCCGAAAGGCGTTCCGTGACCATCTACTCTCAGCACGCCACCCGTGGAAAGACGCAGATCCTGGCGACCTACGAGGGTCCGGACGGCGTTGTATCCAAGGCTGTGACGAGTCTTGCCGAGCCTCGCCTCGGGGGCCCGGTCGTTGACGCCCTCAATCGAATTTCCGCCTTCGCTACCGTCCCTGTCAGCATCCACGACTGCCGGGAACGGCGTGTGGGCTATTACCCGCGTACGCAGCTTGCCGCGCTCACAGACCCTGCCACCCGCACCGCTCTTCTCGATGGTTCCCACAGTCTGTGGTTCGAGTACGTCTGCCTACGGCTCCATCAGGCGCTCGTCGACCTGGAAAGTGCCATGGCGGCTCTCCCCGACACGGTCAGCAGAGCGATCCGGGCCGAACTGGAGGCAGAGAGGCACGGATTGCAGGCAGGACTCGCGGACTTCTCGGGAACTTCCTCGGAGGAGGATCCGGGGACCGAGCGCTGCTGGGAATTCGGCCACCCCTTCGTGAAGTACGACGACGGGCTGGACACGCTGAGCGACGAGACGCGCGAGCAGCTCGACCGACGCGAGTCGGGATTCACCTCGGAGGAACGGGAGAAGGCGGTCGCTGCCCTCCGGGTGCTGGTCACCGCGCACGCCCAGGGCGGCGACGTGGGGGCTTCACTCGACGACCCCAGCTGTCGCCTCTTCGTGGAGCCGTACGACTCCGACGGCTTCTACCTGACGATCGAAGCGCCGGAGCCAGACGACGACGAGACTTCGTGGGAGATCGAGGTCGGCCGATGGGTGCCGGACGATCCTGAGGAGGAGCCCGGGAACCACACCAGCGCGACAGGCCACGACATGGTCGGCTGTGCCCTTCCGGTCGCGCCGACCGCCGAGGAGATCGCTCATCTGCTGAAGTCTGTGGACGAGAAGCCGCTGCTGCTCGCCGAGTGGGCTGAGACGCCCGTAGGAGCGGTACTCGCAGGGACGGCGATGGTGGTGACCGAACGCTACGACTCGTAATCCGGGTCGGCAAGGAAGCCGTGACGCCGGCGTGATGGGCTGGGAACGGTCCGCCACCGCATGCCGAGCGGATGCTTCAGCCGTGGTGGTCGCCCCGCGAGGTGACGGCCGCGGCTGGCCCGGCGTGCGTTGCCATCCGGATGGGCTGGGGTTGTCCTGGCGGAGTTTGGTGGAGTCGAGGGCTAGCAACTTGGACAACTGCGGAGTGCCTATAGCTGGAAAGCGGGCCCCTCCTCAGAGTCCGACCCCGGCCCAGGAGGGGGGCTGAAATGCCGCTGTGCTGTCCAGTCTGCGTCAGGGGCAGCCGGGAAATCGGGGTATGGGCAGCGGGTTCGGTAGCGGGTAGCGCGTCCAGCCGGTGTCGTGGTCCCAGTGCAGGACGTGGGTCTGGTCCAGCAGGCAGCCGACCCAGAGGGCCGGGCTGACGACGGTCAGGGCATCCTTGAAACGAGGGTGCCCCTTGCGGCCCCCGTAGGTTGCCTTCGCTGTGCTCTCGAACACTACGTGCCAGCCCAGATTTAACTCGGGCATCGCACGTTCCCTGAGGTACGGCTCCCAGGAGCGCCGGTTCTGCTCAGCTACGCTGCTGGTCACCTGTGTGACCTCAACCGCCCGATCAGCGCCGCACATGAAGTCGAAGCGCCCGTTGAGGTCAGCGCGCACCTCATGGAAGTCACCGCACCGAGGGCAGTGGTCATACGGTTCGACGATCTCACCCGTGCAATGCCGCAGAACGCCTGCCGCCCTCAGCTCTACAGGATCACTCGCCCGGGGCATGAGCCTCGACCGTCCCGGCAGGCGCGTCCCAGGGGAGTACCAGCTGTTCCAGCGGCAGACGGGACACTGTCCTGAGCAAGTCATCCCGGCGGTACCCGAGCCCCGCGGCAAGCAGAATCCGCACGTGCTGATCCAGTTCCTCGATCATCACCGCGGGCAGGCCGACGGCCTCGGGGATGACCCACGCATCCTGCAGGAGCAGCGCCAGATCGGTATCGCCAACCGGCAGATGGAGATGCAGCTCCCACGGAGGCACGGTCCGCAGAGGGCCCCGTACCGCCCGGCTCCGCCGCGCGAGCAAGCGCCGACCGGCCACTTGGAGAGCACGCAGCACCGCCATTTCGGCCATGGCCGCCGCCACGGTCTCACGAGGGCTCTGGATCATGATTCTCCTGCTGAATCTCGGAGGCGTACCGCGGCTGGAGGAACGGGATCAGCGGGGCCGGCAGCACGGCGGGGGATCCGAGCAGCTCCCATTGGCAGTCCGGCACTTTGCCGTCGAGGTCGCGCAACGACCGCCGCATCATCAACAGGATCAGGGAGTCCAACGCCCGGTCTGTGGGGGACCAGTGGCGGTCTCCCACCTGGGCCATCAGCACCAGCCCCGACACGAAGGCCCTGCCCATCAGCCAGGCGAGGGCCGCGTCGCCCAGCTCGCCGGCCTCGAGCTCCGCCTCGACCCGTGCGCACAGATCCAGCCCCCACTCGCGGGTCGCCCCGCTCACCTCCCAGGCTTCCCGCAGGTCTTCCAGGGGGGCCGTCTCCACCAGACTCAGCAGGGCGCCGCGGACGTCACCGTCGGGAACGGTGCTCATCCCGCCGTCCGGAAGGAACACCTCCTGGGCGGCATCAGGGACGTCATCGACCGTGTACTCGGCCAGTGACGCCGCCGGGTTGCCCCACCCCGGCGGCTGCACGGCCCGCAGCACGTCACCAATCCCCTGCGGCGTGACGGCGGCACCTCCACGCAGCGCCGTGGTCACCGCGGCAGTCGTGACCTCCCCGCTGGACAGGCTTGGAGGTTCCGGGTTCGCGTCCAGGTCGGCCAGCTCGGGAGGGGGCCACACCACCTCCCGGTCACGCATGTACCGGGCGATGCCCTCATCGATCCGACGCACCCGCGCGGGAACGAGCCGCACCCGCTGCCCCGAGGCGACCACCTCGTCGGCGACGCGCTCCGCCCACTCCGCCTCGTCCTCCCCCTCCTCCGGACCTTGCTCGCCGAGCCCGGCGCCCAGGCCCCGGACCGCCTTGCCGAAGCCGTCCCGCACGGTCCCCTCCGGCACCGGGTGCCCTTCGCCGAACAGCACTAGCGCCAGATGAGAGGGCCGAGCGCCCCTCCGCGCCAGCCGGGCGAGCGCCACGACCAGACCGAATGCCTCGGCGTCCGGAACCGACGCGCTCCCGCGCCCGCGGCCCAGCGCCCGCTTCGTGTGTTCCGGCAACAGCCCCGCCCGCCGCCACGACGCAAGCTGCTTCGCTGACACCACGAAACCGTGGCGGCGCGCGTGCTCGACGAGCTGCTGATCAGCGGAGACCGGACCAGGAGAAGACATGCCGCGAACCTACCTACTTCCGTCGGAAGAGGCCGCGCCTTCGGGAATTAGAGACCCCCCACCTTTACCCGGGCCGGGCGCACCGGGCCTGGTGACCTGGGGGAACCGCCGCAGCGCACGGCCCGGCGGCACTTTAGGAGGAACCATGCTCACTGCACTGACCGCCCTGCTCCCGGCCACCGGGCCCTTGCTCTGGGTCCTGATCACCGTCCTGCTCATCTGGATCACCGTGTACGTCGTCATCGTCGGAGTCGCCCTGCTGCACCCCCGCCGCTCCCGCCGGAGGGAAGCCCGCCAGATCCTCGACTGCCACCTCCTCGTCCTCAGGCCTCTGTGACCCTGCTGTAGAAGTGACCGCGGGGTTGTGGCAAGGGCCGGCCCCGGCCCTTGCCATCCGGATAGGCTGGTGTTGCCTTAACGGAGTTTGGTGGACACGAATGTCGATAATGCCAACCGGCAGGTTCGGCTGTCGTTCCTCGGGTAGGGCTGCGTCTGGCGTCACTGCAGGAGTGATGTCCGGCCGCACCAAGCGCCCACCTGCACGGCGGCCGAGGAACTTGCCCTTCCCCTCCGGACCACCATGAGCCCGGCCCGCCCTGGCCGCCAGCGACTCCGGACAGGAGTTACCTGTCCGGGAAGGCGCCCAGGAGGGCCTCGGCCCGCCCAGCTTCCCTCGGAAGAGCTGCCGCGGACATTGGCGTACCGCGCTGGTGACCTGCGACAGGCACCGCGAGCAGCGGAGGCGCCGCCCGGCCGATGTCGCCGTCCCACGTGGTCCGGATGCGGCGTCAAATCCGGGTCCGGCAGGGTGAGCCGGTGGACGGGTTCGTCGAGGTTCGCCGGGCCGGGACGCGTTGGGAAGTCCGGAAGTCCGGACCGCGGAAAGCCTTCCTGGGGCCAGGGGCGCCCCTCCGCGTCCCGTTCGAACGAGGAGTCGCTCGCGCCGTCGGCACCGAGCTGGCGCGCATACGAGGCCGAGCCGAGGCGTTACGGGACCAGCAGAACCCGGCCCAGCGCGGCCCTGTCGTCGAGCAGCCGGTGCGCCTCGGCCGCCTCGGCGAGCGGCACGGTGGCGTGCACGGAGGTGGTGAGTCTGCCTGCGGCGAAGTAGCCGGCGAGCTCGTCCATTTCCGCGCGCGCCTGCTCGGGCCTGGCCATCCGCCATGCCGTGAGGTTGAAGCCCGCCAGGGACTTCAGCGCGAAGATGCTCGTGACCGGTACGGAGATCAGGTCACCGCCGGCCGCACCGTAGGTCACGGCCCGGCCGTACGGCGCCAGCACCTCGAAGCTGCGCTGCAGGATGTCGCCACCGACCGCGTCGAGCACGACGTCGACCCCGCCCGGCACCGCCGCGCGCACCTGGTCGGTCCAGTTCTCCTCGGTGTAGTTCACCGCGACGTCGGCGCCGTGCCCGCGGGCGAACTCCAGCTTGGCGTCCGAGCCGGCGGTGGCGACCACCGTGCCGGCTCCGAGCAGCTTCGCGATCTGCACGGCGAGGTGCCCGATGCCTCCGGCCGCGGAGTGCACCAGTACCGACTCGCCGGGGGTGAAGTTGCCCGTCCGCAGCGCGCGCAACGCGACCGGCGCGCCCATCGGCAGCATGGTGGCCGAACCGGTGTCGATACCCTCGTCCACCTTGACGATCCACTGCGCCGTGGCGAGCACGTAGTCGGCGTAAGCGTCCTCCGCGGCGAGGGCCGCAATTCGTTCTCCGACCGCGAATCCCTCGACACCCTCACCGAAGGCCTCGACGGTGCCGACGACGTCACCGGTCAGCTTGCCCGGCAGCGGCCGCTGGAAGATTTCCCCCGCCTCCGGCCCCTGCCTGTACTTGGTGTCGACGAAGTTGGCACCGACCGCCTCCGTCTTGATGAGTACCTGACCCTCGCCCGGAACCGGCATCTCGGTCTCCTCGACCTGCAGGACCTCCGGTCCCCCGTACTCGTGGTAGCGGACACGGCGCATGATGACCCCTCTATCCCGGGCTAAAGTGGACTGTCAGTCAACTTGTGGCAAGCGTACTGGACCGTCGGTCCAGTTGTCTCGGAGGTTTCTCGATGGCGGAAGTCCGACGCGAGCGCGCCGACGCGGCCCGCAATCGCCGCGCAATCCTGCGCGTCACCGAGGAGCTCCTGGCCGTGTACCGCCCGGAAGAGATCTCCATGGAACGAGTCGCCGCGGCAGCGGGCGTCGGTAAAGGCACCGTGTTCCACCGCTTCGGCAGCCGCGTGGGCCTCATGGACGCCTTGATCCAGGACCGCGCCCTGGCCCTGCACGACGCCGTGGTCTCCGGCCCGCCTCCGCTGGGTCCCGACGCCGACCCACGGTCGCGCCTTTTCGCGTTCCTCGACGGCATCGTGGACGTGGTGGCCCGCAACAAAGGCCTGCTCGCGGCCCTCGGCCACGCCGCCACCACCACCCCACGCCCCAAAGCGGACGACGGCCATCCTGTCTACCGCTTCTGGCACGGCCACCTCAGCACGTTGCTCGCCGAGCTGCGCCCCTCGCTGGATGCCGAGTTGGTGGCGCACGTTCTGTTGTCGACCCTGGGCAGTGAGCCCATTCTGCAACTCCTGGAGAAGGGAGAGGGAGAACGGCTGGCGGTCACGTTGCGACTGATGGTGACGACCTTGCTGGATACGTGATGCAGCCGACCTGGCCGAGGTCGTCGGGCTCGTAAGGCGCGTGTTCGGGTCGGCATCTGCCCGATGACGCACCAGGTGAAAGGTGCGATCAGGTACCTCGAGGGTTGTCCTGACGGATGTTGGTGGACACGAACGTCTCGAATCACAACCGCCAGGTCCGGTTGTCGTTCATGGCGTAGCTCCGTGCTCCCGAGACCAGGGCACCTTGCCTTCGAGCCGCTTCATGCGCCGCCGTCCCGCCGCAGCGCGTCGGAGACGGACTTCACGCCGCCGTGCGCGGTCATGCCTCCGTCCACCGGAATCTCGGCGCCGCTGATGAAGGAGGACTCGTCCGACAGCAGGAAGACGACGAGCGGGGCGACTTCGTCGACGCTGCCGGTGCGGCCGAGGGGAGTCTCGCGGATGTTGGCCTCCCGGAAGGCGGGCGCGGCCGATGCGGTCATCTCGGTCTCGATGTAGCCGGGGTGGATGGTGTTGACGCGGATGCCGCGCGGGCCCAGTTCCAGAGCAGCCGTCTTCGAGAGGCCGCGCAGCGCCCACTTGCTGGTCGTGTACGCGACCGGGTAGTGGGCGGTGAGGGCCGCCGAGGAGCCGACGTTCACGATGGAGGAGCCGGCGGGCATCAGCGGGGTCAGGTGCTGGATGCCCAGCAGCGGGCCGGTGACGTTGACCGTGTGGACGCGCGCCATGTCCTCGGGCCGTACCTCGCCGACACGGGCCCGCCAGGTGATGCCGGCGTTGTTCACCAGGCCGTGCACCTGGCCGTATCTCTCGCGGAGTTCGGCGGCCAGCCCGGCCCAGTCCTGCTCACTGCTGGCGTCGAGGCGGCGACAGCCGGGTGCGTCCGTCACATCGGTGGCGATGACGCGGGCGCCCTCCCGGGTGAGGGCCGCGGCCTCGGCGGCGCCCTGCCCGCGGGCCGCGCCCGTGACGACGACGACCTTGCCCGCGAGCCTCTTGGCGTAGCCCTCGTTCACGGCCGCTCCCGGTCGCGACGCCGGCCGGCGGGCAGGGGCAGGGGCGCCACACCGGGCACGACCGTACTGGTCAGGGTGCCGATCCCCTCGACGGTGAGGCTCACCGTGTCGCCCGGCTTCAGCGGGGGCGGTGTCTGTTCGCCGCGCACGCCCCACAGTTCGGCGAGGCAGCCGCCGTTGCCGCACGTACCGGAGCCCAGGACGTCTCCCGGCACCACCCGGGTGCCGCGTGAGGCGTAGGCGGTCATCTCCTCGAAGGTCCAGCTCATGTTGGACAGCAGGTCCTTGCCGATGACCTCCCCGTTCACCTCCGCGGTCAGCGCGAGGCGCAGCAGTCCCTCGGCGTCCCGGTACGGCTCCAGTTCGTCGGCGGTGACGAGGTAGGGGCCGAGGGTGGTGGCGGTGTCCTTGCCCTTGCAGGGGCCGAGGCCGACCTTCATCTCCGCGGACTGGAGGTCACGTGCGGACCAGTCGTTGAAGACGGTGTAGCCGACGATGTGGTCGCGCGCCCGCTCGGGGGTGAGGTCGCGTCCCTCGCGGCCGATCACGGCGCCCACTTCCAGTTCGAAGTCGAGTGCCGACGACCCGGGAGGCATCGGAACCGCGTCGTGCGGGCCGTAGACGGCGTGCGGGTTGGTGAAGTAGAAGGTCGGCGCCGCGTACCACTGCTCGGGAACGCCGGCGACGCCGTCGACGGCGCTGCGGACGCCTTCGACGTGCTCCTCGAAGGTCACGAAGTCCCGTACGGAGGACGGCTGCAGGGGGGAGAGCAGCCGTACCTGGGAAACGTGCGGCCCGGGCGGTACGTCCAGGGCTGTCGCCCCGGCGGCGAGCAGCCCCGGCAGCCCGTCGGCCTCCTTGAGGAGAGCGGTGAGTGAGCTGACACCGGGGAGGGGATACAGGGTGCCGTCCTCCTCCACGACGGCCACCCGGCGGCGGTGCTGGTGCTCGTAGCTGGCGAAACGCATGTGCGGCTCCGGAGAGGGAGAGGTGTCAGGCGAGGGGGATGCGCATCAGGGCGTGGCCCACGGTGATGCGGCCGCGATAGCCCGCCGAGCGGGCGGAGGCTCGGACGGCCGTGGCCCATCGGCCGTCCGAGGACGGGGCGGGATCGGCCGGGGCCAGGTGGTCGGGGACCACGTGGGCTGTTCCTGCGGCGGCGGCCTCGCCCCTGTCGGTGACGTCGGTACGTACGCGGCGCATGTACTCGACGACAGGAGTGGGGACGCCCTGCTTCTCGCACCATGCCGCGAGGTTCTACGGGCGAGTGCCGGGGACGCGGCTCGGTGAGCAGGGCGCGGACACGGCTGCCGCGTCCCCGGGGCCGAGGGCCGTCCGGCCTAGACCGGCGGAGCGACGAACACGCCGCGGTCGGGGTCGTTGAACGACTCCTTCGCGACGATTTCGTTCATCGCGTTGGCGGTGCCCCACTGATCGGTGACTTCGGGCTGGGAGAAGTCGTACACGTGCGGGTGCCAGGTGTCCTCGTCGAGGTTCTCCAGCTCCGTCGTGTACTCGACGGTGTTGCCGTGCGGGTCGAGGAAGTACGTGAAGGTGTTGTCGCCCGCCATGTGCCGGCCGGGACCCCAGATCTTCTTGAACCCGGCGCGCATGACCCGGCCGGAGCCGCGCATGTACTCGTCGATGCCGCGCATCTCGAAGGACACGTGGTGCAGTGCGGTGTGCGGGCCCTGGGCGATCGCCATCGAGTGGTGCTGGTTGCTGATCCGCATGAAGTGCATGACCTCGCCCATGTGCGGCGAGCTGAGCGTGTCGGAGAGCGCGAAGCCGAGGTGCCGCTCGTACCACTCCCGCGTGCGGTTGAGATCGGGGGAGTTGAGGACGACGTGGGACAGCTTGACCGGGATCGCCTCCTTCTCCTCGATCCTGCGGTGCTGCCGTACCTCGACGTCGGCGGAGACCTCGACGGTGCGCCCGTCGACGTCGAAGAAGCGGAACCCGTATCCGCCGCCCGGGGTGTCCACCTTTCCGGGCCGGCTGATCAGCTCCACGCCGCCGGCCAGCAGCCGCTCGGCGAGGGTGTCCACGTCGGCGGGGCTCGCGGCGCCGTAGGAGACGAGGTCGAGGCGCTTCTCCTCGGCCTTGCGCAGGCGTACGACGTACTGCTCGGGGGAGCCCTCGGCGGCCAGGAACGAGATCCCGGAGTCCTCGGCGACCTCGGTCAGGCCCCAGACCCCGGCGTAGAAGTCGAGCTGCTTGTCGTAGTCGGGCACGGCGAGGTCGACGTGCCGCAGGTGGGTGAGCAGGCGTGCGTTCATGGTGTTCCTCCTCGTTGAGGTCAGGCGAGTCGCAGGAGGGTGGCGGCGTTGCCGCCGCGTACCGCGTCGAAGTCGGTCTCGGACAGCCGCGCGGCGCGCAGCGCGCCGACCGGATCCTCGGACCCCATGTCGAAGGGGAAGTCCGAGCCGAGCAGGACCCGGTCCGCCCCCGCGGCCTCGATCAATGAGCCCAGCACCCGCGGGTCATGGACGAGGGAGTCGAAGTAGATCCGCTTGAGGTAGCTGCTGGGCAGGTGCGCGCACCCGGCGCCCGCGTCGGAACGTGCCGACCAGGCGTGGTCGGAGCGGCCGATGTGGGTGGGCAGGTAACCACCGCCGTGGGCGGCGACCAGCTTCAGGCCGGGGTGCCTGTCCAGGACCCCGGAGAAGATCAGGTGCGAGAGGGCCACGGCGTTCTCGGTGGGCTGCCCGACCGTGTTGGACAGGTACCACTGGTTGAGGCGCTCGTCGAGCGTGCACCCGAAGGGATGCAGGAAGAGGATCGCACCCGTCTCCTGGGCCCGTGACCAGAACGGTTCGTACGCCGGGTCGGACAGCTCGCGCCCCGGCGCATGGCTGGAGATCTCCACGCCGGCCAGTCCCTGGCCGAGGGCATGGTCGAGGGCGCGCACCATGAGATCCGGGTGCTGGAGGGGTACGAGCCCCAGCCCGCGCAACCGGTCCGGCGCCTGGGCGCAGTGTGCGGCGGTGGCCTCGTCGGCGAGCCGGCAGACCTTCTCGGCCGTGTCGCGGTCCGCCCAGTAGTGGTAGTGCGAGGGGGAGGGGCTGACCAGCTGGACGTCGACACCCTGGGCGTCCATCGCCGTGAGGCGTGCGGAGACGTCGGTCATCTTCGGGATGCGCGCGCGGACCATGGGGCCGCTGACGGCAAGGGCGTCGGGTCCGTTGCGCCGGGCGTCCAGCTCCTTGGCCTCCGCGTGCCCGGGCATGCCGGCGACGAGTGCGTCGATGTCGGGGAGCAGGACGTGGGCGTGCACGTCCACGGTCGGGGTGGTCACGGCAGCTCCCGGAGCATCGTCATGGTGCGGCCCATCAGGCCGGGCACGTCGGCGTCGCGCACGCCGTCGAGCTGCCACTGCCCGATCCGGACGGATGCCTCCACGACCGGCCGGACGCGGGTGATGCGGCGCTCGTAGTACGCCTGGAGCAGTGCGTCGTCCCAGGTGCCGGCCTCGGTCAGCATCTGGGCGAGCACCCAGGCGTCCTCCAGGGACAGGGCCGCGCCCTGGGCGAGGGTGGGCGGGCAGCAGTGCGCGGCGTCGCCGATGAGCACGACGCGGCCGCGGTGCCATGAGCCCTCGACGAGCATGCGGTCGAACCAGGTGTAGTTGACCTGCGCGGGGTCGTTGATGTGCTCCGTGATCTCCGGCCAGAACCCGCCGTACGCGGAGGTCAGCCGGCGCATCTCGTCGGCGTAGGTCTCCGGCGGGATGGACGCCCGGTCGCGGTTGGCCTCGACGACGTACGCGTAGAGCGTGGTGTCGCTGGTGGGGCAGTAGCCGGCGATGTAGGCCGGGCCGCCGTAGGCGAGATCGGTGCGGGTGAGACCTGCCGGGCGCGGGGCGGCGATGCGCCAGATGGCCATGCCGGTCGGCTCCGGCTTCGCGGGGACGCCGATCGCGGCGCGGGTGGCGGAGCCGAGGCCGTCAGCGGCGATGACCAGGCCGTAGCGGCCCTCGGAGCCGTCGCTGAAGCGCGCGGTGACGCCGTCGTCGTGCTGGTCGAAGCCGGTGGCCGTGACGCCCAGGCGCACCCGGGCCCCGCTCGCGCGGACGGCGTCGATGAGGATCCGCTGCAACTGGGGGCGCTGCATCCCGACGGTGGCCGGCAGGTCGTCGCCACCGCTGCGGATGTCGTCCTGCGCGTGCAGGACGGTGCCGTCGGGGGCGGTGATGCCCACGGAGCCGAAGCCGTAGCCGGATGCCCGCACCTGCTCCCAGACGCCCAGTTCACGCAGGACGCGCAGGGCGTTGCCCTGGAGCGTGATGCCGGAACCCGCGGTGGCGTTCCAGTCGTCCTTCGCTTCGATCAGGTCCACGTCGAGCCCGGCGCGGCGCAGCAGGACGGTGACGGCGTTGCCGGCCGCGCCGCCGCCGATCACCAGGACCGTACGGTCGTTACTCATGGGGAACTCCCTTGTTCCGCTGGTTACTTGACGGCGATCGGGTTGACCGGGCTGCCGACCGCGCCGGTGATCGGCAAAGGTGCGGCGGTGAGCCAGAAGTCGTACACGCCGTCCGCCGCGCAGTCCTCCGCGAGCGCGTCCGGATCCCACATCTCGCCGATGAGCAGGCCCATGTTGGGGATGGCGACCTGGTGCAGCGGCTGGAAGGCGTGCTCGAACTCGTTGGGCCGCACCTCGAAACCCCAGGTGTCGGTCGCGATCGCGGCGATCTCCGTGCCGTGCAGCCAGCCGGCCGCCGTGAACGACAGGCCGGGAGCCGGTCCGCCGGCGTACTCGCCCCAGCCGTCGCGACGGACCCGGGTGAGCTGTCCGGTACGCACCAGCACGATGTCGCCCCGGCCCACGCTCACGCCCTGGGTATCTGCCGTGGCCGTCAGGTGCCCCGCGGTGATCGCGAATCCGTCGGGCAGTTCACCGTTCTCACCGACGACCCGGCCGACGTCGAGCAGCACTCCGCGTCCCGCGACGTGCGGCGCCATGTGCTCGATGCCGGTGACCAGGTCGCCTTCGGAGGTGACGACCTTCTCCGCCGGGCGCCCGTTCCACGCCTTGCCGTGGTCGAAGATGTGGCCGAGCCCGTCCCACTGGGTGGAGCACTGCAGCGGCATCGCGATGACGTCGTCGGCGCCGCCGAGGCCGTGCGGGAAGCCCTGCCCGGTGAGGACCGCGTCGGTGCCGGTGTCGAGCATCGTGTGCACGGGGTTGGTGCGCCGCCGCCAGCCCTTCTGCGGGCCGTCCATGTCGAAGCGCTGGGAGAGGGAGAAGCTGACACCCCGCCTGATCAGGCCGGCGCCCTCGCGGCGCTTGGCCTCGTCGAGGAAGTTCAGGGTGCCGAGCACATCGTCCTCGCCCCAGCGGCCCCAGTTGCCGTACGCCTTGGCGGCTTCGGCGATCGAGCCCTCGGGGTCGGTGCGGTCGAGGCTCACGATGTCTCCTCCGCGACGCAGCGGGTGCGCTGGACGCCGAGCCCGGTGACCGTGCCCTCCATGACGTCCCCGTCGCGCAGCAGCCGGCCCCAGTGCATGCCGTTCCCGGCCGGACTGCCCGTCAGCACCACGTCACCGGGCAGGAGGCGCGCGGTCTGCGAGACGTAGGACACCACACGCGCGACGTCGAAGATCATGTCCTTGGTGGACTCGTCCTGCATGGTCTCGCCGTTCAGCTTCAGCGTCACCTGCAGGTCGTCCGGGTCGGCGACCGACGCGGCGGGCACGATCCAGGGGCCGAGCGGGGTGAAGCCGGGGGCGTTCTTGCTGCGCAGCCAGTCGGTGCCGATCTGCGGCATGTCCCGGCGGAAGACCGTGGTGCGGTCGGTGAGGTCGTTGGCGATGGTGTAGCCGGCGACGTGGTCCAGTGCCTCCTCGGTGGACACCCGGTAGGCGGGCCGCCCGATGACGGCGGCCAGCTCCAGCTCCCAGTCCGGCTTCTCGGCCCATACCGGGAGCACGACGTCGTCATAGGGGCCGGTGATCGCACTCGGCAGCCCGATGAACACGTACGGCAGGTCCTCGGCCGCCCGGCGGTCCATGATCTCCGCCGCCTCCGCGCGCCGCTCCTCCTCGGAACGGTGGTCGTCCGGGGCGCGGTGCGCGACGTGCAGGTCGATGACGTGCTGCCGGTAGTTCGCACCCGACTGGAAGACCTGCCGGGGCTCGACGGGAGCGTGCACCCGGAAGTCCGCCAGCGGCTTCCGCTGCTGTCCGCCGTCCTCGGCCAGTGCTTCCAGCCGAGGCAGGGCGGCCTCCCAGTTCTCAAGAAGGCTCCGGACGGCCAACCGGTCGTCGCCGAATCCGGCTCGCAGATCGACCACCTGGGCGTCGGGTGTGACGAGAGCGGGGAACGAGGGCCCGTGCGGGGCCGACAGCGTGGCGAGGGCGAACCGTCCGGCGAAGAGCGCGGACGCGGGTGCGGGTTTCACAGACATGTCCTCCTGATTGCGATGTGACTAATCTGAACCCGCCCTCCGTAATCATGGAAATCGATTCTATGGATCACAGCCATCCACGGTGTTTATTCACCCTGGTCGGCGACGTATCGCACGTCTATCGCAAAAGGAAAGCCCTTGAACCTGTCCCGTCTGGACCTCAACCTCGTCGTCGCGCTGCGTGCCCTGCTGGAAGAGCGCAACGTCACGCGCGCCGGACAGCGCGTCGGCCTCAGCCAGCCGGCCATGAGTGCCGCCCTGGCCCGACTGCGCCGCCACTTCGACGACGACCTGCTCGCCCGGGTCGGCGGCCACTACGAACTCACCGCCCTCGGACAGGTCCTCCTCGACCGCACCGCGACCGCCTACGACGTGCTGGAGCGCCTGTTCGCCAGCCAGGCCGACTTCGACCCGGTGAGCGAGAGCCGCGAGTTCAAGCTGATCGCCTCCGACTACGCCGTCGCCGTGTTCGGCACCGAACTCGCCCGGGTCGTGCACGAGGAGGCTCCCGGCATCCGCCTGCGCTTCACCCAGCCCCCGACCACCATCGTCGACGACACGGCCACGCTGCTGAGCACCACCGACGGCCTGCTCATGCCGCACGGAGTCGTCAGCGACTTTCCCGCCACCGACCTCTACCAGGACCGGTGGGTCTTCCTCGTCGCCCACGACCACCCGAGTGTGGACGACCGGCTCACCCGCCAGGACCTCGCCCGGCTGCCGTGGGTCACCTACCAGCGCACCTACGACGCCCCCGCCGTACGGCAACTCGGAATGCTCGGCGTCGAACCACGCGTGGAGGTCTCCGTCGACAGCTTCCAGCTGCTGCCGCTCCTGGTCGCCGGCACCCGGCGCATCGCCCTGATCCAGGCCCGCCTCGCCCACCTGATGGCGCCCCTCGCCGCCGTGCGTGTGGTGGAGCCGCCGTACGAAGCGGTACCGCTGCAAGAGGCGATGTGGTGGCACCCGGTCCACACGCACGACGCCGCACACATCTGGCTGCGGGAAACGGCGGCCCGGGTCGGCAGACGCATGACTGACGCGCAGGACGAACCGGCACCCTCCTGACCGGTGGCGGGAGCGGACGACCTGGAGCGACGGCATCCACCCGGTGGATCCGAGGCATCCGAAAATCGGATCGTGGCAGGGCTGGGCAGGCCACCCCGGGGACCGCATAGTCGTGGCACATCCCGCCGGCCGTGCGCCGACGTCTTCGACCGACGACCTTCTGCCGCGCGCGTCACCCTTCCCGCCTCACGCTCCGGAGTGCCGCCATGCCCGCTCCCGCCATCCCGCCCTCCGCCATGCCGCCCTCCGATGCGTACGACTCCCCGCATCCGCAGGGGAAACTGCCTGCTGCCCTCCTCATGGCCGGCAGTTGCCTGCCCGTCCTCGGCGCTGTGCTGCTCGCACCGGTTCTGCCTCGTATGCGGGACCACTTCGAGGGTGTCGCCGGCAGTGAGGCCCTGGTGCCCCTGGTGCTGACCGTTCCCGCGCTCTCGCTGGCCCTGCTGGCTCCCTTTGCCGGTGTCGTCGTCGACCGTCTCGGCCGCAAGCGTCTGCTGATCGTGGCGACGGTCCTGTACACGGTGTTCGGCACGGTTCCGTTGTGGGTGGACTCGCTGTACGGCATTCCCGCCAGCCGCGTGCTGGTGGGTGTGGCCGAGGCGGCGATCATGACCGCTTGCGCGACGCTGATCGGTGACTACTGCACGGGGCGCGTCCGCGACCGCTACCTCGCTCTGCAGACCATGTGCGCGTCGGCGTCCGCCACCGTCTTCTTCGCGCTCGGTGGAGCCCTGGGAGGGGCCGGCCGGCAGGCGCCGTTCTGGGTGTACGGAATCGGGCTGCTGCTCGCCCCCGCCATGGCTCGTGTGCTGCCGACGCCGGTGCCCTCATCGGGGATGCGTTCCGAGCCGAACGCCTCCACGGCGGACAAGCGGCCCTTCCCGATGCGCCGTATGGCCGGCCTCTGCCTGCTGACCGCGTTCGGCGTCGCCGTGTCCTCGATGATCAGCACGGCTCCGCGGACCTGGTGCGCGGCGATCAGCGCGAGGTGCCGGCCGTCCTCCGACGCCGCGTGTGCGCCGGTGCGCACCGTTCAACGGCTCACCGGGGCCGCCGTGGTGCCGCGTCGCACGAGGCGCGGCGTCATCGTCGTCTGCATGGCCCGCTCCCGCCTGCCTTCCACCCGCTCGACGAGCATGCGGGCGGCGGTGGAGCCCATGGTGTGTCCGGCCTGGTCGACGCTGGTGAGCTGGACCGGGGCCAGAGCCGCGAGAGCGGTGTTGTTGTAGCCGACGAGCGAGAGGTCCTCGGGGATGCGCAGGCCGAGTTCGTGGGCCGCACGGTAGATGCCCAGGGCTGCGACGTCGGCGCCGGTCATGACGGCGGTCGGCCGGGACTCGGCCGTCAGCAGGGTCATTCCGGCCTTGAAGCCGCCTTCGTCGGAGTACGCGGCGTGCAGTACCCGCGCGTGGTCGGAGAGCCCGTGCCGTTCCATGGCGTCGAGGTAGCCGGCCGTCAGCACGATCTCGGGGGTGCGTTTCCACCGGTTGGACTTGGTGCCGGGGGCCGAGACCAGGGCGATGTCGCGGTGGCCGAGCGCGACCAAGTGGTCGACGACCAGGCCCGCTCCGGTGTCGTCGGCGTCGACGACCGAGTCGTGGGTGTCGGAGCCGTCATGGTGGCCGAGGACCACGGTGGGCGTGGACGTGGCGGTGTTCAGGACTTCGTCGCGCGATGTCCCCGGGGCGATGAGGATCAGGCCGTCCATCTGGCGGTCCACCATGGAGCGAATGGTCTTGGCCTGCTCCTCCGGCGAGAATCCCGCCGCGCCGATCAGCACGGTGTACTCGCTGTCGCGGAGCTCGTCCTGGACGCCGTCGAGGATGTCGGCGAAGAACGCGTTGCGGACGTTGTCCAGCAGCACGCCGATGGTGTAGGTCCGGCCGCGCATGCCGCGCGCCGCCGCGTGCGGCCGGTAGCCGAGTTCGGCGATCGCGGCCCTGACCTTCTCCTGCATCGCCGGGCTCACGCCGTAGGCACTGCGCATCACTTTGGAGACCGCGGCCGTGGACACGCCGGCATGGCGGGCGACGTCGGTGATGGTCACGCGTTTGTTCTGCCTGGGTGTCGCGGCCCGGTCCATCGTCAGCGCTCCGTGTCTCGTGATCGTGAATATAACGGTCTACACCACCGCCACCGGAGGTCGTCAAGCCCTCTGATGCGTTGCCTTAGTGTTACACCGTCGTGTCTTGACGGGAACGGGGGAGCGGTGCAGGGTGTTGCCCAATCCTAGTGGAGAACGTTTTACGAACTCTCCCCGCGGTAGGGCCTTCTGCGTTGCCTTCCGTTGCCTTCGGTGCCGCTCTTCACCCTCGTCTTCCTCTCCGTACTTCTTGGGAGTCTTCCGTGTCCCCTCGTATGCCCCGTGCCCGCCGTGCGCGCCTGAGCCTGCTCACCGCTGCAACGGCCTCACTGGCGCTGCTGGCCACTGCCTGTGGCGGCAGCGGCGGTGGTTCCTCGTCCGCGCCGAAGAACTTCACCTACCTCAGCGTCACCGAGAACACCGCGATCAAGGCAGCGCTGACCACGTTGTCCACGGGTGCGTGCAAGGCCGAGAACAAGGCACTGCCGCTGAAGGTGGAGACGGTCCCGCAGGCGAGCCTCGACCAGAAGCTCCAGCTCCTGGCCGGACAGGACGCCCTGCCGGTGCAGTTCGCCGCCGGCAGCGCACCCGCGCTCACGAACCGGCTGAACAAGTCCGGCAAGATCGCCGACCTGGAGAAGGAGCTCAAGGACCGCGGGGTCCTGGACCAGATCGAGCCGGCCGCCGTCTCGACGGTCAAGGCGCTCTACGACGGCAAGCTGGCGGTCCTGCCCTTCGAGTACAACATCGAGGGCATCTTCTACAACAAGAAGCTGTTCACCGCCAACGGCCTCTCCCAGCCCGCTACCTGGGACGATCTCGTCGCCGCTTCCGCGAAACTCCAGAGCAAGGGCATACAGCCCTTCTCCGCCTCCGGACAGCAGGGCTGGCCCCTCACACGCCTTCTCAGCGGTTACCTGTACCGCAGTCTCGGGCCCGACGCCCTCAAGAAGGTCGCCGACGGCACGGCCGAGCTGACCGACCCCGAGTACGTCAAGGCCGCCGAGGAAGTAGCCGCGCTCGGCAAGAAGGGCTACTTCGGCAAGGGGCTCGGCTCCATCGACTACGACACGGCGATGAACCAGTTCCTCAACGGCAAGGCCGCCATGTTCTACATGGGCAGCTGGGCGCTGACCAACATCT
Source organism: Streptomyces sp. NPDC005803 (assembly GCF_040630435.1). Taxonomy (NCBI): domain Bacteria; kingdom Bacillati; phylum Actinomycetota; class Actinomycetes; order Kitasatosporales; family Streptomycetaceae; genus Streptomyces; species Streptomyces sp. NPDC005803. Next base: position 19,986 of record NZ_JBEXXO010000040.1, on the reverse strand, counting down.
CCGACGCCGAGCAGAACAAGGTCGGCGCCGAGAACGTCGGGTTCATGCCCTTCCCCGCCGTCACCGGCGGCAAGGGCAAGATCGACCAGTACCCCTCCAACGTCGGGCTGGGCATCACCCTGGCCAAGAAGTCCTTCGACGACAAGACCGGTGACTGGACCGCCTGCATCGCGAAGAACTACGGCGCCACCGTCCTCAAGGGACAGGGCGCGATCTCCGGCTTCAAGGTGAACGAGGAGTTCGAGGACGCCAACGAGGTGACCGCGGACGTCAGGCAGACCATCGAGGCCTCCACGCAGAACGTGCTGTGGTTCGAGGCCCTGTTCAGCACCAAGGCCACCACGGTCAGCCAGACCAACGCGGCGTCCCTGGTCAGCGGCGGCATGAGCCCCCAGAAGTTCATGCAGACCGTGCAGGACGCCCTGGCCGCCAAGTGACCTGCCGGGGGCGGCCCACCGGGCCTCCTCGCACGCCCGTACCCGGGTGAGCCGCCCCCGGTCCCGTCCGGCAGGTCTCTTCAACGGAAACGAAGTGGATACCACCCATGCACCGCGTCCTCGGTGACCGCAGGGCCGTCCTGATCCTGCTCGGTCCCGCTCTCCTCGTCTATTCCCTGATCATGCTCGTCCCGATGGCGTGGTCGCTCGGGTACTCCTTCACCACGGGCAACACCATCGACGGCTTCACGGGCAACGGACTGGACAACTTCCAGCACCTGTTCACCGACGAAGCCGTCCAGGACGCCCTCTGGTTCACCCTCAAGTACGCCTTCGTCGTGACCGCCGGGCAGGTCGTCGCCGGCTATCTGCTCGCCCTGCTGTACGTCTTCTTCCTCAAGCGCGCCTCCGCGCTCGTACGCACCCTGGCCTTCTTCCCCGTCGTCCTGCCCACCGTGGCGGTCGGCCTGCTGTTCCAGAAGCTGTTCCAGGGCGCGCCGCAGACCGGTCCCGTCAACTCGCTGCTGAACATGGCCGGCATCGAGTCGGTCGACTGGTTCGCGAGCGCCGGGAGTGCCTTCTGGGTGCTGGTCCTCATGGACGTCTGGCGCTCCATGGGCTTCTACGCGGTCCTGCTCTTCGCCGGCCTGGTCGACATACCCGACGAACTGCTGGAATCCGCCCGCATGGACGGCGCCTCCGGCCTGCGCCTCGTACGCCACATCGTGCTGCCCCTGTCCTTCCCCGTCCTCATGTCGTCCCTCATCTTCAGCATCAACGGAACCCTGAAGGTCTTCGACTCGATCGTCGCGCTGACCAACGGCGGCCCCGGCAGCGGCACCACCCCGCTGACCCTCTCCATGTTCCAGACGTCGTTCACCTACAGCGACTACGGCTACGGCAGCACCATCGCCCTGCTGCTGACCGTCGTCTGCCTCCTGGTGACCCTCGTCGTCTTCCGCCTCTCGCGACACGACCTCACGAAGGGCTGACCCCATGTCCCTCGACACGCACCCCCTGCCCGTCCCCGCCCTCCCCAGGGCCGGCGGCGCCCCGCACCGAGCCGGCCCGAGGCGCCGTTCCCCCGGGCGCACCTGGGGCAGGGCCGTCATCGCGCTGCTGCTGGTCGTCGAGATCTACCCACTGCTGTGGATGTTCCTGACCTCCCTCAAATCGAACGACGACTACCTGAACAGCTCCACGTGGAGCCTGCCGTCGACCTGGGAGTGGGGCAACTACACCGAGGCGTGGACCACGGGCAACATCGGCCTGTACATCCGGAACAGCCTGCTCGCCGTACTGCCGTCCCTCGCACTGGTCCTGCTGCTCGGCACCGCGGCCGGCTTCGCCTTGCAGATCATGGTGTGGAAAGGCCGCAGCCTGACCCTGCTGATCTTCCTGGCGGGCATCATGGTGCCGTCCCAGATGATCCTGCTGCCCCTGTTCACCGTCTACTTCCGAGCGGGCCTGTCGGGCACGCTGTGGCCGCTGATCCTCACCTACACCGGCACGGGCCTTCCCCTGACCGTCTTCATGATGGCCACCTACTACAAGACCGTGCCCCGCGAGATGTTCGAAGCGGCGGCCCTCGACGGCGCCGGCATCCTGCGCGCCTTCTGGACCATCAGCATCCCCATGGTCCGCAACGCCATCCTCACCGTCGGCCTGGTCCAGTTCTTCTTCATCTGGAACGACCTGCTCATCGCGCTGACCTTCACCAACAACCAGGACCTGCGCACCATCCAGGTCGGCCTGCTCAACTTCACCGGCGACTTCGGCGCCACCCAGTACGGACCGCTGTTCGCGGCCATCTGCATCAACGTCTTCGGCACGCTCCTGATCTATCTCTTCCTCAACCAGAAGGTCATGAAGGGCCTGACCGGAGGAGCCGTCAAGGGCTGACGCCACGGCTCTCCCCAGCACACCAGCACCCCCACGGAAGGTCTCCCCTCCCCGATGTCCCTCCAGCCTGCCCCGGTGACCTTCGAACACCTCCCCGACGGCCTGGGCATCGGTGTCCCGGCCCCGCGCCTGACCTGGACCCTGCCCCCGGGAGCCGGCCCCCAGGAGGCGTACGAGGTGGAACTCGTCCGCTCCGGCGGCCCGCACCGCACCGGTCGCATCGACAGTCCCCACCAGGTGCTGATGCCGTGGCCCGGCGCACCACTGACCTCCCGCGAACGCGCCGGGGTCCGCGTCCGCGTCTGGACTCCGGACGCCGGTGAGCCGTCCCCCTGGAGCGAGCCGCGCGTCGTCGAAGCCGGACTCCTGGACCCTGACGACTGGCGAGCCGTCCCCGTCGGCGCCGGATGGGACGAGGATCCGGAAGCGGAACGCCGCCCGGCCCGCGTCCGCAAGGACTTCCGCCTCGACCGCCCCCCGGCACGAGCCCGCCTCCACGTGTCGGCCCACGGCCTGTACGAGGCGGAGATCAACGGCCGCCGCGTCGGCGACGAAACCCTGGCACCCGGCTGGACCGTCTACCCTCACCGCCTGCGCTACCGCACCCACGACGTCACCGCCCACCTCACCGAGGGCGCCAACACCATCGGCGCATGGCTCGGCGACGGCTGGTACCGCGGCAGGTACGGATTCGACGGCGGCACCCGCAACATCTACGGCACCGACCAGGCCCTCATCGCCCAACTGGAGGTGACCTACGACGACGGAACCACCACCGTTATAGCGACGGACCGGACATGGGCCGCCGCGCCCGGCCCGATCCTCACCAGCGGCCTGTACGAGGGCGAGACCTTCGACGCCCGTCTGCACGACCCCGACTGGTCCGCCCCGCACCGCGGGGCAGCCGCGGACTGGACGCCTGTGCGCACCGGCACCCGCGACCCCGCCACCCTCGTCGCACCGATGGGCCCGCCGGTGCGCTGCACCGAGGAGATCGCCCCCGCCTCCGTCACCCGCACCACGGACGGCCGCCACCTGCTCGACTTCGGGCAGAACCTCGTGGGCCGCCTGCGCCTCACCGTGGACGGTCCGGCCGGCACGGTCGTCACCCTCCGCCACGCCGAGGTGCTCCAGGACGGCGGACTGGCCACCGGCCCCCTGCGCGAGGCGTACGCCACCGACACCCTGATCCTCGCCGGGCGGGGCCCGCTCACCTGGGAACCCCGCTTCACCCTCCACGGCTTCCGCTACGCGGACGTCACCGGCTGGCCCGGCGAACTGACCCCGGACATGGTGACCGCCCGCGTCCACCACACGGACATGCGCCGCACCGGCTGGTTCGAGTGCAGCGACGCTCTCGTCAACCGCCTGCACGAGAACGTCGTCTGGAGCATGCGCGGCAACTTCGTCGACCTGCCCACCGACTGCCCCCAGCGCGACGAACGCCTCGGCTGGACCGGCGACATCCAGGTCTTCGCCCCCACCGCGAGCTACCTCTACGACTGCGCCGGAATGCTCGACTCCTGGCTCACCGACGTCGGTATCGAACAGCTCCCCGACGGCACCGTCCCCTGGTACGTGCCCGTCATCCCGGGCGAGCCCATGTGGACGCCGGTCCAGCCCGGAGCCGCCTGGGGAGACGTCGCCACGCTCACCCCCTGGACCCTGTACCAACGCTTCGGCGACATCGGTCTCCTCCACCGGCACTACCCCATGGCCAAGAAGTGGGTCGACCTCATGGAAGGCCTCGCGGGACCGAGCCGACTGTGGGACACCGGGTTCCAGCTGGGCGACTGGCTCGACCCCGCCGCCCCGCCGGAGGACCCGGCGGCCGGTGTCACCGACCGCTACCTCGTCGCCACCGCCTACTTCGCCCACTCCGCCCGTCACCTCGCGCTCACCGCGACAGAGCTGGGAGACGACGCGGACGCCGAGCGGTATGCCTCCCTGGCCGACGAGGTCGCCGACGCCTTCCGCCGCCGGTACGTCCTGCCCTCCGGCCGGATGACCAGCGACAGTCCCACCGCGTACGCCCTGGGCATCGCCTTCGACCTGCTCACCCCCCAGCAGAGGCGGAGCGCGGGGGACCGGCTCGCCGAACTCGTCCTCGCCGACGAAGCCCGCATCGCCACCGGCTTCGTCGGCACCCCCCTGATCTGCGACGCACTCACCGACACCGGCCACCTCGACGTCGCCTACCGCCTGCTGCTCCAGACCGAGTGCCCCTCATGGCTCTACCCCGTGACCCAGGGCGCGACCACCATCTGGGAACGCTGGGACAGCCTGCGACCCGACGGCAGTCTCAATCCGGGTGGGATGACCTCCTTCAACCACTACGCACTGGGTGCCGTCGCCGACTGGCTGCACCGGGTCGCAGGCGGCATCACGGCCACGGCCCCCGGTTACCGGGAGATCACCTTCCGGCCGAGGCCCGGAGGGGGCATCACCTGGGCCCGCACCCGCCACGAAACCCCTTACGGAACCGCGGCCTTGTCCTGGGAACTGACCACCGCCGGCCTGACCGCCCGCTGCACGGTTCCCGAGGGCTGCCGGGCCATCGCCGATCTGCCCGGCTGCGAGCCGATCACCCTGCACGCGGGTGAACACGTACTCGAAACCGCCGCACCCGCCTTCCCCGTCAGCCGGGGCCGGTCAGGAACCTGACCTCTTGGCCGGCCCCATTTCCCCCCGCGGCGCTGTGTCGAGCAGCCGCCCGTACGCATCGGAGAGCCGCTGTGAACAGACGACAATTCCTCTCTTCCGCCACCTTCACCGCATTGGCCGTGAGCATGGCCCCCGTCATGAGTGACCAGGCAGAGGACACGGTGCGGCTGTCCGTACGGAGCAGTGCCACGGTGCCCCGGCCCCCAAGAGCGCGAGGCTCAGGCCGAGCCTGGTCTCGCGCCGGCGGGGCCGCCCACGACCGTGAGCAGGTCCACGACGAAGATCAGTGTCGAGCCCGCCGGGATCAACGGAGAGGGGGACTGCTTGCCGTAACCGAGACGCGGGGGAACGATGAGCTCGCGCCGGCCGCCGACCTTCATTCCCCTCACTCCCCGGTCCCAGCCCTTGATGGCCCTGCCCCCGCCCACCGCGAACTTGAACGGCCGGCCCCGCTCCCAGGAGGAGTCGAACTCCCTTCCCGACGCGAACGTGACCCCCACGTAATGAACCTGGACGACCCTGCCCGGCCGCGCCTCGGGCCCGTCCCCGACCACGAGGTCCCGGATCGTCAGCTCGGTGGGCGCGTCGCCCTCCGGAACCTCGACGCTGGGCTTCGTCAGTTCGCTCATCACGGTCCCCTCGCTCGCCACCGGAATGTCCCGCACGGGCCGGCCGGACGCATGGGCATTCCATGCGGCAGGCGATCACGCTACCGGCAATACGCATGCTCACGGTCCCCGGTGGGGCGCGGACACCCTGCGTACGGGAGGGGTCAAGCGGGGGTGGGCTCCTCCAGCGCCACCACGACCATCACCGGGAGATCGGTGTCCTGCTGGATCACACCGGCGGTCAGGATCCGCCCGTCCAGGGTCCACTTCCTCACCGCGATGAACTCGTCCCTGTCCGCCGTCGTCTGTTCGGCCTCGACGAGGTGGGCGGCGAGAGAAGACTGCTCGATCGCGGGCAGGAAGTCGGCCAGCGCCTGCTCCCCCTGCTCGTAGACGGCGTCCAGGTCGTCGAAGTAGCCCGACGCGTCGACGTCACGGATCCAGACGGCGAACGAGACGACGACCGACCCACCCCCGAACGTCTGAATCCAGCCCCCGACGCCGTCCTTGTCCCACGACGTCTCCACGCCGTCACGGGGCTTGCCCCCGGGCGTCCACCCCTGGGCCGAGAACCGCGCCGCCGCACCCTCGGCGGTCAACGGGGCGATGCCTCGGAGATCTTCCAGCATGGCGATCACTGCTGCCATGGACTCATTCCACTCATGTCACTGCCGGGCAGGTGATACGCCTTCGGCTGCCCGTCGGCACAGGCCTCGGAGAGGGCCGGGTTCAGTGTTCGCACAGGGAGAATTCTCGTTCGTAGAGCTGCTCGTTGTGCTCGTCGACGAAGAACTTGCGTTCCCGCATGAGTTGTTCGCGGTAGATCTTGGCCTGGTCAAGCGTCATGGTCGCCGTGTCGGACCATGGCTGCTGCGGTGGCACGTCAGATGTCGAGACGATCTGTTCGGACGGGTCGACCAGGAAGAACGCGAGTATTTTGCGATATCCCGGGCGGGTGGTGTCAGTGAGGCGGAACGAGCCGACGCGGTGTTGCAGGACGTTGGGGAACGCCAGGCAGCGGCCCGCTGAGGTCGATGCCGATCCCAGGGTCTGGTTCAGCGCGTCCTCGTTCTCCAGGCCGTAGACCTCGCGCAGGCCGTTGTCGTCGTTCTGTTCGTAGTCCGGGTCGTCGAGTGCCGCTCGGAAGCTCAGCCGGCTTTCGGTGATGTTCTCGCTGTCCCAGTAGTAGATGCCCGTCGAGACGATCCGCTCGTTCAACATCCCCTCGACGTGCCAGGAACCGCCGGGGTACTCGGGCTTGTCCGGGGTGAGATGAATGGTGGCGAGCTTGACGATGACCTGGAGGCGGCGGCCGCGCAGGTCGACCCGGGCGGATTCGTCGGGCAACTCGGGCGGCGTGAAGGCCGGGGCGTCCGGGATGACCGGGCGGCGGTTCTCCCACCAGTCGTCCTGGGCCTCCTCCCATGCGCGCACCGCTTCTGCGTGGGCTTCAGCATCACCGTAGGCGGACTTGTCCGGAAACTCCGGCTCCGAGTCATACCACCCGTAGGGATCGGCCTCGATCCGCAGAGGTCGCGGATGGCGCAGATCGGTGAGCACGTTCTCCAGCAGCGGGCGCATGCGCGCGAACAAGTCCGGCAGGACAGAAGCCAGTTCGTGATGAGTCTCCGGGTGGACGTTGTTGACGTACGAACGGAAGGCCACATCGCCCTCGGCACTGACGTCGACGTCCGTGGGGAGCCACTGGAACTTCTCCGAGAACTCGTATGCCGCATAGCGGTCCGTCGGATTCTGCCAGGCCCGTTCGGGCGCCTCGCTCACCTCTCTGACCAGACAGAACAGTGAGGGATGCACCAGATCCAGGACCTGGCCGCCGGATCCCGGATGCCAGTCCTGTTCGGCTTCGGGGACCTGCTCCAGCACCCGAACCGCCTCGCGCAACCGGGTCCTGAGCTTGTCGTCGACCAGCGTGTCCGACTGCCACACCCCGTCTACGGCGGACACCTCGATGCCCGTCCGTCCGTCGCGCAGCGCCGCGTAATAGGTGAGTTCGGCAAGCACGTAACGGACCTGCGCCTCGGTGAGCCCCTGAGCGACCGCTTCGTTCGTCCACCGGGTGACGATGGCGGCATCGTTCATCTTGTCGAACCACCCCGGCTTCGCCCGAATGTGTGCGCTGCACTGCATCATCTGGAGTTCCCGCAACGTCCGGGGTGTCGCGAACGACAGGGAACGGGAGGTCTGAAAGGGCAGCGGGAATGCAGACATGCCGGTCAACTCTGTTGGTCCTCCGAGTCGGTGTGTGGTGGCGGGAACGATACTTCAGCGCACTGACACCGCAGCCGCGAGGTCATGCGCAGTCCCCGTCGTCGCCGGTCCGGCAGCCGTAACCCGTACGGTCCGCAGCACAGAGGGCTCACCGGAGGGGTTCGTCCTCGGTCCGAAGCGGCCGGGTGCCGCCACGCATGTGCTGCGTCGGCCGCAGGGCCACAAGCCGCGACCCCGCACCTCTATGTGTCCGGAACCGAAGGCGGCCAGGACCAGACCACATCGGCGGCGTCCCGTTCCCTGACGATCCGTCGGTAGCGTGATGCCTCACGTTTCGTACCCGAGTTGAGCGGGCGGTACCGGACCCAGTCCATCGGGACGATGTGGAGGGCCAGCGTTTCCCAGCCGCGTTGCTGATCGACCGAGTGCGCGAGCACCACGGCGAAGCGCTGGATGCACCACAGGCATTCCCAAGGCGGCCCGGTGAGGAGGGCGCCGGCATCAACGAGCTTGCGGCCGTACCCGTCCTCGGCGTCGAGTTCCATCTCCGCATGGAAATAGTCGCCTCCGAAGAAGTGGACGCAGCTGCGCTGCAGGTCGCGTCTCCTGTCCGACAGGAGCCCGGCCCTTCCGCGATCGCCGTCCTCCTGCGTGCGGGCCACCGCGAGCGGGAAGATCGCGTACGCGCCCCGGTCGATCACGGGAAAGCCGAGATCTGTCCAATGCGGAGTTCTCTCGGAGAACGTGTGCCCGAGAACGCGCTCAAGGGTGTGCATGATCGCCAGACCGTCCGAGATCCGGTTCTCTCCCTGCTCGATCCCGGTCATGAGGCCCCTGTTCCCACCGCGGAATTGCCCTGCTTCCCACATGATCGCCCAAGGGGGATTCCGGGGCGGCGGTGCGTTTCACGAGTGGCCGCCTGGGAACGCGTGCGCATCACCACTGGCTGATGAGGGGCGTGTCCGGTTCGTCCTGCCGCCAGGCCTGGATGAGGCGGGCGAGGCGGGTGGGGGCGGCGATGCCGCGCACGGTCGCGATCCTGCCGTCGGCGATGTCGAACGTCACGGCTCCGACGACCTGGTCGGCGACCACGAAGAGGAGGGCGGGGGCGCGGTTGACGAGTGCGTAGTGCAGGGCGGGAGTGCCGCCGGCCAAGCGTCGTTTCGCGGGTGTGGGCTTGAAGCCGGCCCGTACGACGGCGGCGATGCGCTGCGGAGTGTCGTACCGCAGCAGCTTCTCGGCCAGTCCGGCACCGTCGGAGACAGCGGTCGCGTCGTCGGTGAGCAGGGCTACCAAGCGCTCGGTCCGGCCCGAGGCGGCAGCGGCGAGGAATGCCTCGACGATCCTGCGGGCGGATGCCAGGTCGACTTCGCCGCCGTCGCGGCGCGCGGCGGTGACACGGCGCCGGGCCCGGTGGAGGTGCTGCTGGCTCGCGGACTCGGTGAGGCCGAGGATCTCGGCGATCTCGGCGTGGCTGTAGGAGAACGCTTCGCGCAGGACGTAGACGGCCCGCTCAAGGGGCGACAGGCGCTCCAGGAGAGTCAGCACGGCCAGGGAGACCGATTCGCGCTGCTCGAAAGTGTCGGCCGGGCCGAGCATCGGGTCGCCGTCGAGGAGCGGTTCGGGCAGCCAGGCGCCGACGACGCGTTCGCGGCGGGCCCGTGCGGAGCGGAGCCGGTCCAGACACAGGTTGGTGACGACCTTGGTCAGCCATGCCTCCGGCACCGTGATCCGCTGCCGATCGGCGGCCTGCCAGTGCAGGAACGCGTCCTGCACGGCGTCCTCGGCGTCGGTGGCGGAGCCGAGGAGACGGTATGCCAGCGAGGCCAGCCGGTTGCGGCTGGCCTCGAACCGACTGGTGCCGAAGCCATCAGTGGCGGTGCTGTCCACGCGGACCACCCTAAGGGCCGTCCCGTCATCCCTGGCGGGTGCACGACGACAGTTACGGCACCTCGCCGCGTTGTCGGAACGCCCGAATACATCCAGTATGCGGACGCTCCTCCGCCTTGCGATGCACCGCATCTGACGCCGCGCGCTGATCCACCAGGGATTACGGGACAGCCCTTAGGCGGCTAGGCGAGCGCCTGTTCGGCGGACGCGCCTGTCGCGGCTGCCAGCCGGCGCCGGCGCTTGGGCAGGCCGAAGGTCGGGTGCGAAGTGGTCCACAGCGACATCTTGAGGATGCCCGCCTTGATCCGGGCGGCCTTCCGGCCGCCCACGTACTTCGGCCTCGCCTGCCCTGCGTCATCGACCATCTGCAGGATCTCGTCCCGCCGCCCGAGGCTGATGTGGTTGCCCAGGTACTCCAGCCTGGTGTTCGGGATCTTGCGGCCGGTCAGGCGTCCCACGATCGCGACCGTGGCCTGCATGCCGGTGTAGCCGGCCGTAGCGCAGGACATCGGCAGCGGACGGCCGTTGTCGCCGATGGCCTGGGCGCTGTCGCCCACGGCGTAGACGTTCGGGTGCGAGACCGACCGCATGAGGCGATCGACGACGATCCGGCCGCTCCCTGTGACCTCCAGCCCGCCGGCGGCGGCGAGGGGGCTGACCGCGAACCCGGCCGTCCACACGGTCGCGTCGGACGCCAGGGCGGTGCCGTCGGCGCACAGCACCCGCGTCGCTTCGACGGCTTCGACGCCGGTGTGCTCCAGGACGGTGATGCCCAGCCGGTCGCAGGCCCGGCGCAGGTGGCTCCGTGCTCCGGCGGAGAGCCGGGCGCCCAGCTCTCCGCGAGCGACCAGCGTCACCGACAGGCCGGGCCGGGATTCGGCGATCTCGGTGGCGGTCTCGATGCCGGTCAACCCGTCGCCGACGATCAGCACCCTCCCGCCGTCGTCCCGTCCGCTCAGGCTGTCCAGGCGTTCGCGCAGGCGCAGCGCCGAGGGCCGGCCGGTGACGTGGAAGGCGTGCTCGGCGATGCCGGGGACGTGGTGGTCGGCGGTGTGGCTGCCGAGCGCGTAGACGAGGGTGTCGTAGCCGAGCTCGCCGCCGTCGTCGTCCACGGCGACGACCTGGCGCTCGGGGTCGACGGCGGTGACACGGCCCAGGCGGAGCCGTATCCCTGTGCCCGCGAAGACGTCGGCGAGCTCGCGGGTCTCGATCTCCTGGCCGGCTGCGAGCTGGTGCAGCCGCAGCCGCTGGACGAAGTCCGGCTCGGCGTTGACCACGGTGATCTCCGTGTCCGCCCGGGACAGCCGGCGGGCCAGCGTCCCGGCCGTGTAGGCCCCGGCATAGCCGGCGCCGAGGACGACGATGCGGTGCTTCATGTCTCGCTCCTGTCAGCTCGCTTGCTTTCGGTGACTTGAGCGGAACAGCGCCCCGATTGCTGACAGGAACTCCCTGTGACGTGCGTCACGCGATGAAGGATCGGCTCAGTTCATCTGACGCCGGACCAGTTCATGGAGCTGCCCGTCCGTGTCCGCGAGGAGTTCGGCGGGCGGCCCCTCCTGGACGACCCGGCCCTCCGCCATGACGATCACGCGGTCGGCGTCCATGACCGTGGTCAGCCGGTGTGCGATGACGATCCGGGTGGCCCGCAGGGCCCTGGTGCTCTCGATCACCGTGCGCTGCGTCTCGTTGTCGAGCGCGCTCGTGGCCTCGTCGAGGAACAGGATGCGGGGGCGTCGTACGAGGGCCTGGGCGATCATCAGCCGCTGGCGCTGCCCGCCGGAGATCGAGCCGCCGCCGGAGATCATGGTGTGCAAGCCCATCGGCATGCGCTTGATGTCCTCGGCCAGACCCGCCATGGCGGCGGCCTCCCATGCCTCCTCCTGGGTGAAGGCCTCGGCACCGCAGATACAGTCCAGGATCGATCCGGACAGCGGCTGGGCGTTCTGCAGGACGACCCCGCACTGACGGCGTACGGCGGCCTGGTCGAGCGCCGTCAGGTCCTGACCGTCGTAGAGGACACTCCCCGAGACCGGCTTGTCGAAGCCGATGAGGAGCCTCAGCAGGGTCGACTTGCCGCATCCGCTCGGGCCCACGACCGCGACGAACTCGCCCGGGCGCACCGTCAGCGACACGTTGTCGAGGACGACGGGCCCGTCGTCGGAATAGCGGAAGGACACACTCCTGGCCTCGATCTCCCCGGACAGCGCACCCGGCTGGGTGCTGGCGCCGCGTACCTCGGGTGCCTCGTCGAGCACCGGCTTGATCTGTTCGAACATCGGCAGCACGGCGGCGGCGGACACGAACGCCCCGGTGAGCTGGGTGACGGCCGTCAGCAGCATCGTCACGGACGTGTTGAAGGTCAGGAACTCGCTCGCCGTCAAAGAGCCTCGTGCCGGGCCCGCCAGCAGGACGAAGACGACCAGCGAACACAGCGGAAGGTAGACCGCGTTCAGGACCGTCGTCAGATTCTTGATCCGGCCCGCCCGCTTCTGCAGCTCGCGACTCCGGGCGAACTCCGCCGCCCACGCCCCGTACGCGAAGCTCTCCGCCGCCGCGACCCGCAGCTTGGGCAGTCCCCGCAGCGTCTGGAACGCCTGGTTGTTCAGCTTGTTGCCCAGCACCACCAGCCGGCGCTGCCAGCGGAGCTCCGCCATGCCCAGGGTGAGGAACACCCCGGCGATGATCACCAGCATCGCGACGGCGGTGAGTGCGAGCGGGACGCTGAACCAGAGCAGGAGCCCCAGGTTCATCGCCCCGAGCGTGCCCGCCTGCAGCACGACGGGCCCGGTGCCGGACAGCACCCGGCGGATGGCGCTCACCCCCATCGCCGCGCTCGCCAGTTCTCCCGTGGAGCGCTCGGTGAAGAACTTCGTCGGCAGCCGCAGGAGCCGGTCCCAGACGGCGGGCTGGAGCGTGCTCTCGATCCGCCCCTCCATCCGCAGGATCGTCAGGTTCTGCAGGAGCGTGAAGGCCGCCGAGACGACTCCGGAGATGATGACGGCCAACGACACCTGGACGATGAGGGCGTTCTGGGCGTGGGGCACGTACACGCCGAGCACCTTGCCGGTCGCGATCGGCACCAGCGATCCCAGCGCGACCGTCACCAGTCCCGCCAGCATGAGTTTCCGCAGGTCCCCCCGGGTGCCGAACAGGGCGAACCGCAGCAGCTGCCGCTTGCCCAACGGCTGCTCCGGAAGCGGCCGGTAGAACATCACGGCTCGTTCGTCGAACTCCCGCGCACAGGAGCTGTCGACGCGGCTGCGCCGCCCCGTCAGCGGGTTGACCGCCTCGTAGCGGCCACGGCGCCAGAGCAGGGCGACCGGCGCTCCGGAGGCGGCCCGACGGCCCACCAACGGTCCGGAGTTCTCCCGCCACCAGCGCCCGTCGAGCCGCACCGCCCGGGTGCGGACGCGCGAGGCGACCGCCACCCGTTCCACCGGGTCGATCCGGTCGCTCACCGCCCCGCCCGTCGCGGGCTCACCGAGGACGATCCCGGAGTCCCGGGCCACCAGGCGGCAGGCCTCGTACACCGCGTCGTCCGAAGCTCCCGTCGCAGGTGCAAAACCCCGCCGGGACCGGCCGATCGAGGTGAGCAGCGCCTGGTCCGCCTCCTTGCGGACGGCCTCGCCCGCCTTCAGACCCGCCGCGGTCCGGTCCTCGTGCGCCCGCTCCAGCTGCTCGATCCAGCGGTCCAGGGCCGACAGCAGGCGGTACTGCTGATTGACCATCCCCTGCCACATGGACGCGTCGACGAGCAGGTCGCCCGCGGCCTCGGCGCTGAACGCGGCGCCGTACTGCACACTCCCCGGCGACACCGGCAGCCACAGGATGTCGTCGTCGCCCGCCGCCTCGTCGACGGTGGTCCGCCCGTCCAGCGGGGCCTCGAACAGCACCCGCCGCCCGCGGCCCACACCGAGCGAGAAGGCGTGCTCCAGCAGGCTCAGCGTGGCGTCCCCGGTGTCGTAACTGCTGCTGTACTGGCCGTCGTACGTTCCCTGCTCGGCGTACTGGGGCCGGTACAGCTCACGCAGCGGGATCCTGCGCAGCACGCACTCCCGCAGCGGCCGCCCCACCAGGGTGTGCCGCGGGCCCTCGACCGGGCCCAGTACGAGGGTTCCCGGTTCGAGTCGGCCCAGGAAGTGCCAGTGCCCCTGCTCGACCGCGTCCACCGCGAACAGGTCGAGGGCGCCGCCCACGACGAGCCACAACACGTGCGGGCCTTCCAGCGGAAGGCTCCGCAGCCCGGCGCAGCCGACCGGTGCTCCGAGAGCTCCCAGCGCGCCGATGACCGGGTCCTGCCCGACAGATTCCGCGCCCGCGACGGGATGGGGGGATGTCACGTCAGTGCTCCCTGACCAGATCGGCATACGGGCCCCCGGCGGCCACCAGGTTCTCGTGCCGGCCCCGCTCCACGACGGTCCCGTGGTCCAGGACCACGATCTCGTCGCTGTCGCGCACCGTGCTCAGCCGGTGTGCGATCACGACACAGGCACAGCCGCGCCGCCGCAGGTTGTCGATGATGATCCGCTCCGTCTCGGCGTCCAGCGCGCTGGTGACCTCGTCCAGGACCAGGATGCTGGGGCGGCGCACGAGCGCCCGGGCGATCTCCAGTCGCTGGCGCTGCCCGCCGGAGAAGTTCCGGCCGTCCTGCTCCACCCGGCTGTGGATACCGCGGGGCCGGCGGGCGACGACGTCGTAGAGGGCGGCGTCCCGCAGAGCTTCGGTCACGGCCTCGTCCGGGACCGAGGGGTCCCACAGCGCCACGTTGTCCCGGACCGTCCCCTCGAAGAGGAAGACGTCCTGGTCGACGAAGGACACGGACGCGGCCAGCGCGCCCCTGGGTATGTCCTCCAGGCGCTGCCCGTCGATGCGGATGGTGCCCTCCCACGGGCTGTAGAGACCCGAGATGAGTCGCGAGACCGTCGACTTGCCGCTGCCCGAACCGCCGACGAGCGCCACCTGCTGCCCGGGCCCCACGGACAGCGAGAAACGGGTGAGGAGCGGCTTGTCGAGCGGGCTGTAGCCGAAGGTGATGTCCTCCAGCGTCACATGGCCCTTGAGACGGCGGGTGCTCGCGGCCGGCTCACGGCGCGAGTACAGCGGGTCGACCGGGAAGTTCTCCACGTCCTTGAGCCGGGCCACGTCGGCCGCGAAGTCCTGGACCCGGCCCGCCACCCCGTTGAGCCTGGTGACCGGCGCGGTGAAGCGGGTCACCAGAGCCTGGAAGGCGACGAGCAGGCCGATCGAGATGTGCCCCTCGACGGCCCGCAGACCGCCGATCCACAGGATCAGCGCGCTGTTGAGCGTCGCGAGTGCGGGGGCCACGACGCCCAGCCACGCACTCGGCACCCCGAGGCGCTGCTGCTCCTCCAGCGTCGTCGCGTGCTGCCCGGCCCACCGGCGGAAGTACCCGTTCTCGCCTCCCGTGGCCTTCATCGTCTCGATCGACTGGAGCCCGGTGTACGAGGTGTTCGTGAGCCGGGCGCTGTCGGCCCGCAGCTTCTGCGTGCCCACGGCCCGCATCCGCACGACGACGCGCAGGGCGACCACGTTGAGCAACGCGATCCCCACTCCGATCACGGTCAGCTGGGGGTCGTAGGTCCAGAGCAGGAACGCGTAGAGGAGGACGACGATGCCGTCCACGCCCGCCGAGGTGAGATCCCGGGCGAGGGTCTCGGCCACGGCGTCGTTCGACTGGAGGCGCTGGACGAGATCGGCGGGGCTGCGCTGCGAGAAGAAGGTGACGGGCAACCGGAGCAGATGCCGGAAGAAGCGCGCGCTGCCGAGCGTGGACGCGATGATGCGCCCCCGCAGCAGATTCGCCTGTTGCAGCCAGGTGAGGACGACAGTGAGGGCGACCATGGCGCCCATCGCGGCGAACAGCACGCCCAGCAGCGAGCTCTGCTCACCAATCATGAACATGTCGATGTAGGTACGGCTCAGGGCGGGGAGCGTCGCCCCGACCGCCACCAGCAGCAGGCTGGCGAGCAGGGCGACCAGCATCGTGCCCGTCGTGCCGCGCAGCCGGGCGGGAAGCGCGGCCATGACACCGGGCTTCCGCCCGCCGCGCTCGAAGTCCTCGCCGGGTTCGAGGACCAGGACGACCCCGGTGAAGCTGGTGTCGAAATCCTCGGCGGGCACGAACCGGCGTCCCTTGTCGGGATCGTTGATGTACACGCCCCGCCGTCCCAGACGGCGTCCCACGCCGTCGTACACGACGTAGTGGTTGAACTCCCAGAACAGGATGGCGGGCGCGCGGACCTCCGCGAGGGCCGCGGGCTCCATCTGCATGCCCTTGGCCTTCAGACCGTAACCGCGGGCGGCCTTGAGTACGTTGCTGGCGCGCGAGCCGTCACGCGAGACGCCGCAGGCGATGCGCAGCTCCTCCAGCGGCACATGGCGGCCGTAGTGGCCGAGCACCATCGCCAGCGAGGCGGCACCGCACTCCAGTGCCTCCATCTGGAGCACGGTGGGAGTGTGCACGGTCTTGGTCCGCCCGGGCTTCGGCGCCGGACGTGACCGCCGCCTGCTGCCCGGGGACCCCTCCGGACGGTGCCTGCCGCGGCCGGGCGGCGGCACGTGCTGGGCGGTGGGGGACGGGTGCGGTGCGGTCACGGGAGCAGCCAATCGATCGGGCGCTGGTCGGCGAGACGGACGGAACCGGTGGCCAGGGTCATGGAGCCGATCGCGTACGGGGGGCCGTCGGCCGAGGACCACCGGTAGCCGGACTTCGTGGAGTCCGCGTGCTCGATCCTCACCAGGACCGCCAAGGGCCGGCCGCGCCGGGAGAACTGCTCGCCGAGCTGGGCGTCGCCGAGAAAGCGGGTGATCTGCTGTTGCGTCTGGGCGGCCCGGCCGACCGCGGCCACCTTGCCGCGCAGCACGCCGTACTGCTGGGCGGGAACGGACTGGACGGTGAGGTCGACGGAGGCGCCCACCGGGACCGATGCGGCGCTGCTGCCCGACACGTAGAGCAGGGCGACCAGCGGGTCGTCGGCGCCGTCGATCCGTTCGATGCTCGCCACGTCCGCGCCCGTGGTGACCACGGCGCCGATGGTGGCCGTCACCGAGGTGAGCCGGCCCGCGTCGATCGTGCGGACGACGCGTTCCCCCTGCTCCGTACGGACCTTGAGCAGGGGGGTGTTCCGGGGCAGGGTCTCGCCCTCGTCGGCGAGCACCTCGGTGACCTGGCCGGCGACCGGGCTCTGCAGGAGGTAACTGCCGCGGCTGTGGGTGAGGACGCCGGGGGCGTCGAGGGTGGCGGCGACGGAGCCCGTCACGGCCCAGAGGCCGGCGGCGGCCATCACCGCGAGGGTGACGCAGAGGACGAGCAGGCCCTGCGGGCGGGCGAAGCGCACCGGAAGATCGAGTTGTTCGGGCGACTGCAGCTTGGAAAGGGCCTGTTGGCGGAACTGCACGGAACTCTTCCCTCACCTGTCCGCGGTCGGCGCCGAGCCCCGGAACCGACGGGTTCCGGGGCTCGGCGGAGTGCTGCCGTGTCTCAGAGACCGGCGGTCAGGCCGGCGGCCAGGCCGGTGACCGCGCCCGTGTTCACGCCGGTGGTGCCCTCGACGAGACCGGTGACCGAGCCGACGAGGCCGGCGACCGGGAGGATGCCCTCGACGGTGCCCGTGACGTTGCCGACGAGGCCGCCGACGAGGCCGCCCGAGATGTTGTCGAGGTCGCTGTCGGAGATCTCGGCGGTCTCGACCTGGGGGGTGTAGTTCATGATGAGCGCCCTTCGTATGGGAATTGCTTATGCAGGGAGTCCGTCGTGCGACCCCCGTATGGCCCAGGATCAAAGCACGCCCGCGCCACGAACAGCCAATCGAACTGCGACGGATCCGGGGTCGTCACTCCGTTGAAATCGAATCACGTGCAGAGGTGTTCATTGCATGGGAGCAGGTTCTTCATGAGCTTCACCGGATGAATTCGGCGTCCTCGCAACTTCACGCCTCCCGCAGGGCACTACCGCCCCAATCGTCCCCCTGGACCGCCCTGACCTGGTGTCTCGTGTCCGGAACGGTGACCGGTGTGCGCACGCCGTGTGCAGGATTCCCGGATGCCACTGTCTCCGAATTCCCGGGCGGGCGAGGAGGTGCGGCTGTCGGGGAGTACGCAGGACTTCTGTATGACGCCGCTGTGAAAATCGCTCCTGTTTGTGCGTCATCTGCGAATGAACGACGCGTGTGTGGAGCGTTTTCCGGGCCCGGGTGTTCACTCCGTCACCGCGCCTCCGGATATGTGGAGAAGGTGAGGGCGGATCAACGGCGGAGGCATCGCGCCGGGCCGGGGACGAAAGGGCCCGGCGAGGGGGCCCGGGCCCGGCCGAGGGGCCAGGGCGCCGCCCGCCGGCGAGACGGCCCCGGCGGAGTGACTCCGCGAAGAGCCGGCTGCCCGGCGTGTGCGGGGCACGGCCCGTGCCGCGGTGCGCTTTGATCGGTGCGGAAGGAGCCGACGTCGCGCGGTGCGCCGGCCCGGCAACGGATCGTCGAGGGAGCGCTCGGCATGACTGACGAAGAGTCCGGCACTCCTCATTGGCTGTTCGGTGACCAGCTCGGTCCCCATTTCGTCGATCCCGCACGGGGCGGCCCGCACCGGGGCGCGCCGCTGGTGATGATCGAGTCCCGGGCCGTCTTCCGACGCCGGCGGTTCCATCGCGCCAAGGCGCACCTGATCCTGTCGGCGATGCGGCACCGGGCCGTCGAACTCGGTGACCGCGTGCGGTACGTCAAGGCGGACACCTACCGCCAGGGTCTGCGCGAGGCGGTGGGTGACGCCCCGGTGACGGTGCACCACCCCACGTCCCGCGCGGCCCGCGACCTCGTGGACGCGTTGCCTGCCGTACGGGTCCTGCCGGCGCGCGGCTTTCTCGTGACGCACGACGAGTTCAGGACCTGGGCCGACGGGCACGGGACGAAGCACCTGCGCCAGGAGGACTTCTACCGGTGGGTCCGCCGGACGCACGACCTGCTGATGGAGGGCGACCGCCCCGTCGGCGGCACATGGAATCTGGACCATGACAACCGGCAGCCCCCGCCGCGCGGCGCCACCGAACTGGGCGTCCCGGCCCCCTACCGGCCGCGGGAGAGCGACATCGATGCGGAGGTGCGGTCGGACCTCGACCGCTGGGCGCGCGACGGGGACGTCGAGTTCGTCGGCGAGGACGCGCCACGCGGGTTCCCCGCCACGCGCCGCGAGGCCCTTGCCGCCCTACGCCGTTTCGTCGAGCACCGGCTCGCCACGTTCGGCGCGTACGAGGACGCGATGCTCACCGGTGACGCGACGATGAGCCACAGCCTGCTCTCCTCGTCGCTCAACCTCGGCCTGCTGGACCCCGCGGAGTGCGTGGAGCGGGCGGAGGCGCAGTGGCGGTCCGGCGGCGTGCCGCTGAACAGCACCGAGGGATTCGTACGGCAGATCGCCGGATGGCGCGAGTTCGTCTGGCACGTCTACTGGTACTTCGGCCCGGAGTACCGCACGAGCAACGCACTGGGCCACCACGAACCGCTGCCCGACTGGTTCACGGAGCTGTCCTCGGACGCGACCGGGGCGAACTGCCTCTCCCGCGTACTCGACCAGGTCAGGCGGACGGGCTGGACGCACCACATTCCCCGCCTGATGGTCCTGGGCAGCTTCGCGCTGCAACGGCGCTGGGAGCCCGGGGCCGTCACCGACTGGTTCCACCGCAGCTTCGTCGACGGCTACGACTGGGTCATGGTCCCGAACGTGGTGGGGATGTCGCAGTACGCGGACGGCGGACGCATGACCACCAAGCCCTACACGTCCGCGGGCGCCTACATCGACCGCATGAGCGACCTCTGCGGCCCCTGCCGGTACAAGCCGTCCGTACGGGTCGGCGAGGACGCCTGCCCCTACACGGCCGGGTACTGGAATCTCCTGCACCTGCACCGGGACCGGTTCGAGCACAACGCGCGGATGTCCCGGGCCGTGCGGGGGCTGGACCGGCTCACCGACCTCGGTGAACTGCTGGAGCAGGAGAGCGACCGCCGGGACTGAGACCGGCGGCCCCGCGCCGTCCCTACTCCGGTTGGCTCACGAGGCCCTTGCGGGCAGAGGTGTCGTCCGTGGTTCCCGGAACGGCTGCCGCCTTGATCGTGTTGAAGTTCGCCAGATAGGCGTCGTGGACCGCGGCCATGTCTAACTTGATCTTTAACCTCAGGGCCCGAACGATCTCTCGTACTTGATCACTCGGACTGGTAACTGCGGTGCACGCAGGCGGCCTTCGGCTGAGC
>NZ_JBEXXO010000039.1:0-64617 GCF_040630435.1 Streptomyces sp. NPDC005803 | reverse complement strand
GGAACAACTCCCACAACTCGTCCGGAACCAGCCGCTCAACGATCCCCACCATGACTCACAGGATACCGAGTCACCCAAATGAGATGACTTCTTAGGACTTGCCGGGAATCAACACGTCGGTTTGATCATGGTGGTGTCGAGGTCGAGGAACCTGGCGATGTCAGCTGGTGCGCGGAAACGGGCGGTCGAGGCAGGGATGTGAACGCCATGGGCTTCCAGGAGGGGGCGGACGTCTTTCGCTGCGCGGCTGATGGTCATGGCGGTGGTGTTGAAGAGCTGGCCCAGGAGGTCCAAAACCCGCCGCGCGTGCCGGACGACGGGCGGGACGGCGCAGCGTTCTCCGAGGCCCAAGGGCTCCCGTCCGGCGATTCCCGCCTCTCAACCGACGCCCGCAGCCCGCGCCTGGTGCGTCATCCGTGTGCGGCCGGACGGTCCCGAACCCCGGGTTCTGCTGGAGCCGCCGACCGCGCATTCGGGAGGCACTCTCCGTGAAGGGGCGGTCGGCGCGCCGTTGTCACCTGGGGGATGCCATGCCGTTCCTGCGGTTCGTGAGTAGCCTGGCGGTGTGAGCTCTGCCCGCTCTGCAGTGGTTCGGCGGGGATTCTCTCGAGGTGGGTGAGCGGAACATGACTCGACCTGGGACCGACAGCGAGGCCGACCGGCGGGCGGAGGTTCTCGGCGACGTCCTGGCCGGCGTGGTGCGGGAGGTCGGCGCTTCGGCCGGCATCCTGTTTTTGCTGGAGCCGGGCGCGTGTGTGCTTCATATGGCGCTTGTCTCCGGCGTTTCGCGGCGGGTCTTCGCTCCATGGACCAGGATCCCGGCGGACGCCGCCAGCCCGGTGGCCGAGGCGATTCGCCGGGATCGTCTCGTGTGGGTGAGCAGCCAGGAGGAGATGGCCCGTCGCTACCCGCGGATCGGACTTGTCGCCCCCTACGAGTTCCTGCTGGCGGCGGCCCCGATCGCGAGCGGTTCCACCCCATGGGGTGGAATGGTGCTCCTGTGGCCCGTGTCGCACGCGCCGGAACTCAGCGGGGCGGAGCGCGAGGCGATCGACGCCTCCTGTTGCGTGGCTGCGCGGCGCTTGCGGGCGGCCGCCGACAGCGGAACTCCCCTTAAGGCGAGGGCAGGACCCCTCGTGCTCCCGGCCCCGGAGACCTCCGACGCCGGATCCGCCCAGGGCAGGGCTGCCCTGCGTTACACGCGGCGACTGCGCACCGGTTGCTGTTCTCTCGACCTCGACGGCCAGATCGAATACCTCAACGACGCCGGGGCGGACATGCTCGGAGTCAGTGCGGCGTCACCGCTCGGCAGACGGCCCTGGGAAGCTTTTCTGTGGCTCCAGTCCTCGGCGTTCGAGAGCCGCTATCGTGCGGCCGTGTTTTCCCGGCAACCGACCTCCTTCACTGCTGTGCGCCCATCGGGCGGCTCCTCGCAGGACAGAGAGGGGCTGCGCTTCACGCTGTACCCGGACGCGAGCGGGATCAGCGTCCACATCGCATCGGCGGACGCCCCGGCCGAGGACGCGGCCACCGGACTGTTCGGGTGGACCGTCGGTCCTGTCGGCGTCACCATGCTCGCCCACCTGACACATCTCGCCGCTGCACTCTCCGAAACCCCCCACGTCAGGGACGTGGTCGATCTGGCGGTGGACCAAATCGTGCCCGCCTTCGGGGTCGACGCCGCGGAGATCGCGACCGTGCAAGAGGGACGCCTGCGGCTCGCCGGATACCGCGGATTCAGTGCGGAGGCGGCGGCTCGCCTCGACGGGACGCCTCTGACCGCCGCCCAATGGCCCGCCGTACGCGCCCTGGCCTTTGGTAAGACCGCGTTCTTTTCCACACCCGAGGAACTCGTCCTCAGCAGTCCGACAGAGCAGCCACCGGACGGGATGGCCGCCTGGGCGTTCCTGCCTCTCATCGCCTCGGGGCACCCCATCGGGGTCCTCGACATCGCGTACCGCCCGCCGCACTCGTTCTCCTCGGCGGAGCGGGCGATCCTGTCCTCCCTGGCAGGCGTCGTCGCCCAGGCTCTCGACCGGGCGAGCCTCTACGACGAGCAGCACAGCCTCGCCCACTCGCTGCAGAGAGGCCTTCTCCCCTCTGCCCTCCCGCAGGTGCCCGGCCTGCGAGTCGCCGGGCGCTACCGGTCGGCCGGAGCGGGAGTAGATGTCGGCGGAGATTTCTACGACCTCATACGGTGCTCGCCCACAACAGCCGTCGCGGTGGTCGGAGACGTGCAGGGACATAACTCCGCGGCCGCCGCGGTCATGGGCCAGGTGCGCACTGCCATCCACGCGTTTGCGACTGTCGGCAGCGCTCCGGGAGACCTCTTGCATTCCGCCAACCGTCTGTTGGCCGAGTTCGACACCACTCTGTTCGCCAGTTGCCTCATCATCGAGCTCGACCTCGCCGCACATCGTGGGATCGTGTCCTCGGCCGGACACCCCCCGGCGCTGCTGCGCCATCCGACCGGTCGTACCGAGACGTTGGCTCCTGCCGCAGGGCTCTTGCTGGGCATCGAAGCGGAGGCGGAGTACCCAGCTCTGGAGTTCTCTTTCCCAGCAGACGCCGTACTCGGCCTCTACACCGACGGGCTCGTGGAATGCCCCGGTGTCGACATCGACGATGCGACCGCCGCACTCGCCCACCGTCTCGCACGCACCACGCCGGACAACCTCGAGGGCATGGCGGACGTCCTCGTCCGGCACGCACAACGAACGACACCCAGCAGCGACGACCTCGCGCTGCTCCTGCTGCGACTCAGCCCTTGAGAGCCCAGACCCTGTGGCCTCGTTCATCGGGGACGCCCCGCGTCGAGAAGCAAGCGCTGAAAAGGGGCTACCCGAGCTCGTGCATGGACTGCGGTAGCGAGTCGGAGGCTGCGGATTGGGCCGGTGGGTTCACGTTCGCGTACCACTGGCCGTCGTGGTGGCTTGCTGGCGGGAGAGCAGTCCGGCGACGGCATGGATGATGTCGCTCATGTGTTCTCGGCGGCCGTGATGCCGCGCGAGGGATCGCCAGTTCTTCAGATAGCTGATGCCGTGCTCGACTAGGATGCGGCGTGACAAGTGTGCCGTGCGCTGCCGCTCGTGCATCTCCTCGTACCACTGGGCAAGGGCGGCGCCCAGGTGGGAGGCCCCGGTGCGGCCCGCGCCGCGGGCCGGGTTGCCCATCTCCCCCACCGGCCGCCCCAGCTCGCGAGCGGCGGCCTTCAATCCCATCGGGGTGAGGTTGCGCAGCGTGTCCCCGCCCGGGAGCTGCCCGCCCTTCTCCGCCAGGCCGTGCTTGCGCAGATCGGACAGCGCCCCGGTGTGCGAGGCGGTGCGGGCCTGCTTCCGCTTCGACGGGGTCGGCTTGTCGGTGTGCCGGTAGCTCAGGTGCGGCGCTGAGATCTGCTCGATCTGTTCGACCGTGGCAACCTTCAGAACTCCAAGCACGCGCAGCACGTCACCGCGCAGGCTGTTCGACGACCCCGCCGGGTTCTCCTCACGCTTGACCGCCATCAACTGCGCTCCTTCCCCGTCGTCTGGCACGCGCGGCCACCTGCCGAGCACCGGCCGCGCCCCCGCCAAGGGCACCCGGCCCCCGAACCGGACGATCTCCTCCTCTACGGACATCACTTCAAAGTTCAGGAGTAGATAAGAGGGTTGTGACAACGCGACGCGCGCCCGTATTTGCGTGCTGACCTGGACTTTCTCCGTCCAGCTCGGTACCGGGCACCAAAGTGGGTTCCACAGTGGCCTCCCAAGTGCGCGCCGCAGGAGGCCGGGACGGCTTGCCCTCTGCTGGTCGGGCCCGTGGTCAGGGCGGGCGCGCCGGGCGCCTGCCGGGGGTCGGTGCGTGGTCATCGCAGTGGCTCCTTCGCTTCGGGCCGCCCTGGTGGGCGGGGACTCGATGGAGCAGCGCGCAACCGGCCCCCTTGTCCGCGGTCTAACCGTGGCCGGTAGCGGACGTGGTCAAGGGAAAACGCGGTGGTGGCCGGGGCGGTAGCAGAGGTGGACAAGGGGTCGTGGTCGGCTTCGTGGTCGGGCCGACCATGCTGGACAAGGGGGCCCGCTTTAACCCTTGCAGCCCCGATTTGTGTGACTTTGATCGGTAGTTGGCGGGTGCCGCAGCCGGACCCGCTGGTCACGCGGCTTTTTGATTTCTGGTTGGCGGGTTCTTTGATTGATAGTTGGCGGCTCGGAGACTCCGGTCAGTCACTCAACTTGAGTTGAGTCTCCGCTCGCCGACTGGATCAGAAATGCGTTGCGATACCGAAGGCGCGGCGGAGTTGTGCCATGTCGTGACGATCGTGTGCAGAGGGTTCGTAGCCCTGAGGGAAGTAGACCTGCTGTTCGGCGGACAAGCACGGGACTGACGTCCCATGGATGGTGCCCGTCACGAAGCATGAGGACGGGTAGGTGAACGGACGCTCGGGTTCGGGTGATGCCTGTACTGCTGAGCCGTCGTCGGCGAAGACCAGCGGGTGGAGGTCGATCTCGTGTTCGTCCGGTGCCGTCAGGACGAACCTGGTGGGTCTCCACGAAACCGGCCTCATGGAGGGCTGCCACCACAACTTCTTCCTGGTCATGCCTGTGCATCAAATCCAGGTCGCGGTGATCTCGCGTCTGCGCGCCGACCAGAGCGTCGATCCCCCATCCTCCACCGAACCAGACCTCCGCCTTCGCCTGCCGTAGCAGGGTGAGGACGAACAACACGTCGTCAGCTGTCATCACCTGACGCAGGCTAGCCTCGCGCTTTCACGGGCGGGCTCGTCCATGCCTTGATCAAATAAGCGGAGAGTGCTCCTGACCTGCAACGATGGGACTTGTCTAGGGTCCAGTCAGCCGCCGGAAAGAAGCACTCTCCAGGTGAGTAAGTGTGTCGGGTTGTACCCGCGTGTCCACGTCGAGGGCGATGGCAGCGGGACGGTCTCGCAGGCCGGATCGGTGCTGCTGGTCGAGACGATCCGCAGGTGCGGTCTCGACACCGCGATGGTGGCGGCACTGGCGCCATGGCGTAAGCCGCGTGCGGTGCATGATCCGGGCAAGGTCCTGCTGGATGTCGCACTCGCGGCGGCTCCGGGCGGCAACTGCCTCGCCGATGTCGCCATGGTGCGGGCCGAGCCCGACGTGTTCGGTCCGGTGGCATCCGACCTGACGGTCTCCCGCCTCATCGATGCCCTTGCCGCAGCCGGACCGAAGGCGCTCACCGCGATCCGGTCGGCTCGGGCCGAAGTACGCTCGCGGGTCTGGAAACTGGCCGGTACGAGAAGTCCGGCCGTCGACGGCTCGGTGACCGTGGACATTGACGGCGTGCTCGTCCTTGCGCACTCCGAGAAGCAGGACGCCACCGCGACCTGGAAGAAGACCTTCGGCCATCACCCGCTCCTCGCGCTCGTCGACCACGGCCAGGCCGGTTCCGGACAGTCGGTCGCCGCGCTGCTGCGGCCCGGCAACGCAGGCTCCAACACCGCGAGCGATCACATCGAAACCGCCCGACTCGCACTGGCCCCACTCCGGCGCGACGCGTCCGGCGATCCCAGCAGGCCGTACGGCAGGTACCCGGACCGGACACCGAGTTCCCATCCATGGACCTGAACGGCGAGGCAGGCCAGGGCGAGGGTGCCGAGGGGGAGGAGGGACCGAGGCGCGGGGGCGACGGCATCGGCCTCGGCGCTCTCCCGGTACGCGATCAGTCGGGCGACGAGGGCGTCCTCGAAGGCGTGCTGGTCGTCGTCAAGGAGTACGCGGAGCAGCCGCTGGTCCGCGCTCAGCGCGTCCCCGACCTCGTCGAGCCGCCGAGTGGCCTCCGCGCGCTCCCCGGCGTCCGGCTTGCGCAGCGGAACCGTAGGCCAGTCGCGGGGCAGATGCCCGGCCGCCTCGGTGAGGTAGGGGCACAGGGCGTCCATGGCCGCGAGGTCAGCGGGGGCGGAGACGGAGGTGTACCGGTTGTAGGGCGCGCCGTCATGGATGGCGGGCGCGTAGTCGTCGCGCAGCAGGAGGCCGGTGACGCGCTCCCAGTCCCACACATGGCCGCTGACAACACATATTTCGAACATGTCGAGCCAGGTCCGCGCGGTGGGCGCCTCCTTGACGACGTCCCGGAAGGTGATGGGCCCGTCGCCGAACTCGTCGTCGTCCGGGTCCGTGCTGATCCGCTCCCCGACGAGGGGGAACCGGAGTTCCTGGTCCCCATTCGGGAAGCACATGATGCTCAGCACTCCGTGCACACACTCCGCGGCGGTGACGGCGACCGTGCGGGCCGCGGCATCGAGCCCCGGCTCCGTCACCGTTCGTGCGGCGACATGGTCGAGCAGTTCGTCCGCCATGGCCCGGATCAGCGTCGGCGAGATGCTGTCGTACCGCAGCGAGTGCCACCGCTTGTACGCCCGCCCGTCGATGTCGTCGAGCGCCTCGGCCAACAGCTGCTCGCCGGCCTGATGTGCTGCCACGTTCCGCACGTGCTCCGCCCCTTCATTCTCTTCACGGCTGAACGAAGCACCCTACCAACGGGTACTGACAGCATCGTCCTCCCGGACTTGATCACGGGTGCCCGGCAATCCCTACTCGGGGCGGCCGTCGGCGAGCCACTGGGCGAGGCCGCGCAGCCCGACCGCCCAGCGTCCGAGGTCCGTGACCTCGGCGTGGACGGTGACGACGGAAAGCAACTCGGCCACCGCCTCGTCCGATCGCTGGGCGTCGTTGAGGGTCAGGGCGCGGAAGACACGTACGGAATCGGAATCGGGGAATTCCCTGCGGGCACGGTCGAGCACCACCAGCGACTCGTCCAGCTCGCCCAGCCATCTGAGGGTGCTGGCGTACTGGCACAAGCACCGGCGCAGGACGTCACCGTCGAGGCCGAGAGCGAGCGCGCGCTCGTAGTAGCCACGGGCGGCCTCCTCCTGGCCGGCGGTGTCGTAGGCGCCGCCCACCTCGTACACGATGACCGGGTGGTCCGGGTGTTCGGCGAGCAGCGCCTGGAAGTAGGCGATCGTCGGGGCCATGTCCGCCCGGTCGCGCCGGTCGTAACCACGCTGAATCGCCTCGGCCAGTTCGGGTGTCACGTCGGTCGTCACTGCTGCGCCCCCCACACGTACGAGTCCGGGGGCCGATCCTATGGGAGTCCCTCCTCTCGCGGCGCGCGAAGATCACTCCGGCCGGGCCGGAGGGGCTACCGCACCGTGGGCAGGTACCGCGGCGAACGCCGGCCGTCCAGCCGGTGTTCCACCGCCGCGCCCAGCGACAGCAGGTCGGTGTCCTGGCCGTTGCCCGCCATGAGGAGCAGCCCCACCGGCAGTTCGCCCACGAAGCCGGCGGGCACCGACAGTGAGGGGTACCCGGCGACGGCAGCGGGGGTGGACGACGGGATCACGTCGTTGTCGCCCCGGGCGCAGTCGGTGGTCCACGCGGGCGGGTTCGCCGGGGATGCGATCGCGTCCAGGCCGTGCGCGGTCATGACGTCGTCGATGGACCGGCGGGACAGGTTCGCCAGTTCCGCGCGCATCGCCACGTACTCCGGATCGGTGGTGGGCGGGGCGGCGAGGGCCTGTTCGAACAGTTCCTGGCCGGCGAAGCAGGTCTGCTCCTGCGGGTGGGTCCGGTTGAACTCGATCAGCTCGGCCAGGTCGCGCGGGCCGTTCCGGGTGGCGAGGTAGGCGTCGATGTCCCGGTGGAACTCGCTGAGGTCCGCCGCCCGCACGAGATGACCGGGCAGAGGAACCTACGGACGCGCAAACAGAGAGCGACCCGTCTGCCTCCGCGAGGCACATGAGCGGGGAAACGCAGGTAGGAGCTGTGAATCCGCCATAACCAGCTCCCGCATCCTGGACAGATGGCCCCCGTCACCGTGCTTCGGGCCACTATCTGTACCGCCTCGTCGTTCACGGCGACGGACAGCACCACCACATCGGCGATCGACGGGAACAGCAACTTCTCCAGCCGGAGCACCAGTTCTTCCACGGGCCGAACTGTCGGCTCCACCGCACCCGGCACGGGCCAGTTCCGGGCAACTTCCCCAGGGCCCAATCGTCCGACCGCCGTCACTGAGCGTGCATGCTCCACGGAATGTGAGCCAGAACCCGAGTTTTGAAGTCACCGGGGTGCTTGCCAGGGCAGCATCGGGATGCTCCTGATGAAAGGGCCTGGTCATTCCGCAGATGTCGAAGGTCGAGCTGCACGCGGCGATCCGCCGGGACCACCGCGGCGGCATGAAGATCCGGGTGATCGAGCGCAAGTACAACGTGTCGTGGCGAACGGTCCGCAAGGCCGTCGACTCGGTCTGGCCCGAGCCGAGGAAGCAGCTGCCGCCACGGCCGACGGCCCTGGATCCGTACAAGTCGGTGATCGACGGGATGCTCCAGGCGGATCTGGACGCGCCGCGCAAGCAGCGGCACACGATCACGCGGATTTTCCGTCGCCTGGTCGAGGAACACGCCGCGGACGTCTCCTACCAGATGGTCCCTCGCTACGTCTCCGACCGGAACCGCAGATCCTGGTCGAGTCGGGGAAGGCGCCGGTCGAAGCGTTCGTGCCGCAGACCCACCAGCCTGGTATGGAAGCCGAGGTCGACTTCGGCGACGTGACGATCCGGCTCGCCGGTGAGCTTGTGACCTGCTATTTGTTCTCCTTCCGCCTGTCTTACTCGGGCAAGGCCGTCCATCGACCCGTTGACCGCGCTATCGGCATGTCCTACGTGTCGGCTTGGTGAGGGCGAAAGGTCTCCGTTCGGGATGTGCCCGATGAGACGGAGATGCGATGGATCACGGTGCAGTGATACCCGACCGCGAAGTGTCCGGCCTGGGGTGGCACGGGTCGGCAGCGTCAAGGGCTGAGGAGGCTGCCCTGCCGACCCATGCCACGCAACAATGTGTCGACCACGAGGGTTGCCAGTTCATCGACATCGTCGGCCTCGTCCGAGCGATTCTGGGCGGCCTCGTGAATGAGGGCGTAATAGACGCGGCGAGCCCACGCCAGGTCAGTGTCAGGGCGTAGCACGCCGGCTTCCAGTGCGCGCTGGAACAGGCGGTCGCACTGATCGAGCACATCGGCATGTGCTCGTGCCACGTCGGGATCTTCCGGTGTGGTCCTGCTCATTGCGAACCCCCACCCGATCTTGACCCGGAGGACGTTGGCCGTCGCTTGGTAGAGGGCGACCAGTGGTGGAGCGCTGTCGGGATGGGCGCTCGTCACGGCTTCGTGGAACTGCCGCGTGGCCCAGGCTGTCAGAGCGTCCACGAGGGCCTCGCGGCTGGTGAACCGGCGGTGCACGGTCGTCCGAGCGACGCCCGCCGCCGCCGCGATCTGCTCCATCGTGGCCGCCGGATTGGAGCTGAGGACACGCTCGGCGGCTTCCAGGATTGCCCTCACGGTTCGCTCCGCGTCCGCGCGCAGTGGACGCTGCTGACTCTTCCGATCCACGAGGCTCCCTCTCCATGACTCTCCGATAAGAGTACGGGATAGTTGCCATTCCTCTGCAACTTGCAACATTTGTGTTGCAGGTTCTAGGTTTGGCGCATCGGAGAAGACTCATCTCTGGATAGGAGTGCTCCATGGACCTGCAATTGACCAACAAGGCCGCTGTCGTGACCGGCGCTAGCCGGGGGATCGGCTTGGCCATCGTCTCCGCGCTGATGGGTGAGGGCATGCGGGTGGTGGCGGCGGCACGGACGATCACACCGGAACTCAAGGCCACCGGGGCGATCGGCGTGTCCGTGGACCTTTCGAAGGCCGACGGCCCTGCCCGGCTCGTCGCTGAGGCCGAAGCCGAGCTCGGCGGGCTGGACGTCCTGGTCAACAACGTCGGCGGCGGCGCCGGGGAGGGCCAGACGGGCGGCTTCCTCACCTTCACTGACCAGCAGTGGTACGACACGTTCGACCTGAATTTCCTCGCCTCGGTCCGCACTACCCGGGCCGCGCTGCCCCACCTCAGCGGCAGCCGCGGCACCATCGTCAACATCTCCTCCAATGGAGCCAGGACCCCGCATGCGGGCCCTATTCCCTACACCACCGCCAAGGCTGCACTGACCGCGTTCGGCAAGGCACTGGCCGAAGAGTTCGGCCCCCAGGGCGTGCGCGTCAACACCGTCTCGCCCGGTGCCGTCCGCACGGACATGTGGGAAAGTCCCGACGGCTACGGGGCCGAGCTGGCCCAGTCGATGGGCCTGGAACAGAAACAGCTCCTGGCCCATCTCCCGACCGCCACGGGCATGGTCACCGGCAGGCTTGTAAGCCCCGATGAGGTCGCCGCCCTCGTCGCCTACCTCGCCTCGCCCCTTGCCGGCAGCACCACCGGGGCGGACCACATCATCGACGGCGGCGCGATAAAGACCGTATGACCCCAGGTGCGGCGCTTGGCAGAGCCCCCATGCGCCCCGGTCCACCCACCCCGGCTGGACCGGGGCGGCTCTTCACTCGGGCCTCACTCGGCGGAGTGAAGTGCAGAGAAGCGTGTTCGCGTCCTGCGCGGTCAGGAGGCCTTCTTCGACGGGCACGTTCACGCGCTTCGGACGCTGGGTGGGGTCCCGCGGAACAAGGTCCGCTACGACAACCTGAAGGCTGCCGTCGCCCGGTGCTGGGGTTGAGCCGGGCGAGGCTGGAGGCCGACCGGTGGATCGCGTTCAGGTCGCACTTCGGGATCGAGAGCTTCTACTGCCGGCCCGGCATCGAGGGCGCCCACGAGAAGAGCGGAGTGGAAGGGCAGATCGGCTACTTCCGCCGCAACCACTTCACGCCGGTGCCCGAGGTCAACTCGCTGGCCGAGCTGAACGAGCTCGTCGACCAGTGGGACCTGCATGACGGGCGGCGCCGGATCGGTTCGCGACCGCGGACGATCGACGAGTACTTCCAGGTCGAGCGGCCGCTGCTGATGCCGCTGCCCGAAGAGCCGTTCGAGACGGGCCGGCTGTTCACTCCTCGGGTCGACCGCTACAGCCAGATCGCGGTCCGCGCGAACCGGTACTCGGTGCCGGTCCGGCTGATCGGCAAGCGGGTCCGGGTCGTGCTTCACGCTTCTCACCTGGTGGTTTACGACCGGAACGTGGAAGTTGCCCGGCACGAGCGTTTGATCGCGAAGGGCAGCTGCCGCCTGGATCTGGACCACTATCTGGAGGCCCTGATCCGCAAGCCGGGGGCTTTCCCCGGCGCGACGGCGCTCGAACAGGCTCGCTCGGCGGGCAAGTTCACCCCGGTCCATGACGCCTGGTGGGCCGCGGCGGTCAGGGCCCACGGAGACACCGCCGGAACCAGGGCCTTGATCGAGGTGTTGCTGCTGGCCCGCCACATCTCGCACGAGCACCTGGTCGCCGGCCTCGCGATGGCTCTGCGGGCCGGGGCCCTGACTGCGGACGCGGTCGCGCTGGAGGCACGCAAGGTCGTCCAAGCCGAGGACGAACCCGCCGGGCACCCTTCGCCGGCGGACGCTGGCGGCGCGGCCACGGTGACGTTTCTGCACGAGTGGCGGCTCGCGCATCCTCCCCCGGACACCAGGCCTCTGCCCTCGGTGACCCACTACGACCAACTGCTCCGACGCCGCCGCGCCAGCGGCGGTGAACACCGCGAGGGAGAAGCACAGTGACCCTGCCCCGCCAGCGAGGATTGACCGAGCAGGCCGCCACCACGGCCATCGACACGGCCTGGCGCCTGCTGCGGCTTCCCTCGTGTCGGCGTACTCGGAACCCGGCGCCGACGTGGCTGGGATGACAGGACGTGTTTGCAGGGCACCCTGTTCGCCCCGCTTACGCCTTGAGCCAAGTGGCCCAGGTCGGCATAGCCTTGCGCATCATGGCCATCGCCTTCACCGACTCCCTGAGTGTCTGAGCGAAGCCGGCCTGGTACTCCGGACTCCCGCCCCGGTGGCCGCAGGCCATCCACAGCTGCCAGGCCGCCACTCCCACGCGTCCGGCGAACATGCCGGTGAACGCCGTCTCGTCGACCGCCCCGACTGCCCCTCCTGCTGCGACATACCCGGAGAGGCACGCTTCGACGATACGGCGCTCGGGCACTCCCAGGCCGCGGTCGAAGCCGGCGAGATGGAAAGCTGTGAAGACCAGTTCCCACCACGGGTCCTGCGCCCCGGCGGCATCGAAGTCCAACAGCACCGGTCCACCGGAGCCGGTCAGAATGTTCTGGTGCCGGATGTCGCGATGCATGACCAGTTTGGATCGCCACAGTTCCTGCTGATCTTCGACCATGGCCTCGGTCTGTTCCACCAACAGCTTGAGGATGCGGACATGCTCGGCACTGAGGACCTCGAGGCGTTCGGCCTGAGCGAACCACTCCTCCCACTCTTCCTGGGAGTGTGATCGGTAGTCGCCATCGACGGTCGGGTCGGCTGGAATCGCGCACCGTGCAAGGTGGGCGACGAGCCCGCCGGCCCAGGCCGCCAACGGTTCGGACGTCGGCGCGGTCGGATGCGCGCCCTCGACGAAGCGCACCGCGCGGGCGTAGAAACCGTCCCCGATCGGTCGCCACAGACCCGCTTCTTCCAGAGTCGTCGATTGCGGCTCGGGCATCGCGACACCGCTCTCCCACGCGGCGGCTTCAAGCGCCCCTGCCTGGGCAGCCATGGGTAGCCAGAAGTCACCCCAGGGCTGGGTCATCTTCACCACCCATGAGCCGGAATCAGTAGCGGCCTTCCCCACCGGGCTCTGCTCGTCGTCTTTGAGCAGCAGCGGGACATCCAGCACCCGCCCCAACCCGAGCCGCTCGGCCGCCTGCGCCAGGTTCATAGCCAGTCAGTCAACCCACCCGCCGCCCCCAGAGGCAACCGAATTTGCCCGGCGTAGGCGGCGAGGTGGGCGGCGGAGGGGACAGCGCAAACTCCTCGCCGGCCGGATCGACGAACTGCTGGTGGCCCACCCTCTTTCCCAGGTCCTCATCTCAATGCCGGGCGTCGGGATCAGAACCGGAGCCAGAATCCTCATCGAGGTCGGCGACGGCAGCAGTTTCGGAAATGTTCGGGTGCTGAATCCAGCCCCTGCGATGTTCGACGCGCCCCTGACCGGCTGGAAACGACAGCCGGTCAGGGGCGCCTCCTGGGGAGAAGGCGATCGCGGATCGTGTGAGTCCGGTGCGACGGTTCGCTCTGTTCAGCGGGGCGTGTCCGTGGCAGTCCACCGTGCCGGCGGTGCCGGGCAGACCGCGGGTGCGGCCTGCCCGGGCGCATGTCCGATGAGAGTCAGGCCGGTCGAAAGCAGATCGCACGGGACCGGGGAGGCCGTGCACGGGCGGATCAGAAGGCAGTGGCGCCTTCTAGCGCCCACCAGGTCCCGTTGTAGTTGTCGACCTTGCGCAGGCCGCCGGTGGCGAGCCCTTGGTACTGGTAGAGCGAGAAGCCGTCGGACGCCTCCAGGTCGGGTCGTCCGTCGCCGGAGGTGTCGCCCACGCCGAGGATGTGGTCCATGGAGTTCCAGCCGCCGGTACCGATGAGCTTGCGCGCGCCGAGAGTCCGGCTCGAGGTACCGGGGTAGAGCCACAGCTTCCCCGTGGCCTTCTCCCTGGCAACAAGGTCAGCCCGGCCGTCGCCGGTCATGTCCCCAGCGCCGACGAGGGCGTTCATGGAGTTCCAGCCGCCGGTGCCGATGAGCTTGCGCGCGCCGAGGCCCCCGCTGCCGGTCCCCGGGTACAGCCACAGCTTGCCGGTGGCCTTTTCACTGGCGAGAAGATCGGAGCGGCCGTCGCCGGAAAGGTCACCGAACGCAGCGATCCGGCCCATGGAGTTCCAGCCGCCGATACCGATGAGCTTGCGCGCGCCGAGGCCCCCGCTGCCGGTCCCCTGGTACAGCCACAGCTTGCCGGTGGCCTTCTCACGGGCGATCACGTCCTCGCGACCGTCGCGACTGAAGTCACCGTGCCTCACGAGGGCGTTCATGGCGTTCCAGCCGCCGGAGCCGATCAGGCGCCCGGTGCCGTTGCCGGGCATGAACCACAGGCGCCCGGCCTCGTCACGCAGTACGGCGTCCGCGCGCCGGTCGCCGTTCATGTCGCCGAACCCGCCCGCCTTCGGCGACGTCGCCGTCTCCCAGTAGGGATAGGGATCCGACTCGCACTCGCGCAGCGTGGGCACGATCTTGATGGAGCTCAAGTCAGCGTTAGCGCCGTTGATCGGATAGGACTCCGCGGGGGTGTCCCATGAGTACCCGCCCGCGTCAGCGTAGTTCTGCTGGTGGTAGAGACAGACGTTCAATCCCGTGCGGTTGTACCGCAGACGGATCTTGTTGTCCCAGCTCCCTAGCGTAGGCACGCTCGTCTTCGTCTTGAACATCGAGCCCGTACCATCGACATTTGCCCAGCCACAGAAGTACCCCTTGGGACAGTCGCTGGTCGCCGCCTGCGCGGGCGCGCCGGCCCCGAGCAGCCCGAGTGATGTGAGCCCCAGCGTCGTGGCAAGCGCGGCCGCGCGCTGAAGCAGAGTGTTGCGCATAGGTTCCCTCCCTTAAGCGGCACGGAGAAGAGTCTCGACGTGCCGCGCCAGGAAGATATCCCAGCCTGCGGACAACTGATCAAGCGCCCCGGAAGTGGTCACCGGCTTCGTGGCCGCTCGTCCACCAGTCAGCGAGTGGGTGCAGCCTGGGGCTGAAACCGTAGTCGCTCCCCGGACACGGGCGAGACGTGCGGTATCGGCGTCGACGAGGAGCCAGCAGCCAGACCCGGAACCGTATGCCGTCGATCAGCCGCCGCCGAGGCCAGACGGGCGGCCGCCCCATCTTCGCCCCTCTCGGCAACAACGGCTGCAGCACCGCTGTTCATCGTGGAGGCGGGCCAGGTCCTGGGCGGTCAGGGAGAGGCGGTGTGGCGTTCCTGGGCGGCGCAGTCCGGTGTTCCACGGCGAGACGCGCCTGCCGAGTGCGGACCGTGGGGCCGGACCTATGACCTGTTTCGTCGATGGCAGCGGAACATGAACATCGAGATAGAGCCACTTCCGTCCTCAACCACTGGCGTCTCGGGGCCCTGCTGTAGACGGCTGTCGTGAACACCGAGCAGAAGCCGGTGACCTTCTCCGTCAACGCGTCACGTTCGGTGCCGGCCGCGGGCGTCATCGACGGCCTCGTGACTTCTTGCCGTTCCGCCCGCCGCCGTCTTGCTACGGGGCGACTTCGTACTCCACGACGTTCCGGGCAGCCGCCGGCGAGCTTCTCCAGCGCGGCCTGTTCCTTCGTGTCGATGGTGAGCTTCCAGCGGAGCTTGGTGGCAACCCAGTCCGAGGCGTAGGTGCACTGCGCGGACGCGGCCGGCGGGAGCCACTGGGCGGGGTCCTTGTCGCTCTTGGACCGGTTGGTCTTCGCGGTCACCGCGACCAGGCTCCGCTCGCTGCCGAGGTCGTTGGTGTACTGCTCACGGCGTTTTGCGGTCCACTCCGAGGCCCCAGCTGGCGGGGAGCGTCATTCCGAACGCGCGGTATTCCTGTCTGGTCATGGTGGCGGTCAGCTTGCTTCCTGGTGTGCTTGTGGCCCAGCAGGAGCGCGAGTGCTCCGTTGCATTGGGTGTCAGGAGCGAGTGCCGACCTTGCTCTTCTTCATGTAGCCGTTCTGAGGGCACCCCTCGTCCGGGTCCTGTGTAGGGCACATGCTGGGATCCTCTGTATCTCCGAAGTCTCCGTAGAGGTAGACCCAAACCGTGCACGCCGGATCCTCGATGAAGGACAGCTCAAGATCGTTCCCACGTGTGGCGGTCTCGTCGGGGACGATGATGCCGTCACCTTCAGGACTGACATAGAAGGCCCAGCGGCCAGTGGACAGCTTCTCGGGATGGGCACAGTCCGCCATCGCTTTGACCTTGTCGAATCCCGTGCCAGTGAAGGTGTGTTCCTTCGAAAAGGTCAGGGACGTCCCTGCTGGGCTGGTCCATGTCCCTACCAGCTGCTCCTGCGGAATCACCGCTGCGTGGATGGCTGCGCCGAGCCCGCAAGACGCTGTGAGACTTACCCCAGTTACCACGAGCATCATCGCCCGCCATCCACGCATATCCGCAGATCCCCCCAGGGATTGAATGTCCGTCCTGCGGCCGGACTCAGCATATTTGAACATGCTCAAACAAGGGCGGTTTCCTCGGGGTCGCCGCAAGCGAAGCTTCTCAAACCAGCCGGATGACCCGGCTTTGACCGGTGGTCAGCGCGGCTGGGCGGTCAGACCGGCTTCGAGGCAGGCGCTCCAGTCGGTGGCGGCGCGTTGGCGCCACCGCTGGGCGGTAACAACGTAAAGGCCCAGCATGGGGGCGAGAACCCGGCGCACCAGGCTCAGCCGATCACCGATCGTCTTCCTCGCCAACAATCTGCTCTGCTGCTGCTCCCACCCTCGCAACATCGCCTCGAACATTGCAGGCGCAGGGTCCAACGCCCGCATATTGCCCGGCACGACCAGCCGAAACGCCCCCGGCACATCAACAGTCCGCAGGATCGCCCCACGATTGCATCCGATGCAACGTCGTGGCGTTGGCCTACCATCGGCCGAGGCCAGACGCCCCGACGTCACACGAACGAGAGGCTACCCACCAAGCTTCGACCAGGTCGCAGCCGTGCCCCAGCAGTGCGACATCGATGCAGATAAGGCAACTCCGCCTACTTGGAATCCGAGGCCTCGACAAGGGGCA
The DNA here is from genome assembly GCF_040630435.1 of Streptomyces sp. NPDC005803. Taxonomy (NCBI): domain Bacteria; kingdom Bacillati; phylum Actinomycetota; class Actinomycetes; order Kitasatosporales; family Streptomycetaceae; genus Streptomyces; species Streptomyces sp. NPDC005803. Next base: position 48,049 of record NZ_JBEXXO010000039.1, on the reverse strand, counting down.
CCATGTGGCCGATGTCCAGGCGCTTGGCGTCGGTGACCTCGACGCCGTCGTAGGAGGACTTCCATACCCCTACGGTCCGGGTGCAACGCTGGCCCTGTTGGGGTTTCGTGGTGGCTTCTTCGATGAGGACTTCGGCGCGGGTGGGGCACCCGTCCTGGTCGATCCAGTGCTTGAAGCTGTCGCGTTCGTACCCGTCGCGCTTCTCGTCGCCTTCCGGAATTTTTGCGATGGCGTCGGTGAGGCTGAGGGAGCCTTCCGGCGGTCCGCCTGCGGCTCCCGGCGGGGCGCCAGAGGCGGTGGGCGCCGGGGCGGCAGGCTGCTTGGGGTCGTCGTTCGCGTTCTGCGGGTTGCAGGCGGCCAGCGACAGCGCGAGCAGGGCAGCAGCGAGCGGAAGGAGGGGGCGGCGGGTCACAGGGGCTCCCGGGGCGAGGCGGTGGGGTTGCCTCATGTTCCAAGGAGCACCGGGTCGGGTGACAGGGGCTCATATGTGCTGGTGGTAGCCCGGGCTCGGGTGCTGGTGCAGGCGCGGGTGTCCGGGGGCGTGTTACGCCAGGGCGGCCGGGGCGGGGTCGGGTCCACACCGGTCTCCGTCGAAGAGAGCGGCAACGAGGGCTGGGTGTTCGGCGGGGAGCTGGCCCTCGCGGTGCTTGGTGCGGGTCTTGGCGAGCCAGGCCCCGATCTGGACGGTGGCGCCGTCGACACGGAGGGTTTCGCGGGCGGTGGGGGCGCGGCCCTCGCGGTGGAGGAAGAGTTCCAGCAGCTGGACGGTCTGGGTGAGGGTGCGGCGGGTGCGGGGGGCGGGTGCCAGGGGGCTGGTGGCGCGGGTGAGATTCAGTGCGCTGAGCAGGTCGCGCCGGCCGGGATGCAGGGTGGTCCACCGGGTGAGCTGGCGGGTGAGCCAGGAGGTGATGTTGACGCCGGCGATGCGGGTGTCGGGGGTGAGGGCTGCGGGGGCGTTGCCGGCTTCCAGGTGGGTGCGCAGGAGGTGGTACTTGCGGTGCCAGTCCGCACCGTGGGGCAGGCGCCAGTTCGCATCCAGGGTGTTCAGGGCGTCGGTGCGGGCGGGGGTGAGCTGGTCGTTGGCGTCGGGGTGGCGCTGTTCGGCGAGCCAGGCTCCGAGCGGGGTGGTGGCGGGGACGGCGAGGCGGCCGTGGGTGCGGTGGTGGTCGGCGGCCGCGGTGAGGGCCCGAGCACGACCCGGACACCACGCTCGCCGTCGGCCACTGGGCCTACCAAGGATCGGACTACAGCCCCGATGCCGCACTCCTCGCCGCCCACGTGTGGCACCGCAGGGAACAGGAACGGCAGTTCTGGCCGAGGGGGGCTGTTGATGGCCTCGTCCCCGCACGCCGTCCTCCACGCGGAGGCGGCACCGGTGCTGGATCTGCTCACGGTGCCCCAGGTGATGGCTCGTCTCCAGCTCGGCCGCTCCGCCGTGTACGACCTCCTCACCACCGGCCAACTCGCCTCGATCACCCTCGGCCGCGCCCGCCGCATCCCCACCCACGCCTCACCGGCTTCATCCACACCCGCCTCGAAGAGGACGCCGCCTGATGACCACACCTCGCGACACCCCCGCCTCCCGCCGAGTCCGCGTCAACGGTGACGGAACCGTCTACCAGCGCAAGGACGGCCGCTGGGAAGCGGCTGGGTACGTCCTCGCCTCCGGCAACACGCACAAGCGCGTAGGCGTCTACGGCACCACCAGGAAGGAGGCCCTGGCCAAGCTCACCGAGAAGATCGCCACGAGCAACCGTGGTGTGCCCGCTCCATCCGCGCAGGGCAGCCTGGCCGCGTACCTGACGTACTGGCTCGATGCTGTCGCCGTCCACCAGCTCCGCGAGAACACCCACGCCCGCTACACCGCCGTCGCCCGGCCTTACCTCATCCCCGGCCTGGGACGGAAGAAGCTCGCCCCGGTCACGGTGCCGAACGCCTCCGCTGCAGCAACCAGGTACCCCCTGTCACTGCCCCCGTCACCGATAAGCCTATTGTCAGCGACTTCCTGAGCTCTTCCACCTTGCTGCCGTCGTCCGCAATAATCACCGACAGCGACGCGATGACGGCCGTGATCACCAGTCCGATGGCCAGGTTCTTCCTCACCCGCGATTTCAGCAACTGCTTCTCCTTCTCGATGGGTGTGGCGCCGCATCGTCCTCGATGCGGCGCCACACCGGGTTGTCATCCGTTCGGGTCGGTGAATGCTCGGTCAGTACGTTCGTGCGCCCTCTCCGTTACGGACGTTGCATGCCACCACCGAACGGGCGTAGAAATCCGCCCCCACATCCCCGTCGTCGGCAACCCGCGGCCATCTTCACGAACGGGGCGCCGGCCTACAGGCCGTCTAGCGCGTGGCGGACTGTGATCCGCCTACGGCGGACAGGGAAGGCGGCTCATAGTCGTACAGGTATCCCTGCGCCCGTTCGAAGAACGGGAGGAGTACGCGCATCTTCGCCGCGTTGACCTGTCGCTTAACGGCACCGGGCCGCTTGCTCTCACGGGCGTTGTGCCCGTGCTTGAGCAGTTTGTCGATGCGCGGGCGACGTGTCGCGTCGTAGGCCTTGAGTGCCGCTGGGACGGTCGGGGCGCTGCTCAGCGCCGCCGCGAGTTCCAAGGCGTCCTCGATGCACATCGAGGCGCCGTGTCCGACGCCGACAGGGTGGGCGGCGTCCCCGACCAGGACCATGCGCCCACTGTGCCACGTCCGGACCGGATCGCAGACGTTCAGGTAGCCGGACGCGACGATCGATGTCGCGGCTCCAACGATGGCCCTCGGCATTGCCTCCGGAAACAGCTCGGTGACGCGCCGTAGCCATTGCGCGTCGTCGATGCCTCGCAGGTCGGGCTTGACCGGATCCCCGATCTGAGCCGTCCACCACTGGGTCTTCTCGTCGATGCTGGTGCATACGAAGGCACCGTTGCGCGCGTAGGCGAGGTTCCAGACGCCGGGCTCGAGACCCGTCGTGGTGGCGATTCCGGAGACTCCGTAGAGCCCCGCGTACTCTGCGCGCGGCGCGGACGAGTCGATCAGCCCGCGCACGGTTGACCAGACGCCGTCGGCGCCCACGAGCAGCTCCGCGGTGTCGCGCCGGCCGGAGGCGAATTCGGCCACCACGGTGTCCGCTAACTCCGTCCCGCCCACCAGGCGTTCGCCGGTGACGATCTGCGCGCCCGCTTCGAGCGCCGCGCGCCGCAGGATTGCCACGAGCCGTCCGCGCTGGAGCGAGATGCTGCGCATCGAGTCGGCTTCGCGCCGAAGGCGTGGCACGTCGCCCAGGAGGTGGCCGCCCCCCGTGTAGAACCGCATCCGTTCGATGGGGTATCCGGCCGCCTGTACGTCGCGTAGGCAGCCCAGCTTCTCCAGCGCGCGCAGGCCGTTGACCGCCAGGCTGAAGTGGGCGCCGACGTCCTCGGGCGGAACATCGTACGCCTCATAGACGGTCACGTCGTGACCGATCTGCTGCAGTGCAAGGGCGATGGCAGGCCCGGCTATCCCGCCACCGGTCACGATCGTTCGCATGACGCCTCCCTGAATTAGGTTTCACCGAATATTGATTCAGTGAGAGTCTGTTCCGATACGCTGGCATCTGTCAACAGCCATGGAGGACGACATGCCGCAGGCGAGTACCGCCAGTCGAAAAGTCCGGGCGGCCCAGACCCGTGCCGCGCTGCTGGACGCGGCGCGGGGGCTGTTCAACGATCGCGGCTACCTCAATACGAAGATCACCGACATCACCGCCGCGGCCGGACGCTCGACCGGCTCCTTCTACGAACACTTCGCCGGCAAGGACGAGCTGCTCCAAGCACTCCTCGCCGAGATGGAAGGTGCGATCGACGAGCGCATGGTCGGCCTGGATCACCCCCGCGACCACGACCTGACCGACCGCGACCAGCTGCGCGACCACCTCGGTGTCGCGTGGACGGTGATGCGGCAGAACCGCCCGGTCACGCTCGCACTGTTTCAGGCGATGGTGGCCGACAACCCCGGCACGGGCCGGGCCTGGCGCGACCTACACGAGCAGACAGAAACCATTCGGGAGCATCTGGAGTACCTGGTCGAGCGCGGACACCAGCTGCCCGGCGACCCCGAGTTCATCGCGGCGGCGATGGGCGCGATGCTCGTCACTCTCAACTACGCTGTGCTCACGCCCCCCGGCGGCGAAGACGACCAACGCGTCATCGACACCCTCACGGATCTGCTGCTGCACGGGCTGGCCGGACCGGCGTCACATTCGGCGGATGAAGCTTAAGAACCGGATCGGCCGGGCGGTCCCGCTCGGCACCGTCCGGTATCTGGGGACGTTCCTGGACGACCCAGGACAGGTGTCCGTCGTCGCGGCGCCTGCCTCCTGGCCGCCGGCGATCTCGGCCACGGCCACGGCCTGACCATCGAGCACACCCCCAGCACGGCCAACACCTGGGCGCAGTGCTCCTCGTGCTGATCGCCCCCGACATCTACTGGAACAGCGCCTGGCAGAAACTGCGCTCACCCCAGTTCCGAACCGGCCTGTACCTCGCCCAGTGGATTCACGTCTACGCCCAGGTCAAGGACCAGCTGTCCTACCGACGCCAGCACGCCGTCCCCGCCTTTGTCCGCAGCCACACAGGTAACCTCACCGACCGCGACATCCGCCTCTGGCGCCTGGTCGCGGCCACCGCCATCACAGCGGAGATCGCCCTGCCGCCCACGCTGCTCATCCCGCAGACAATGCCGTACGCCGTCGCCGCCGGCATCGCCATGCACCGCCGTCACCTGCCTCACGCCCCGCCAGCTCATCACCTTCTTCGGTCTCATCCTCGGCAACTACCTCGCCTTCGCCGCTTGATCACTGGCCGAGGGTGTTGACGCGATTCTCGTACTCGCGGCGGGCCTTGCGCTGCGCCGGGATCACCAATGTGTCCGGTGTGCCGTTGAGTGGCTAGCAGCGGGCGAGGAGTCCTTGGTGCGCCGAGGGCACGGCGCGGACGCGGAGCGTGTAGCCCTGGCCGCGCCGGATGTTCTCGGACGTAGGCCGATCCCGGTCGTAGAGGCCCTCCAGAAACGTGACCTCGTCCAACCCTCCCCCACCAGGGGCTCGATATCCCGCGCAGGTAGTCGAAGATCTCGCGCCGCGTCACCGAAGTCATCGATGGCTGCGGGCGTGCCGGGGCGGGGCCACGGGACGTCATGGGCCCCCGGATGAAGGGCAAGGCGGCCACGTACCGGCTGATCGAGATTCTCCCATCCCGTACGACCCATCAGGCAGAGGGCCGCAGCAGGGCCCCTGGACGACTTCGAGTTCGCGTGGGGGCCGCGCATCCGCCTCAGCCGATGAGCAGCCGGGAGCGTACGGCGGGGCCGGACAGGGTGATCCTGTCCGGCCCCGCCGCTGCGTGGTCAGCCGAAGTCGAGGGTGCCCGGGTGTGGCGTCGACGGAGCTGGTGTGGTGGGCGCTTGGCCCTGCTGGGCGGACTCCCAGCGTGCGACCAGCGCTTCCTTCCAGCCCTTCTCAGGAGGCCAGGGGATCCCCCATTCGGCGAGCTGGGCACGCGTCCATGCGCCCTTGGGCGTCTTGGCCGCTTCGATCTCTTCAGGTGACGGCAGCAGTACAGGCATGTCGGATCAACGAACGGCTGGGCCGCGATGTCACCCGTCGGCGGTCAGGGCGTGTCACCGGACCAGTCCCAGTCGCCAACCGCTCCCGGGCGCACGAGTGGACGGAAGGCCTCCGACTCCCTGACCGGTATTCGACCCGCTAGTACTCCAGTTGCAGTTCTCCATATGCCCTGTTCACGGGGCCCTTTCGGAGTCTAGAGGGCTGACGCTGCATCAGGGAGGCGGTGGTTCGTTACTCACCCGATCGGGGTGCGTTGAACCGGTTAGGGAAACGGAGAGCGATCTTGAAGTAGGTCTGTGGGACGCCGAGTTGGAGTCGTTGCTGCTGCGGGTGGGCGAGCGGTTCGGCCGCGTCGAGCCGCGGCGGCGGATGCGGGATTACGTGCGCGGCCTGTTGGGGCCGGTGGGCCGGAAGAACAGCTGGCAGCTGGCCGAGCACGCGGGCCATGGCACCCCATACGGGCTGCAGCGGCTGCTGTCGTGGTGCCAGTGGGATCCGGATGAGATCCGCGACGACCTGCAGGATTACGTAGCTGAGCGGCTCGGTCAGCCGGACGGTGTGCTGATCGTGGACGACACCGGCTTCATCAAGAAGGGCACCGTCTCCGCCGGGGTGCAACGGCAGTATTCCGGTACCGCCGGCCGCACGGAGAACTGCCAAATCGGGGTGTTCGCCGCCTACGCCTCCGCCAAGGGCAGGGCTTTGGTGGACCGCGAGCTCTACTTGCCCAAGTCCTGGACCGAGGATCCGGATCGGTGCCGCGCCGCGCGGATCCCGGAAGACAGGTCCTTCGCGACCAAGCCGGAACTTGCGCGCGCGATGGTCCGGCGGGCGCTGGACTCCACCCTGCCGATCGCCTGGGTGACCGCGGATGCGGCCTACGGGCAGGAGTGGCACTTCCGGCGGATGCTGGAGGAGGCCGGCGTGGGCTACGTCCTGGCAGTCCCCAAGTCGCAGCAGGTCAAGTCACCAGCGGGAAGCTGGCGCATCGACCATGTCCTGACCGGCGCCCCGGCCGAGGCATGGGAGCGGATCTCCTGCGGGAATGGTGCGAAGGGGCCGCGGGTCTACGACTGGGCCGCGGCCAAGCTGCCCACCATCGACGGTTCCGATCCCACCCACAACCGCTGGGTGCTGGCCCGCCGTAGCCTGGCGCGTCGCGAGGAGATCGCGTACTACCTCGCGTTCGCTCCCGCGGACACCACCATCTCGGAGTTGGTTCGGGTCGCCGGCGCCCGGTGGGCCATTGAGGAGTGCTTCCAGGCTGCCAAGAACGAATGTGGCTTGGACCAGTACGAAGTCCGCCGCTACGTCGGCTGGTACCGCCACATCACCCTGGCCATGCTCGCGCACACCTTCCTGGCCGCCATGACCGCCCATGCCCTCGAAAAAGGGGCCGAAGAAACGGTTCGAGCAGCCTTGCTCCCCTCACCGTGGCAGAAATCCGACGGCTCCTGGACCTTGCCCATCCCCCCTCAGCCCGGCGCCAGTCACCCAGGCACCGCCTCCACCGGTCCAGCTGGCGTCGACGACACCAGGCCATCGCCCGCCACTGCCACTACCAGCGCCGCACGCACCCCGATCGGGTGAGTAACGAACCACCGCCTCCCTGATGCAGCGTCAGCCATCTAGACTCCGAAAGGGCCCCGTGAACAGGGCATATGGAGAACTGCAACTGAAGTACTAGGACTCCAGCCGCACTTCGTGATCATGCGGCGAGCCTGCACTGGCAGTGGCTGTGGCCGGACTCGCTCTTGGTGCACGCCTGCCGCCTGAACCGACGTCAGGCGGGGACTGTACGGCTGGTCTGGCCATGTATCCGCACCCAATGTAAGGTGTCATTATCGATTTGGACCATTACGCACGGGGGTGAGCGGTGTTGGACGCCGCGATCGACGAACTCGTCCGGATGTGGCTCGATGGCTGGACGCTCTCCCGAGGCACGGCCGACCCGGTCGCCGAGCCCTGGGGCTGGAGCATCGATGTCGGCATGGTGGGCCACGTGGCCCGGCACGTCCTGCCCGTGCCCGCCGAGGTCGACGTACGCAAGATCGCCGATGCCACCAGCGCGCCCGGCACCTGGCTGAAGCTGTTCGCCGACGACGCCACGGTGCGGCCCTGGCTGGACTCCCAGTGGCGGCTCGACACCCCGGCCCACCTGATGACCGCGCCCCTCGCCGCGGAAGGTCCTCTCACCCCAGCTGGATACACCCTCACCTCCTGGACGCGCGCCGGCGTCACCCGCGTCCTGGTGCGCACCCGCGACGGGCACTTCGCCGCCCGCGGCCAGATCGCCGTCACCAGGACCATCGCCGTCCCCGACCAGATCGAGACCGACCCCGGCCACCGCCGCCGCGGCCTTGGCGGCCTGATCATGCGCACCCTCCAGAACACCGCCCACGCCGCCGGCGCCACCACGGGCATCCTCGTCGCCAGCTCCGAGGGCCGCGCCCTCTACTCCACCCTCGGTTGGACTGCCCGCTCGCCCATGGCCAGCCTGTGCCTGGAAGCGCCCGCCGTCTCCTAGTCAGCCACACTGCGAGGCGACCGCCCTTGAGTTCGGGCACGTAGTTGTAAATGGGTTCCAAGGTCAGTAATGCCGTTCAGCGGCTGATCCACCGGGAGTTGGACAGGACTGTCGCGCTACTCGTCGATCTGGGCGGCGAAACAGCGGACGAGGACGATGACGCGCTGGTCCTGTATGGCCGACTGCCGACGGGCCCGCGCCCGGACCGAGTGCAGTTCCGGACGGACCGGCTCAGCACCATCCCGGCTGTTCTTGCTGGAGCAGAGGTGACGGACCTCGGCAATGGGCTGAGTGCACTTTGCTGGTAATGATCATCTGGCTGGTTCGCGGAGCCAGAGAATCAGGGAGACTACGACAACTCCAGCTCGGTAGCGGACGGCGAGTTCATCGAACCGCGTGGCGATCGCGCGGAATTGCTTGAGGCGGGCGAAACACCGTTCGAATCGCCTCTTCCGGCTCGAGCTCCAGGAGTCAGGGCCCCGGGCTACTCCTCACCGGCCCGGCGAGGTGAGGGCGACCGGGCCGTGACGGGGGCGTCGTCCAAGCGGGCCTCGACGCACTCCCGTTCGCCGTCGGCCGACGCGGGCCGGAAGCAGGCCCGGACCGTAGTGTCGGGGCGGACTGCGGCCATCTCGGTGTAGACGTAGGTTTGCGTGTCGGCCTTGTCTTCGACGCGCACGTCGTGGGTCGGGCCGCCCGCCGTGACCTCCACCCGGTCACCGATCCGGGCTCCCCACGTCCGGGCCCAGCTCGCGCCGCACTTCTCGCTGTAGCGCAGTTCCACATGGGCGCCGGTGGCGGTGCGGTACGTGATGAGGGTGTGGGGGCTGATGCCGCAGACCAGACGCATCGGGTCCTGCCCCTCGCAGGCGGCTCCCTGACATTGGGGGGCGAGGGAGTACGGGGGGTGAGCCGACAGCGGTTCGTCCTCCGGGTCCTCCCGATCCGGCAGCCAGAAGAGCAGCAGTGCCACCCCGACGACGATCACGGTGCACGCCAGCGCCACCGTGAGCCGGCCCCCGCGTAAGCCTGGCCGCCCGGTGTCAGGACGTCGGGGCGGTTCCTGCGGCTGTGGCTGGGGGCACGGCTCAACGGCGACAGGGGCGGAAACGGCCGCGCGTCCGCTCCAGTTCGACTCGGCGATCTCCCACAGGGCCAACAGCCGTCCGTTCGGTTCGTCAGCGACCCGGCACAGTTCCTGGACGGCCTGCCGAGGAGGCAGGCTCTTGCCGTTGAGGTAGCGCTCCCACGAGGACTTGCTGTACGTCGTGCGTTCCGACAGCGCCGCCAGGCTCAGCCCCGTACGGACCCGCAACTCCCGCAGTGCCACGGCCAGCCGGATGTGTTCCGCAGTCACTCCGGCACCGCCTCCTCCCGCAGGGCCTTCCAGGTGTGCGGGCCTATGACGCCGTCGACGACCAGCCCGTCGCGTGTCTGGACGCGTTCGACCGCGCGCTGCGTCTGCGGGCCGAAGACGCCGTCGATGTCTCCCGGCGGGATGCCCGCCCGACGCAGCAGGCACTGCGCCTCGGCCACTTCCGGCCCCACGTGGGTGTACGCCAGGATGGTGTCGGTGGTGCGGCTCAGGCCCGCGTACCAGCGGCCGTCACGCCGCTCCAGCCGGCACGTGTACGAGACCGGTACCAGGGACTCCGTCACGATGGCCGGGGTCGCCCCGACCGTACCGGCGCGTTCGTCCGCAAGCTCGGCGCGGGTATCGGCGAGCCGCACGGCCAGCAGGAGCGCAGCGGAGACGGATAGCACCAGGGCCACCGCTCCCGCCGTGACCAGGGCGCGCGGGCAGCGCCCGTACGGCTGCCGTTCCGTGAGCGTCTGTGCCGACGTCGACGGGGCGCTCTCCGGGGCACCGGCGGTGAACACGCGGCCGTCCGCCCAGCGTTCGGCGGCGATCTCGTACAGCACCAGCAGCCGGGTCGGATCGTCACCGCCGATGCGGGCCATCGCCTCGACGGCCTTTTTCGACGGCAGTGACCTGCCGTTCAGATACCGCTGCCACGACCTTGCGCTGTACCCGGTCTTCGCCGCCAGTTGTCGCGTGCTCAGTTCGCTGCAGTCCTTCATTCTGCGCAATCGCACGATCAACTGGCGTACGTCCGGATGCAGTCCCGCAGGCAGCGCCTTCCAACGCGGCATGTCACCCCTCACTTGCGTCCGGGCACGCCAGGTTGGCCCCGCGTATCCCGGCCTCATTCTCTATCAGCCGTCACAGCGCTCACCCAACGGCGACCCCGCCCTGGTGCAGAAACGGCCGCCCCCGCTCGCGGTCGTCCCGCCGTACCGACTCGGTGGGCGACGTCCCCGCAGGTCAGCGCCTGGGACGTCCCGTGCCGACGCCATTTCCACGTCAACTGTGGCCGGACATCGCGCCGTACCCGCAGTCTCATTGCGGAGCCGGCCGGTTCGGTCGGCTCCACCCGTGCGATCCCACCAGGAGCGTTCCCGTGAAACTGACCAAGAAGCTGGCGGCGACCCTGCTCGCGTCCGCCGGACTGGCCTCGGCCCTCGTTCCGCTGGCAGCCTCGTCCGCCTCGGCCGCCAGCCAGTACGGCTGCTCGTACCCGCGCGTGTGCGTGTACGGCGGCACCTTCGCCAGCGGCACCATCATCGGCTGGTTCCAGGACAACGGCTACCAGAACATGCCGCTATCGATCCAGAACGACCCGGACGCGGTCGTCAACACGCGCAATGACGACTCCGTCTGGCTGATCGACACGGGTGCCAGCCCGGACCGGTACATCTGCATTCCGGCGAAGACCGCCGCGAACCTCGGCAGCTACGACCACCCCGAAGGCGGCACCTGGGCGAACAAAGTCGACACCATCAACATCTTCGGCGATCCCGACAACGGGCTGTGCAGCGGCAGCAACCGCGTGCAACAGGGCACCGTCCCCGCCAACTGGCCGTAACAAACGCGGCCGTCCCCAGGCCCCAGGCCGGGGACGGCCGTTTGCGTTGCAGCGAGACGTTGTCGTCCAGGACAGCAAGACAGCGCCGTCGAACTGCTCGGGCCCGCGAACGTCAAGAGTCACGGAGCCCGGTGGCCTTCTACGTCGGCGGTGTAGGTCATCCGGTCCGGCGTGGAGGCTTCCGCGGCCGGGCTTCGTGACCGTGTGACGGCGGGAGCAGCGGAGCAGGGCCCGGTGGGCGATGTAGTCGTCCAGGCCGCGGGTGTACTCGCGGCCGCGCAGCGTTTCCAGCAGGTGCCGGCGCGCTTCGGCCAGGATGTGGCACCGGGAGAACTTCTCGCACACGGTGAAGACGACCACGGCGACGTCGACGTCGGCGAGCGTCACGTCCACGGCGGGATCCACCCGCGGCCGGATCGCCGCTCCGGCTGCCCTGCACCTGTCCAGGAGGCCGTCGATGAGCTGCTGGCCGAAGCGGAGGATCGCGGAGGCGCGCCACCATGCGAGCAGCTGCGCGAGCGGCTTCGGCTTCTTCTTCGCGGGCCGGGTCTCCTGCGCCGCCCACCGGCCCAGGCCGTGACGGCCGCGCTCTGAGGGCAGGTGCCCGTGGTCCTTCACGTATTGGTCGGTGAGCACTTCCAGGGTGTCCTCGATGCGGTGGCGGCGGGACGCCGACCAGTTGATGAGGTCCTCGGGCACTCCGGCGATCTCCATGACCGGACGCAGGCCCGGTGTGACCTCGCGCGGCACGGTCGCCAGCCCCAGGGGCTCGCACACCTCGGTCGTCATCGCCAGGGTGTAGAGCGTCCCGGCGGCTACCACGTTCTGGTAGAGGCGGTAGGTGTCCAGAGCGCCCCAGACCGGTTCTGTACGTTGGCGCCGCCGTTGTCATTTTGGACCGCGCCGACCTGCTGCTGGTGCTGCTGTCTCAGCGGATGTCCCGCGGTTTACGTCTCACTTCGATGGCATTTCCTCAGCGGCAGCCACTGCGGAGCAATGGCGACCGACGACAACGCCGCAGGTGTGCGTGCCGGAACCCGCAAGCCCCTCGCATCTCAGCGCGATCGGACTCCGCGCTCAGCCGAGCCAGTCGCCGATGCCGTCCCAAGCGACATCGAGCTCGCGGGACAGGCCGCCACCGACAATCTCCCGAACGGCGTCATGAACAGAGCGCATCATGTCCATCCCGCCCTTCCTGTCCAGTGCCCTACCGATCTCCAGAGTACGTGCGTCGGCTCGGAAAGGGCTCGCACGGACGAAGCCGCGTCCGCGGCCGATGGCGATCAGCTCGTCGATCAAGTCCTGAACGTCAAAACTCGGTTGCGGCATCATCCGGCGATCCTAGGGGCTCAGGAGAGAACGGCGTGGGACTTTCAGACTCTGCCTGCTGGACCGGCGCCTGAACCGGCTCCCGCCGCCGCGGCCCAGGACGTCCACCGGACGCGTGGACCACCTGTCCGCGCACGCAGCCGATGAAACAGGCGAACAATGGGAGGAACTCACTGCGTCGGTACATTCCCATGACTGCTGCGCCGTTGACAGGGAACGGCGACGCCGGGCTCAGATTCCGTAGTGGATGTACGCAGCCCACCGGGTTGGCAGAGCCGGTGTCCGGTCGCGCTGGTGACGGACCGCGTGGTGCAGGGCATGGGCGGCACGCTCGGGGGCGGCCGGACTGCAGCCCTGGTCCGTGAGCGTTCCGTAGACGTCGCGGGCAAAGGAAGCCGCCGCCTGATCCGTGATGGGCCACAGTGTCCCGATGACGTTGCGGAAGCCGGCCAGCTGGAAGGCTGAAGTGAGCTGGGTGGCTTCGTCGATCTGCAGTGGATGGGTGTCCGTGGTGCTGCAGGCCGACAGATAGGCCACCTCCGCCCGGTCCAGGTCGAGCCGGGTGATGTCGCGCAGGGTCAGCGGGTGGACCAGGTGGTCATGGAGGACGAGTCGACTCTCGGCGGGATCGGCCCAGTTGGTGACCCCATGACAGGCGAGGTGGACGATGCTGTGCCGCTGCAGCACCTCGACGACGCCATCGTGACTGGTTGTGTCACCGTCGGCGGGCAGGACGGTGGCGTCCGGTAGATAGTCGCGCAGGGCGCGGGCTTCGAGATCGGCGGCGGCGAGGGGTGGGCAGTACGGTGCGTCGGGTACGGCGACGACGACTGCCGATGGTGGCGCCGGGGGCCGGGCACGCACATGTGCCAGCGCACGGATGGTGGGGGTGTAAGAGCTGATCACCCGGTCCATCACGGTGTCGCAGCGGGGCGCGGCTCCGTGGTGACCGGCGGCGTGCAGGGGCAGCAGGGCGACCGGCCCGATCGGGCACCACCAGATGCGCGGCCAGGGTGCGTCGGCGGACGGGGTGGAGGTGCGGCCGAGGTGGCGCAGAACCGGCTCGGTGAGGGTGTCCCAGACCCATCCGAGCACGTCCAGGATGTCCTGCTGTGCCTGGCGGCGCTGCCGGGCCGGCTGCTGACGGTCGGCGGCGGTATGCCGCGCCCGGCGGAGCCTGCTCGCCGCGTCGATCACGGCCGACTCTGTTGCATCGGGGTGGAGTTCAAGTGCGACGACGGGGGTGTCGGGGTCATCGCGGACGATGAGCGCATGGCTGCCCGTCGCGTGTGCTGCGACGAAGACGATCGGCCCGTCGGCGGCCTGTTTGCGCAGTTCATGGATGGATGGCGGGCGGAGGAAGTCCTCCAGGCCGGGACGTCGGCGTATCTGGGTGAGCGCCTCCTCCCAGCGCCGGTTGAGCTCGGTGCGGTGGGACGCGCGATTGCGATGCCGTGCTCCCAGGTCCGAGACGGAGTCCGACGTCATGATGCGCGGAGCCGGCTCGTGGTCGAGGGCGTCGATGTCCCGGCGCAACGCGTCGAAGGAGAAGGCGAGTTCCGCGGAGTGTTCCCGCAGCGCTGTGAGGTCGCTGCGGGTGTCGAGCGTGTCGGCAATAACCAGTCCACGTGTCTGCTCAAGGAGTTCGACTGCCCGAGCGGGATCGCCGTGCGCGATGGCTGTCGCGGCGACCGTGGCGCCCAGAGCGTGCGCGACGCGAAGCCTGCGTTCCCGGCTCGCACGCTCCACATCGCGAAAGGCCAGTTGCGGGACGATGTCGACAGCGACCTCGGCCAGTTTCATCGCTTGGCGGGTGTCGCCGCTCGCCAGTGCCAGGCGGGCCGCCCGTTGTGCGGCACGGATGCGGAGCGCTGCAGGCGCCTGCGGGGTGTGCGCGACAGCGGTGTAGTTGCTCAGTGCTTCGTGTGCCGCGGTCGTCTCGCCGTTCTGCTCGCCCAGCAGTTCAAGGGCGTCGCCGAGATTCGACAGCGCCGCGGCGCGCGTGTCGAAGCCGGGCACCGTGGCCGTGACGGCCTCGCGGGCGAGGCGCACCGCCTCGGCGAGTTCCGCCTTCTGCGTTCGGCTTTGCCGCGCGGCTCTCAGCACGACGCTGCTCAGGTTGATCAGGCACAGGGCACGCTCGGGATGGTCGAAGGACGTGGAGGCGAGAGCGTCCCGGGCCACGTGCAGGGCGCGCTCCAAGAACAGCGGAGTGCCGGTGTGGTGGTAGGCGGCTGCGAGCGCGTTGATGAGAGTGGTCAGGTGCCACGCGTGGTTGGCGTGATCGCGTGGAATGGCGGCGAGGGCCTCCTCCGCGAGCTGGACGGCTTCGGTCGCCGCCTGCTTGTCGTCGCGGAGTTCGGCGAGCAGTACCAGGGCGATGCTGAGGGCCGCTTGGTTCTTGGCACGCTCGGGGTCGTAGTGCGGGAAGGCGACGAGAGCGTCTCGGCCGACAGCGACGGCCTCCGCGGCGAGTGCCACGTCGCCCGTCGCCTCCGCGAGCGTCCGCAGCGGCCCCACCAGGTTCATCTTGTACGTGGCCACGTGCGGGTGCGCCAGACCTGCTGCGTCGACCGTGTTGCGTGCGGCCTGAACCGCCCGGCGCAGGTGAGCGAGTTCTCCGGAGCGCCAGTAGACCCGTTCGAGAATCAAGGCCAGCACGTTGCACGCGATGCCGTGATTGAGATGTCCTGGCGCGGACGCTTCGACGAGGCGCCGCGCGATCTGCTCCGCCTCGGTGAGAACGGCCGGGTCGGGGCTGCGTTCGGACAGATGACGCAGCGCGTTACACAGGGCAGCCAGGCTCGGCTCGTAGTACGCGGAGTCTGGCTGCGTTTCAGCCACCGCCGCCCGGCCGAAGCGCACCGCCTCCTTCAGTGCGGGGACGTCCCCGGTGCGCTCGTAGAGACTGCGCAGGGCCATGCTCAGGTCGACCAGACATGCAGGACGCCGTGGCTGACCGGGCGGGAGCGAGCCGAGAGCATCTCGGAAGCAGCGCACCGCTGCCCGGATCGCCGACAGGTCACCGGTCCACTCGTGGTAGCGCCGTAACACCTCGCCGAGATGCATCAGTTGCTCGGTCCGTCCGGGATGGCCGTCGGGAAGGGCACCGAGTGCTGCCTGGGCGGCCTCGACTGCGTCACGCAGCAGGCTCACATCCGTCATGTGCTCGGACAGGCCGGCCAGCATCAGGCTGAGGTTGTTATGGCGATCTACGAACGCCGGCGTGGTGTCCGCCGTCAGCGAGGCCGCCTCACGCGCGGCCTCCATCGCTTCCCACAAGAGACCGACCTCCCCTGTGTCCCGGGAGAGCCAGTGCAGCGCGACGGACATGTCGGCCATGCAGTCGGCCCGCCCGGCGGCCCGGCGGGGCATCAGGTCGGCCACGCGCCGGTACAAGGCGGCGGCCCGGCTCAGCGTAGGGACGTCCCGCGTTTCCTGGTACGCCACGAGCAACTGCCGGGCGCGGGTCTCGATCTGCCTCACGTCCTCGTGCATGACGCCTCCCTCATGCCCCTGCGAAGGGCACCGATGACGGCAGCCCGCTCAGTCACCGCAGACCCTGCGAACGCACCTGAACCACTGGACCACGGTGCACGGTCTACGCCAGGATCGCAGAATGGACGATCTGACACCCGCGCAACAGCGAATTGCACATCTGTGCACGTCACTCGAATCGGACGAGACCTTGCGGGCGGAGCTGGAACAAGCTGGATTCTCGGCCGAAGACTGGGCAGCTCTCGTCGCCACAGTCCGCACTGGTGCCGCGCGGGACGTGACCTCCCTGCTCGACGCACTCGAAGAGGCTGCTGCGGCGGCAGGGCTCGACGGCGTCACCTCCCCGACGCGCGACTTCCGGCTGCTGCCCGTCCCCTCGCCGGGGATGCGCACGGTCAGCGGCTGGCGCTGCCCGCACGCGCGACCCTGCGGACGCGTCGAGGCCGGCGCCGCCCCGCAACCCGAGCGCCGGTGCGAACTGACTGGTGATCCCCTGGCGTGGGTGAGCGTGACCAGCGGGTGAACGGGCTGCTCGTCGAACTGGGCCGGCAGATCGCCACTCGGTGGCTGACCACGCTACTGATCCCCGGACTACTGTGGGTGTGCGTCGCCGTGCCGGCTTGCCAGCTGGGCTGGGCCCATGCCCTGGACCCGCACGCGGCTGAACCACTCCTTCGGTGGTTCGTGAGCCGACGACCCGCAGGGCAGAACATCGCCCTCGCCGTCGCTGTGCTCATGGCTGCCTTGGGCGTAGGCATGACCGCGACCGGAGTGCCGGCCATCCTCCGTCTGCTTCGGCCGGTGGCCGCGCGCAGCGCGCCGGCGCGTCGGCTTCGCACCGCGCGGCTCGCCCGCTGGGAGCGTGCCCGGCGGGCCGCCGAGCACCTCGAAGCGGAGGCGCTCAGAGCCGCCGACGGCGGCTCGACGATCGTCGGCCCGCAGATCGCCCAGGCGCGGGCGCGCCAGTACGCCATCAGCCTGGAGGAGCCCGCTCACGCCACCTGGGTCGGTGACCGGCTTCGAGCCAACATGCTGCGTATCCACCGCGGTTACGGCCTGGACGTTGCCCTGGTATGGCCACGACTGTGGGTGATCCTGCCCGACTCTCTTCGTGCCGACATCTCCGCGGTCCAGAACTCGTACGCGGCGGCCGGCGTCACCGTCGGATGGGCCGTTCTCTATGCCGCGCTCGGCCTGGTGTGGGGGCCCGCTCTCCTCATCGCCGTGGCCGTACTAGCCGTGGCCTTCGTACGGGCCCGCTCCGCCACCGAAGTTCTGTGCCAGCTCGTAGAATCCGCCACCGACCTCTACGCATCCGCGCTCGCGGATCAATTGCACATCCCGTGCACGGGTGTGCTCACTCCCGACCTCGGTCACTTGGTCAACGAGGTTCTGCGCAAGGAACCACCCCAAAACCCCTCGCGGTTCACACCCCGACCTCCATGACCACGATCCGCTCGTCGAGCAGCCGCCACATGTAGCTGATCCGGTCGTCACGGACGGACGCGACGTCGGCACCGATACGGGTGAGCACCTCGACCCCCGTCCGATCGACCCGCGGATTGATTATGTGGGAGCGAACACCAGGCAGTTCGAGCCCGCGGTCCAGGATGCCTGCCAGGTGCTTCAGGGCCGTGCCCGGGGGTTCGGTGCGCACCGACACGACTCCTTCGGCACGGTTGTGGAGATTGCGCACCCTTGTCTCGTCGACCAGCTCGATCTGCATCAGCAGCGACGCCGCCGCAGCCCCGGCGTACATGGACATCGACGTGGTAAAGCCCATCTCACCGAGGTTCATGACGATGACCGGTGTTTCCTCGGGGTCGTGGTCCAGCCTCAGTTCCATGTGGTCGAGCCGCCCGGCCTCGAACGTCACCGCGACGAAGTGCATCTTCGGGTTGTTGGCATACAGCCACAGCTCGCGCCCTGAGGCGATCGGTCTGATCTGCGCGGGCTTGCCCAGCATCTGCCGCACCCGATCCCTGTCCAGCCCCACGCGCATGTCATAGACGGGATGCACAGTGAACGTCACGAAGGCCCCCTCGCTGAACCTGGCAAGCAGATGTGTTCCGTCGGAACTTACACAAGCCTGATGCAGTGTTCATCCATCTGTCCAGCCCCTCCGGGTGGCCGGCTTCGGAACGGCATGCGCTACCCAGCCAGCGGTTCTGTAGGTTCGCGCCGCTGTGGACGAGACGGGCAATAGCACGCAAGACTGGAGCAACAGGGTTTTTTTGGGCAGCAGGTGGTGTCACAACCCCGAGCTGCCAAGAGGCTCTGTACTCATGCACCCACCCAGGCTCCCTCTTCGATCAGAACCGTTCTCCTGATCGATAGAGATACGGCTTCTCCACCCCGCCACGTGGTCGAGCCCCCCGATCTTTTTCGCGGTCCTGTAACGGGACCGCTGGCCTCCGGGCCCGGCATGACTGTGCCAGGCATGACCTGGGGGTAGTGTCCCGGGCCCAGAAGGTGCCGTCGGAGACCCTGATGAGAGGTCCGGCCACCGTCCGGTCCGGCGGTCCTCGTCGATCTTCCCGTCGGTGCGACGGAGACTCATCGAGACTTCGCCGATTACACGCGACATACCCCACCCCCGAACGGCAAGGACGGGGAGCAGAGCTCCCGGTCCCGACCAGCTGCGACGTCTCCACGATCAGCCTGGAGAGGCCCGCTGCAGAGAACGAGACCGGGATCAGCACTACGACGAACGATCAGACAGGTGTGCGTCTCACCGCGACGTCCCTTGGGCCGGACAAAGCCCACTGTCAACGAGAAAGGGAAACGCGAAATGCGAACCTACAGGTTCACCGCCGGCGCCCAAGCGCTGGACGCGGTTGAGGATCAGGCAGTGCTCGTGCAGGAGCGGAAGCCCGTCACGGTGGTCGATGTGCCGGAAGGCGGCGACCACGAGCGCGGGTGTCTTCGCGCGGCCGCGGCCTGACGCCCACCGGGTCTGGGCAACCTCATCCTCCAGCCAGCGCAGCGCCGTAGCGACTGCCCGCTCGTGGGCCCGCTCGATGACCCGGCGCGTGGCAGCGTCACCCAGCGCCCCCAGCACGACCAGCGACGCCTACGGCGGAAGAGGCGACCCGCCTGCTCGCCGGCGCCGGGGTGGCGCGCCCCGTCAAGGTGCTCGTGGTGACGACGTTCAACCTCGACGAGTACGTCTACGAGGCGCTGCGCGCGGGGGCCAGCGGGTTCCTGCTCAAGGACGCCCCTGCGGCGCAGCTCCTGAACTGCATCCGCACGGTCGCGACCGGGGAGGCGCTGCTGGCGCCCGAGGTGACCCGGCGGCTCGTCAGCCGGTACGCGGCGCGGATCCGCCCGCCGAGAGCGCGGCTGCCGACACCGGGCTGACGCCGCGCGAGCTCGCCTGATCGCCAGCGGCCTGTCGAACGGTGAGATCGCCGCAACGCTGGTGATCAGCCCAGAGACCGTCAAGACGTACGTGTCGCGCATCCTGACCAAGCTCGGCCTGCGCGACCTTGTGCAGGCGGTGGTCCACGCCTACCGCAGCGGTCTGGTGACCTGAGGGGTGGCCGCCCGCTCCTGGGCTGCTGCCGGGTCGGTCTCAGCGCAGTTGGCGGAAGAACTCGGTGATGTCGTCGGCGAGCAGTCCGGGCTCTTCGTGGGCGGCGAAGTGTCCGCCGCGCGGCATCGACGTGTACCGGGTGATGTTGTAGGTGCGTTCGGCCCAGGAGCGCGGGGGCCGGGTGAGGTCGGCGGGGAAGACGGCGACGGCGGTGGGTACTTCGACCTTCTCTACGCGCCGGGTCAGGCCGCGGGCGTACTCGTAGTAGGGCCGGAACGACGTCGAGATCGTGCCGGTGAACCAGTACAAGGACGCCTGGGTGAGGACGAAGTCGTCGGTGAACCGGGACGACAGGTCGCCGCCCGAGTCGCTCCAGGCGCGGTACTTCTCCACGATCCAGGCCAGCAGGCCGGTCGGAGAGTCGGACAGCGCGTGGGCCAGGGTGAGCGGCCGGGTGTTCTGCTGATGCTGGTAACCGCCCTCCTTGGCGCTCCAGTTGGCGACCTGGTCGAGGTAGGCCAGTTCGTCCAGGGTGAGGCCGGCGGCGTCGTACTCCTGGGGCGCGGCGACGGCGAGCAGGTGGATGCCGGCCAACGACTCCGGGTAGGCCTCACCCAGACGCGAGGTGATCCCCGCGCCCAGGTCCCCGCCGTGGGCGGCGTACCGGTCGAAGCCGAGCTCGTCCCGCATGAGCCGGTGCCAGATCTGGTGGGTCTGGAGCGTCGGCGGGAGGTCCGGGCGTTGCGGCGAGAACGCGTAGCCGGGCAGCGAGGGGACGACGACCGTGAACGCGTCGGACGCGTCGCCGCCGTGCTTCGACGGCTCCGCGAGACGCCGGGCGAGGTCGGTGAGCTCCAGGAAGGTGCTGGGCCAGCCGTGGGTCAGCACGATCGGCAGGGCGTCCGGTCGCTCGCCGTCGAACCGGAGGTAATGGACGGGCGTGCCGCCGATGACAGCCGTGTGGTGCGGCAGGGCGTTGATCCGCGCCTCGTGGGTGCGCCAGTCATAGCCTGTGGCCCAGTACTCCGCCAGGCGGCGCACCTCAGTGGTGTCGGCGCCCGCTTCCCAGCCATCGACGGGCCACCGGGTGGGCCACCGGGTGGCGCGCAGCCGCGCGCGCAGGTCTTCGAGTTCCGCATCGGTCACAGCGATCAGCGGCGGGTGGTCGGTCATGTGCCTCTCCTGGTCGTGCTCACGTGCTGGTCGGGCGACAGCGCCTGGACCTGGTCGACGCCGTCGCCGGCCCGCGCAGCCCTGCGGTCACCGCGTGGCGGTGGCCAGTGCCGCGCGGATGACGTCGTCGCCGGCGGGCCGGCCCTTCTCGTTCGAGTACGGCCCATAAGGGCTGCCCCACACCAGTGTGCCCGTCGCCTGCCGCCAGCTGTCGGCCAGCGGTCCCGCGTCCACCACGCCGTACCCGATGGAGTCGATGAAGTCGGTGACCGCCGCCTTCGCCGGCGCCGAGTCCGCGGCGATCGGCAGGTACGACCGGTCGGCCGCCCCCGCCGGGCGGGCGAGTGACAGCAGGTGCTTGAAGTAGATGGTGTTGAACGCCTTCACGAGTCCGGCGTCCGGGACGTAGCGCAGCAGCAGTTCGCTCGAGGTGAGCGACCCACTGTCGAGCTCGGGTATGTGCCCGTCACGCTCGGGGCCGTAGTTGCACGTGTCGATGACCGTCTTTCCCACCAGTGGTGCGGCGGGAAGGTCGGGGAAGGCCGTGACCGGCACCGTGACCACGACGATGTCACCGGCCGCCGCGGCTTCCTCGCTCGTCGCCGCGGAGGCCCCCGGACCCAGTCTCGCGACCGTGTCCGCGAGCGTCCCGGGACCGCGCGAGTTGCTGAGCACGACCTGATGTCCGGCCTCGACGGCGAGCCGCGCGATGGTGCTGCCGATGGATCCGCTTCCGATGAATCCCACAGTCGTCATGTTCTCGGCGCCCTTCCAGAAGAGCCTTGTCCTAGTACGAGCCTCGTCGTAAGAGCCTCGTTCTTGCCATGCGCCGGACTGTCGCGACCCGGGCCCCCTGCTGTCAGCCGGCGGGGAAGTAGTGGCCGTTGTCCAGATCGGCGAGGAGGCGGGGCTGAGCCGGCTCCCAGCCGAGGGTCCGGCGGGTGATGAGGTTGGACGTCGGGTAGCTCTGCGTGACGACGTTCGTAAGGAACCCGAAATGTGCCGGCAGGATCAGCTCGTCCAGGGGAACGCTCACGGCGGGCAGGCCCAGGCGGCTGCCGATGGCCTCGGCGATCTCGCGGAACGGGACGCCCCCGTCCTCGACCGCGTGCCAGTAGCTGCCGGCCGGGCCCTTCTCCAGCGCCAGACGGAACAGGGAGGCGGCATCGCGGGCGTGCACGGCGTTCCACCGGTTCGCGCCGTCTCCGGGGTAGCCGGCGAAGCCCTTCTCCTTCGCGAGCGCGATCAGCATGGGGAGAAAGCCACGATCGGTCCTGCTGTGCATGATGTTGGCGATCCGCACGACCGAGGACCGTACCTTCTGCTCGGCGAGTCCGATGACGGCGGCCTCCACGACATTACGGGCCCGCAGGGTGCCCTTGTGCTCGTCGCCGACGGGCAGGGCCGGGTCTTCCTCGGTACCCGGCCGGCCCAGATACGTCCCGGTCCCGGGCGAGCCGATGCTCCCCGCCGCGACCAGCGGCTTACCGGTCCCCGCGAGGGCCTCGCCGTACGCGAGCATGACCGGGAGCTCCGCGGCGGCCACGGCGGCCATCCCGCCGGACGGAAGCAGGTCCTGCCGGTGCGCGACGTGGATGACGCCGTCGGAGTCCGCGGCCGCCTCCTTGAGCCCGTCGAGGTCCTGGAGGTCGCCGCGGCGTATCTTCGCGCCGAGCGCGGACAGTGCGGCGGCGGCCGTGTCCGACCGGACGAGGCCGGTGACCTCGTGTCCTGCGGCGATGAGTTCGGGGATGATGTACGAACCGGAATGGCCGGTCCCGCCAGTGAGGAAGACACGCAAGGTACTGCTCCTTGTCAGTGATGTGGTGCGCGAAGTGGTGGTGCGGGGTGGTGGTGCGGGTGTGCTCAGCCGCGGAGGTCGACGCCGAGGGCGACGTCGAAGGTCCCCGCGCCGTTCCGGGCCAGGCCCATCAGCAGCGGCCCGATCCCTTCCAGCCAGCGGGCCATCTCCAGGCCGCCGACGTCGAGGGGACGCAGTCCGAGGCTCGCGATGAACGCCGACACGTCGGCCTTGGCCCGTGCGTCATCTCCGGCGAAGAGCACGTCCAACGGACGCTCCTGGACCAGGACATGGCCGAACACTGTGTTGAACGCCTTCACGACGTGCGCGCTCGCCGGGGCCGCCTTGGCGATCTCCTGCGCACCGGACGTGCCCTCGGGAGTGACCACTCCGGTGGCGTCGGCGTCGAACGTGTTGGAGATGTCGATGATGACCTTGCCGGCCAAGGCATCCCCGTACTGGGCGACGACCGGCACGGCGCTGGTGTAGGGCACGGCGAGGACAACGATGTCGCCCACAGGGACGGCGCCGAAGGTCCCCACCGTGGCCCCGGTGCCGAGCTCGGCGGCCAGGCCCTTGGCCTTGGCGGCGTCGCGGCCGATCAGCTCGACGGAGTTACCGCCCGCTACCGCACGTGAGGCGATGGCGTGGGTCATGCCCCCCAGACCGATGAAACTGATGCTGCTCATGGTGAGACTCTCTTCCTCTGGTCCGAATCGAACGGCTTGCCCGCCCGTCGTTTCTTCGCCCGTCGTTTCTTCGCCCGTCGTTTCTTCGCCCGTCGTTTCTTCGGTGGTCACAACCGGCCGGTACGCTCGATCACCTCGCCGGCGAAGTCGAGCAGCTGGTCAAGGCCGGCGAACATCGTGAACGCATCGAAGTACGCCTCGTCGACACCGGATTCGGCGTACCGCTTCAGTTGGTCCGCGACCGAGTCGACGGACGTGCCCGGCTCGAGGTTGATCCGCATGGCCGTCTTGAGTGCGTCGGGATCGCGGCCGGCCTCCTCCGCCGCTCGACGCGCGATCGACCACAGGCGGCCTGCGCCCTCGTCCTGACTACTGACCGACGCGGCGGGCGCCGGCCCTTCGACCCCGAGCCAGCCGACCCCGCTGCGGCCGACCCGGCGCATCGCGGCCTCACTGGCACCACCGATCCAGATGGGCGGCCCGCCCGCCTGGACCGGACGGAGGTCGGCGTGGACCGGTGGCATGGTGAAGAACTCGCTGTCCCAGGACACGGGACTGGTAGTCCACCACGCCCGCAGGAACGCCAGCATGTCATCGAGCATCTTGCCGCGCCGGCTCCAGTCCGCGCTGCGGGCGACGTCGTACTCCTGCTTCATCCACCCCACCCCCACACCAATGCCGAGGCGGCCGCCGCTGAGCACGTCGAGCGTGGTCAACTGCCGGGCCAGGTGCGGCGGCTCGTAGTAGAACGTGCTGAGCGTGCTGGTGTTCAGGCGTACCCGGTCGGTCGCCGCCGCAGCGACGGTCAACAGCAGCATCGGATCGAAGGAGCGGGCCATCTGCGGCCCCCGGTCCAGATAGCCGTTGCCCAGATCAACCGGCGTGACCAGGCGATCGCCGACCCACAGGGTGTCGTAGCCGAGGTCCTCGAGTCCGCGGGCGAAAGCGCTCAGGGCGGGGGCGTCGCCGACCGCGGGCCCGACAAGGGGAATCACGAAACCGAGCTGCATTGCGTTGCGCCTCCTCGGGCGAACTCTTTCGCCACTATTGACATCTGACATCTGCCATCGACGAGTCGGTGGTTCCGTCCATTAGCCGGAGCGCACGGCGCCCTAGTTGCCGACTGTTCGGTCAGCCCCGGAGGGTCAGCCCGTAAACTCGTTGACGCCCAGGGCGAAGTTCCCGTGGCCGATTCCGTTGCCGGCGAGGCCTACCGTGAGCACGCCCGCTCCTTCGAGCCAGTGCGCCATCTTCAGGCCGCCGACGTCCAGCGGGCGCAGTCCGAGGCTCTCGATGAATGCCGCGACGTCCGCCTTGGCCTGCGGGTCGTCACCGGCGAAGAAGACGTCGGGCCGGCCGTTCTCCAGAACGCCACGGAAGATGGTGTTGAAGGCCTTGAACACGTTGGCGTCGGCCGGGGCCACCTTGGCGACTTCCTGCGCGATCGAGGTCTCCTCGCTGTGGGCCAGGCCATCGCCCGTGGTGTTGAAGGGGTTGCTGATATCGACGATGGTCTTGCCCGCGAGGGCGTCCCCGTACTGGGCGACGGTCGGAACGACCCCGTCGTACAACATGGCCGTGATGACGATGTCCCCGGCCGGGACGGCGCCCCACTCCCCCGCCGTCGTGCCGCCGCCCAGAGTCTTGGCCAGGCCCTCGGCCTTGGACTGATCGCGTGCCATGATCTCGACGGTGTTGCCGCCCGCTACCGCGAGCGCGCCGATCGTGCGGGCCATGTTCCCCGCACCGATGAAGGTGATGCTGCTCATGAGCTGTGCTCTCTTCCTGTTCTCGGGACAGCCCTTAGGCGCCGCTCTGTCGGGTTCGTGCGTGGTCCGGTCTCGTTCGTGCGTGGTTCAGATAGCGGTGGTGCCGCCGTCGGCGACCAGCTCCAGACCGTTGACGTAGCTGGAGTCGTCGGAGGCCAGGAACAGGGCGATCGTGGCGATCTCCTCGGGGCGGCCCATCTTTCCGCGGGGGATCAGGGACTCGAAGGCAGTCCTGGTCGCCTCGTCGAACAGCTCTTCCTGCTTGGCCGTGCCGACCTGGCCGGGGGTCAGGACGTTCACCCGGATCTTGCGGTCGCGCAGCTCGTTGAGCCAGACACGGGCAAAGGCCTGCTGGACCGCCTTGCTTCCCGCGTAGAGGCTCCAGCCGGGGAAGGCGCCGAGGGAGGCGTTGGATCCGGTCATCACGATCGAGCCGTGGTCGTTGATCAGCGGTAGTGCCTTCTGCACGGTGAACAGGGTGCCGCGGGCGTTGAGCGAGAAGGAGCGGTGGAACTGTTCCTCGGTGATCTCGCCGAGCATGGCGGGCTCGCCCATCCCGGCACTGGCCCACAGCACGTCGATCGAACCCTTCTCCCGCTTGACGGTGTCGTACAAGCGGTCCAGGTCGTCCAGGTCGGACGCGTCACCCTGGACGGCGGTGACGTTGCGGCCGATCAGTTCGACGGCCTCGTCCAGTGCTTCCTGCCGCCGGGCCTGGATGAAGACATGCGCTCCTTCCTCGACGAAAAGCTTGGCCCCGGCCAGTGCCAATCCGGTGGATCCACCGGTAATTACCGCTACCTTGCCATCGAGCTTTCCCACGATCACTCCATTGAATTGATGAGTAGCAATTACCGATCCCGAATTCTTGTACCGAATTCTCTCGGCCCCATGAACGATGCCATTGTCCTGAGCGGGTGTCCAAGACCCGTTTCAACCGTGGTGATAACCTCAAGGCATTGCCGGACCGGGAGGGCCCCATGGATCTGGATCTCCGCAAGTTGCGCTACTTCGTCGCCGTCGCCGACAGGCTGCACTTCGGCCGCGCCGCCGAGGACCTGCACATCGCGCAGCCGGCGCTCAGCCGGCAGATCCGCGCGCTGGAACAGGACCTCGGCACCCCCCTGTTCACCAGGGACAGCCACGGCGTCACGCTGACGGACGCGGGCCGGCAACTCCTGGACGACGCCGGTCCGTTGCTCGCCTCCGCGCAAGCGGTCCGGCGCCGGGTGACCGCGGCTGCCCGTGGCGGCCAGCGACTGGTGGTCGGTTTTCGGGCTGGGATCCCGGTCATCCCCGCGGCGCGAGAGTTCGGTGGCCGCCATCCGGACGTGGTCGTGGACGTGCAGCGCATGGAATGGGACGACCAGGTCCCTATGCTGCTCGACGGCCGCGTCGACGTCGGCTATGTGCGGCTGCCCATCGACGAGACCGGCCTGCGCCTGATGCCGCTCTACACGGAGCCGCTCATGGTGGCGCTGCCCGCGGGCCACCGGCTGGCCGGCAAGGAGGAGGTCACCGAGGCGGACCTGGCCGGTGAGCCGCTGATCTGGCATGCCGACCCGAGCACGCAGCCCACCATGCGTCCGCACCCCGACTCCGGGCTCCGGGTGCGCGGGGTGGAGGAGAAGCTCGAGCACGTCGCGGCCGGCCGTGGCATCTCGTTCGTGGGGCGCTCGGAGACCGTGTTCTACTCACGGCCGGACATCAGGTACGTGCCCGTCCGGGACCTGGCGCCCGACCAGGTATTCGTCGCGATGGCAGCCTCGCGCACCTCGCCGCTGGCCGACGACTTCTTCGCCGCGGCTCAGGCGACGGCTGAGATCACGGCAGAATGCGGGAACTATGAGATGTGGCAGCTGGTGACCGACGCCGCTGCACAGCGCGGTTGAGCAGTTCGGCTGACAACAGCAGAACCCGGCCTCCAGTACGCGTATGCCCTGTGGCGCGCCGGGGGCGAGGCGTGGTGGTCTTGACGTTGCGGGCGACGTTGCGCGGCAGTTCGTCCTCGCGGACGGCGTGTTCCAGGGCGGATTTGAGGACGGCGTGGACGTACGTCACGGTCAGCGGTGAGAGCCGCTTCTCGCAGCACTGCCCGATGGCGCAGCGGTCTCGGTGAGGATTTCCAGTGACCAGGCGTTTCGTCTTGGCTCCGGTGCGTTCGATGTGTTTCGGCAGGAGCTCGAAGCCGAGGGCCTGGCAGGTGTCGCGGGCCCTCGGTGGGCCGGTGGTGTCGTTGAAGACGGCGAGGAGGCGCGGGTAGTCCGGGTGCTCGGGCAGCTCCAGACTCCCTGACGGGTCGGCGCTCTGGACCGGGATTCGGTCGGCGAGGCCGGTGATGGTAGTGCGGGTGACGGCGAGGTGTTCCAGACGCAGGTCGGCCTCTCGGAGCTGGGCCTGAAGGGGGTCGATCTGGGTGCGGAGATCGCCGGCCAGGACCCGGGCGCCTTCGTGAAGAACGAGCGCTTGGAGGAGGGGGGTTGAGGTTCACGCGTCGGCCACTCGGCGCCCGAACTCGGTTCCAGATCGTGCTGCTCGCGGTGGAGCGGGGGTGGCTGAAGAAGCAGGCCTGACGGCTTGCAGCCGTGCGCCGGCGTGGCCGTGTTCCAGGGTCGTGCGCCGCTACGGGCGGTCACCATCGCCGTCCCGAGCGGTGGGGCGCTGATTGGCTCTGTGGCCTTGAGCGTGGGGTTCTTGCGGGTGACCCGGCCGCCGTGCACCCGTAGGGCACGCACGAGTGGGGCGGCCCGAGCCTTGACAGAGGTTCGTTGAAGTGCGCAGCCCCACGTCAAGGCCGACGGGCCACCGCATGATCTCCAGGGGTCGGGACCACTGGTGACGATGCGGTGGCCGTTACGCTCTCCGCCGGACCGGACGCCGGTTACGACCGTCGGGTCGGAGCCTCAGAAGGCGAGGCTCCACCGCTGGAGATGACCTGCGTCCAGGTCGAAGATGCCCGGGGTGCCATCGGTGACGCGCAGCTTCCAGGTGCCGACCGCGGGGACCGCCGAGGCGTCGACCGTGTAGGTCTCGTGCAGGTCGGGCGTGAGCACCCAGGGTCCCCAGGGCTTGACGGGGACGACGGTGCCGTCGGGGGCGATCAGGTCGACCACCATGGCATTGCCGAACTGGTGGTCGATGTCGACCGTGACCTTGAGGTCACTCGGGGCCTTGCCCGGCTTCCCCCGATAGACCAGCGGGGACTCGACCGTGCCCCACTTGGGGATCACATACGTGGTGGGGTTGATGAAGAAGTGTCCGCCGGATTCAAGAACGGTCCAGGTGAACGAGAGCTCCCGAGTGTCCCCGGCCGCGTTCGTGATGGCGATGACCGAGTTGTAGTCGCCGGCCTTGTCGGGTGTACCGGTCATCAGGCCGGTCGTTCGGTCGATCGACAGGCCCCGGGGCAGCGACTTGGCGGAGTAGGTCAGCGGGCCGGGACGGCTGCTGGATGCAGTGATCTGGCGGCTGACCGGCTGGCCCTCCGCCACCGGCTCGGTCGGCATCGGATCCACGGCGATGTGGTTGACGAAACGGATCCCGATGTTGACGGCCGCCCAGGCGTTGGCCACGGCCTCGTAGGCGTCGCTGTCCGAGCCGTAGAGGTCGGCGGCGGCCTGGAGCGTTGCGGTCCGGGTACCCGCGTAGTCGGTGGTGCTGGTCATGTAGACGGTGAGCGCGCGGTACATCACGTCGGCGGCGTCGGTCAGACCGATGCCCGCCACCGGCAGCCCGTCGTAGGTGGGGCTGTCGTAGTCCACGCCGTTGATGGTCTTCTTTCCGCTGCCCTCGGCAAGCAGGTAGAAGAAGTGGTCCCCCACCCCGGCCGCCATATGCGCCTCGGACCACTTCGTCTGCGGCGTCCAGTAGTCCAGGGGCGCGTAGCCGACGGCGCTGATGCCGGCCTTGGAAGGAAGGTCCATGTACCGGATGGGCTTGCCATCACCGTGCAGGTCGTCCAACTCGGCCATCGTGTAGTCGGGTACGTCGTTCGGGCTGTCGGCGTAGAACTCAACGGCAGCGGCCATCATGTCGCTGATCGCCTCGTTGAGGGCCGGCGATTCGCCGACGTTGCCCAGCCCGGCCGTGGCGGAGGTGACGCCGTGCGCCATCTCGTGCGCGGCGATGTCCAGGGACGTCACCGGGTGCTGCCCGTCCGCGCCATCGCCGTAGCTCATGCAGAAGCAGCCGTCCTGCCAGTTGGCGTTGGCCAGGGGAACCCCCTGCATGGCCTGGTAGTGGACGCGGGAGGTGCTGCCGCGGCCGTCGTTGGCTATGCCATTGCGGCCGAACCTGTCCTTGTAGAAGTCCCACGTCGTCTGCGCGCCGTACGCCGCGTCCACCGCCGCGGTCTGCGGGTCCGCCGCCGTTCCGTCACCCCAGACGTCGTCGGCACCGGTGACTAGGGCTCCGCTGGAGGTGGCGCTCGAGTCGAGCGTCCGGTGACCACCGCGCTCCGGGTCGATCAGGGCATACGTGCCGTCGTCCTGGACGGTGGAGCCGATCGTGACCTGCCCGCTGTAGAGGCTGTTGCCCTGGGCGGATTCCACGTGTTCGGCGTTGTTCAGCGTGGTGCCGCTCGCGGCGTCGGTCACGACGTGGCGTTCGCTGGGGGACCCGTCCTGCTGCATGCCGGTGACGACCGTCTCCCAGGCCAGCTTCGGCCGGCCGCCCGTCATCCAGACGACCAGGCGGGGATCTGTGTGCGCACTTGCCTTGCGGGTGCCCTTCGACGCGGCCTTGTCCAGGGCCGCCTTCTTCGCCGTGGCTGCCGGCACCTCGGCCGTGGTCGCCGGCAGCGTCAGCGTCTCCTTGGAGGCGTAGGTGACGGTGCGGGCCCCGTGCCGCTGATGGACCACCAGATCACCGCCGATCACGGGCAGTGCGGCGTAGGTACGCTCGTAGCGGGTGTGGATCGTTCCGTCGGCGTCCTGGATCACGTCCTTCGGGATCAGTTTCTCCCGGGTGCCGAGGCCCAGTGAACGGGCGGTGTCCGGTGCCGCGTCGGTCACCTGGTCGAGCATCCGCCGACGCTGCCCGGGCGACAGGTGAACGACACCGGATCCCGGTCTGGCCGTCGCCTTGATCTGCGGGAGCGCCTGAGGGCGCGGGGAGCCTTCGGACGAGCCGGAAGGGGAGGCGGCGCCGGCCGAGGCGGGCAGCGCGGACAACGCGAGTGCCGCGGCTGTGATCACGACGGTCGCGGCCAGGCTCCGTAGCGTTCGCTGCGAACCCTGCGGGGACGCGGCCCTGTTACTGGGGGTGTTCAATTCCGGAGTCCTTCTGTTCAGTCGGCTGCCGGTGGACGGCAGCCTCGTACGACGCGACTCAAGGACTGTCACGTAACTACTGGTCAGTGCTTCCGCGGCTCGCACAGCACCTTCGCTGCCGCGGGTGCACCGCGACAAGGAGAAACAGGAGGGGAGTACGCGCAGTTGCGCAGGTGCGCAACATGTGCCCATGGCCCCACAAAGGAGATGGCGTCGCGCTCGAGAGCGCGGCACCGGCCCCCGCGCGAGGGTCACTTACGAGTTAGTGCGTGATAGCAGGCTTCACCAACATCAACACCGTCGGCACGTTCCTCTGGGCAGAGGACCCGGTGCTACGGCTGTGCTTCGACCCCATGTTCCCGGAGGACCGCTGGGGCGCCGAGCCCGACGAACTCCTCGACATGATGCGACGGATGGGATTCCCATCTCGAGGTGGAGGATCCGGAACCGGACTTCTCCCCCGCAGGCGGCGTTCGCCCTGGCAGAACACCTGACCGGCGTCGCCGTCACTCCGGTACTGCTCCGGGACACGACGTTCACCTGCGCCACCGTACGAATCCGCTGACCACCCGCCTCCTGAACCAGTACGGACTCGCGCCTGCTGTCAGAGGTCGCCTCTATGGTGCGAGAAACAGTGCTGAAGAGGAGTAACGATGGGGTTCTCAGGTGAGTTGGTCTTCGGCCGCAGTGAGCGTCCCTTGCTTGAAGCCCCGGTCTTCGGCGGTGCGCAAGAGGACGACGATGGTGGCATCACCGCTTGGTGGCCGAGACCTGGTGGGTGGCAGACGCTGCAGTTCCACCAGAAGACCTCGCTGGCCAAGCCCGAAGAGGTCCTGCGAGCTGTGGTCGAGTGGACCGGAGCTCCAGCATGTGTTGCGTCCGTGCACGACAGCAGCGTCGCATTGGTCTGGGGTCTGGAACCTGGAGGTGACCAGTGGGATGCGTGGCTGAATCTGGCGATCGCCGCAGAAATGTCGGACCGTCCACTGTCCGAGATGGACGCCTGCGTGCCCGGCGACGCCAGTCGTGCCCTCGCCTGGGCCCGATCTGTGGGAGTCGGCCCGGGTCTGGACGTGGCCACGATCGAGGAAGTCCTGCGGTCTCACGAGACTTTCGCGGAAGAGCTCTTCGACACGCTTCTGGATCGCTTGGGCTTCCCTGCGGCGTCCGATCCTGAGGCAGAAGGCTGAGCAAGGATCCTCCCCATCTTACCGGAGTCCGCTCGATACTGACTGGAGTTGCAGCGGCTTCACACGGCAGAGTGACGTGGCGACTGAACTGTGGGCACACACCCTGACCTGGACGGAAGTGGATCCGTCGCGGCACCCGTTCGAGCTGGACGAGGATGCTGCGAAGACATTGACCGGTCTTGTCGCTCCCCTGCTGCCCAGCGCCGCGGCCGCCGAAGAGCACAGCGGGCGCTCACTGGTCGCCGTCACCAAGTTCCTCGTGGACCGATACGACCGATGGGCTGCGGGTGGAACTGGTCGACAGGTGAGGGCGACACCGATGGCGGGAACGTCGGCGCGTGGTGCTGCACCTCCCATTCCGTGACTGCGGCGGAAGAGACTGCTCCTCTGGTTGTCGCAGGCCTGCTTGAGTGGCGTGCCTGGTTGGAGGATCTGGCGGAGTGCTTTGCCGCGCTGGCGCCGCCGTCGCACTCGACGGAGGCCACGGCGGATCCCTGGCATGGGGAGCGGGCCTGCACGCGTTTGGTCACCGTGGTGGCCGACCGAACGCAGGCCGAGAGCGGCTGGTACGGACACCGTGAGCAGGTGCTCGGCTGGTTCCTCGCCTACAACGGCGTCGAAGAGAAACGAGCCAGCGAGGTTGCGGAGGGCGCGATCGGTGGCCGATTCGGCAGTTGGACCGCGCCAGACGCCACGGAGGTCGACGCGGTGAGTTCGAAGTTCGCCCGGGCCATTGGCGAGACCGCATGACGTTCGCCCCCGACCACCCGAAGGACGCCCTCGCCGACTGGCTGCGCATCCGTCCACAGATCTCATGGCCGTGTTGGAGCAGTGCCCACCGCAGCCATGGAGTAAGCCATCGAGACGCCTTCCGGGACTTCTTCAACGCGACCCGTCCCCCAAGGAACCCAGCCCGCTGGCAGCCTTGCGTGGGGCGTATCGGCTCCATGCTCCTCCGACTGGTCGGGAAGGCACGCCCGTGCTCAGCGTAGTGAATGCCGACGGTTCCACCGACTCCGGCTCCCTGATCGACGAGATCGTCCGCGAGGGCGCTCGTCGCATGCTCGCGGCCGTACTGGATGCTGAAGTCACCCAGTGCATAGCCGAGTCGGCGGCCGAGCGGGACGAGCGTGGGTACCGTCTGACGGTCCGCCACGGCCGTCACCGGCCCCGCGCTGTCGTGACCGAGGTCGGTCCGGTCAAGGCCGCCTCGGGTGAACGACCGTCGATGCCGGCCGCGATCCGCGACCTGATCCGCGGCGCCCTCCCAGCTCGCCGGGTACGTCAACATCGCAGCCGGATGCCGAGCCCACACCGAACCGCGCTCGGGTCCTCGCCGTCTACGGCACCACGTGATCAAACCGGACCCGGCAAACGCCGGGGCGCTGGATGGAGAGGAGCTTCCTCCTCATACGAAATACAGCCCCCCGTCAACATTCAGGGTCTGGCCGGTGAGGAATGCTGCGTCCTCGGATGCGAGGAAGAAGATCGTTCCTACGAGATCTGCGGGCGTTTCATCGCGGTGGAAGGAGCGCAGGTTCCGCTGCATCTCCAGGAGAGGTTCGGGCAGTACCCCGGCTGTCATGGGAGTAATGGTGAGGCCCGGCGTGAGCAGGTTGACGGTGATGTCGTACTGGGCGAGTTCGCGAGCCAGGACGCGGGACAGGCCCATGACGCCTCCCTTCGCCGCCACGTAGTGGGCCTGCTGGGGGGTGCCGTTATGGACTGACCCGGATCCGATATTGACAATGCGTCCCCGGCGGCCCTCCTTCATGAGTGGGACGAATGCGCGGATCATGAGGAAGGTACCGGTCAGGTTGATGTCGAGGATCCTGCGCCACTCCTCGGTGCTCATCTCCTCGAAGAGTGTGTGCGAGAAGAACCCGGCATTGTTGATGAGGACGTCGGCGGCACCGAACCGCTGCCGAACCGTGTCGGCGAACGCGGCAACGCTGTCCTCGCTCCCGATGTCCGCGGCCACGGTGTGCAGCCGTTCGCACCTTCCGCCTGCCGCATCGGTGTCCCAGCGGGTGCGCCACGTCTTGAGCGTTGCGCCTGAAAGGTCCGAGGCGACGACCGTGTCACCGGCAACCAGGAACCGATCGACGATCTCCGAACCGATGCCCCCGGCTGCTCCGGTGACAACGACTGTTCGTGCGGGACTGGTGTCCATGTGATCCTCCGAGCTAGATATCAGCCACCTTATCAGTTGCTTGACATTAATGAAGGTCGGGTAGCCTGACTATCCGCTGGCACAGGGGCGCTCGGCCCCGCAGAACAGAGGCAGAGAGCGAGATGGCGGAGAACTTCGAGCGGCGACTGACGTACCTGTTGCGGCGGGTCAGCACGGCGCTCGCCCATGACGTCGACAAGGCGCTTCGGTGCTTTCCGCTGACGCATGCGCAGTACGGCGCACTCGCGCAGCTGGGTCTCGTCGACCCCGAGGCTCTGTCTGCAGCAACGATGGCGGAGAGGAACGGCATCACCGCACAGTCCATGTCGACCGCTATCGCCGGATTGCTGGAGCGCCGACTAGTCCGCCGGGAGCCGCACCCGACACACGGCCGCATCCTTCAGGTACGTATCACTCCGGAGGGAAGGGAGCTCTTGTCGCGCGCGCACATTGCCACAGGAGCGGCCGAAGAGCGGGCTCTCGCCTTCTTGGACGACGAGCAGCGGCTCGGGCTCGGCCGCGACCTGCGCAAGATGATGCGTGCAATGAATCTCTACCTGTACCAAACCGATCCTGACGACAGGGTCACCTGACACGAGCAGTCGGGCGACGAGCAACCAGAATGTGAACGGCTACGCTCGGACTGACGCGGAGGAGCCCTTCTGTGTTGTGCCCGACGTTGTCTGGCGTGCGTCTCGCGCCGAAGCCGGCCCGATATGGGCGTTAGATCAACTTGTCCAACGTGGGGGCGGGTTGCGCACGCGGCGACCGGTTGCGCTGTAGACCGTTGGCTACCGCCGCGGCGACCCGGGTGATGCCGATCTCTCCGAGTCCACGGGCTCCGACGGGTGCGAGCGGGTCAGGACGGTCGGTCCACATCACCTCGATCTCCGGCACGTCGAGGTGCACCGGGACGTGACGTGCTGGGGGGCGGGTCAAGCCGGTAACGGCTTGACCCGCCCTTTTTCTGGTGCTGTTGTTGCGGGCTGGGGCTACTTCATGTGGGTGGCGAACCAGTTCAGCATTTCCTTGGGCTCGCGCTGGAAGTGCAGGTAGCCGTCCCAGCGGGCGGTGGTTCCGTGGACCCAGACGAGTTTCTTGTCTTCGATCGGGATGTTGTCGAACATCGCCTGGACGTCGTCGGGGCGAGTCAGCAGGTCGTCGTGGACCTGGTAGAGGAAGGTGGGGGTGGTAACGCTCTTGGCGGCCTCGACCGGCGACATCTCGGAGAAGGGGAAGCTGACGATCAGGCGAACCTTTTCCTCCAGCTCGGCGATGCGCTCGGGCAGGCCCAGCATCTCCAGGGTGCGCTGCATGGTGACGCCGACCGACAGTGGCTGAGGAGAAACGACGCAGCGCACGCCTTCGAAGTGTTCGGGGTACATCTGCATGGCGAACATGGTCGCGTTCGACCCCTGGCAACGACTGAACAGGCCGATGGTCATGTTCTTGAGGTCTTCGCGGCCTCGCACGTACTGCAGAGAGCCGACGACATCGCGGGCTTCGAAGCGGCCGCCGCTGCCGATGCCGCCGTTTCCGGTTCCGCTGTGGCCGAGGTTGCGCATGTCGTAGGTGAGGACGTTGTATCCGGCCTCGTGGAGGATGCGGTAGTCGGGAACGAAGTCGACCTCGAAGTCGTTGCCGGCGATTGCCCCGATCGACTTCCAGGGCTCCAGGTGGGCGGGAAAACCGTAACGGTTGAACCACAGGGGGTGGTTGGCGATGATCAGCTTGTCCGATCCATCGCAGGGGATGTACCAGGCTTCCAGCGGCACGCCGTCCATGGAGGGGAAAGACACCTCCTGAAAAGCCAGGCCGTAGTCGCCCGGGGTCTTGAGGATCGGCGAGCGCATGGGATGGCCGAAACCCTGCGCGATGCCGTCCAGGATGCCCTGGATCTCCTCTTCGCTGTGGACCTGTTCCTGCTGGATGCCGCTCATGTGCTTCTCTCTCATGTTGGTTCTGCGGTCGAGGGGACCTGCCCGTCGTGTGGCCAGCCGCTCTGGAGAGCCCCGTCAGGACGGGGCACCGCCTGCCGCGATGCTGAGCACGGACAGCTGGGTCAGCCATTCGCGCAGCAGCGTGGTTTCCGAGGCACGCAGCGTGCCGACGGGTCCATGCGGCATCTCTGCTTCCAGTTGCGCGGCAGCTCGCACAAGCTGCGGCGTCACCGAAGGCGCTCCGGGGACGGCCGGCGGGCTGATGACGGCCGCGGTGACGGCGTCACGCACGATGGCTGACAGGTGGTCGTCGACCCCCGCGCGGGTGCGGATCAGGTGCAACGTGAGCCCTACCGCGGCCGAGTCCACCATGTCCGCGGCCGTCTCGGCCGGCATGCGCAGCCGTCCGGCCCTCTCCAGCTCGCGCATCATCGTCACGAGAACGGCATGGGCGTGTTCCGCCGGGGCTGTACGGCCGTCCATCGGGCAGCCGTACATGATGGTGTAGAGCGCGGGGTTGGTCACCCCGAACTCCACGTGCATGTTCCAGCCGCGTAGAAAATTCTCAACCGGATCGCCGGTCGTCTCCAAGGCCTGCTTGCGGGTCAAGTAGCGGCTGAACCTGTCCTCCGCCACCTCCCGCAGCAGTCCGTCCTTGTCACCGAAGTGGTGGTACAGGGTCGGCGCCGCAACGCCGGCTGCCTCGCACACCTCACGGGTCGAGAACTCTCCACGTGCCGATGCCGCCAGGAGATCGGCAGCTGCGTCGATGATCAGCGCGCGGGTTCGCCGGGCCGGCGAAGCTTCCTTCGTCATATAGCAACGATATATAGACTCCGCTCGAAAGCGCAACAGATCCATATCATCGCTATATTGGGGAGGTGCTCTCCGCATCGTCGCTCTGCCCTCCTCGAGTTCATTGCACTTCCGTCAGGTCTTCAGGACGGGTCATCTGCAGCACCCTTGTCATGCGCAGGCCGCAGCCCACCGGGCAGGCCGGGCGGCACACCTACCGGCAGCTCGGGCTGCCCACGGCCCACGGCCCAGTAGCCCTCACGTGGGCGGAGTCGAGAACGGCACGCGAGAGATCGAGCAGGCCGGTGTCTTCTGGCTCTACCTCGGCAAGGGCGACGGCACCTTCGCAGCCTGTACGGAGGTCGGGGCGGGCTGGAACAAGTCCAAGGACGTCATCGGCATCGGTGACGGCAACAGCGACGCCGCCTCGACCTGCCCGTGCTGAAGCGAGGGGCGAGCCCAGGGGGCGTAGTTCTACGCGAGCACGGGCCACTGGCGCGCCCCGTTCAAGGGCGGGAAGGGCGGGAAGGGCGAAGACATGCTGCTGGACCAGCTCCTCCACGAGGCCGGGTTCTGCGGGTTCCGAAGGCATGGGTGTTCTGGTTTCTGACACCTGGGCTGTGAGCCCTGAGGCGGAGCGGCGGCGCGTGCGCGAGGTAACGCGCCCGCCGCTCCGATCTCGGCGGTGTCCGCGTGACCGGATTCGACCGCAGGCCCCGATGCCGGCAAGTCCGCCACCCCAGACAGCATTTCGCCCCTGGGCACGCCTCGCGTAGGGGCACAGGCGTCCAGCCGGAACGAAGGTCTGGCCCAGAAGCCTTCCGCAGGACCGCCGTTGCTCTCCAGCCGAGCCTCGGAGGTCAGTCAATCAGTGCAGTCGCTTCGACTTCCACGAGCACATCCGGCTCAAAGAGGTACTCGACACCGATCAGGGAAGCGGGCGGCATGGGGATCTGGAGCCCGATCTCCTCGGCGACGGCCTCCACACCGGCCATGAAGTCGCCGATCTTCTCCGGGCTCCAACGGGTCACGTAAAACGTCAGGCGCAGCACGTCCGCGAACGACGCGCCCGCGCCCGCCAGCCCGACGGCGGTGTTGCGCAGCGCCTGGGCGACCTGACCGGCCATGTCGCCGGGAGCGACCGGAGTCCCATCGGCCCGGCGTGCGACCTGCCCGGCGACGTGGACGTGTGTCGCGCCGGTACCGACGGCCACGTGGTGGTACGGAGCTGGTTGCGTCATGCCTTCCGGCGTGAAGTGGTGGACGGTCATCAGTGTTCTTCTCCCTCTGAGTCAGGTATCCGTAAGCTACTTAGTGGAATAGAGACACTTCAACGAGACCAGGTTTCTCCATGGATACCGAGGACGAGTTCCTCATCGGCCCTCCGCATCGCGAACTCCTCGACCAGGTATTGGACAAGTGGTCGCTCAGCGTCCTCAGCGAACTGTGCGAACGCCCCTGCCGCTTCAACGAGTTGCGCCGGGCCATCCCGCAGGTCACGCAGAAGTCGCTGACAGCGACGCTGCGGCGACTCGAGCGGAACGGCGTGATCGAGCGCGAGGTCGTCTCCACCCGCCCGGTGGCCGTCAGCTATCGGATCACCGGTTTCGGCAAGTCCCTGCGGCCCCCCATCGACACGTTGCTGGCGTGGGCCTCGGCGAACATGCCCGTCATCACGCGCGCTCGTGAGGCATTCGATGCGCGAGAAGAAGCAGGCCGCTGAGCCCTCCCACGCGGTGGACCGGAGGGTGATGGGGGCACGAGGTGCTTGGACGGCAAACGGGCGTACCTCAGCTCAGACGTTTGCATGTCCCCTGTGCGGTGTGCATCGCGACAACTGCAGATCAAGTGGGCTGGTGTGCGTGCATTGGGCGGCCTGGTCCCCCACTGCACCCTCGCCA
The DNA here is from genome assembly GCF_040630435.1 of Streptomyces sp. NPDC005803. Taxonomy (NCBI): domain Bacteria; kingdom Bacillati; phylum Actinomycetota; class Actinomycetes; order Kitasatosporales; family Streptomycetaceae; genus Streptomyces; species Streptomyces sp. NPDC005803. Next base: position 9,935 of record NZ_JBEXXO010000039.1, on the reverse strand, counting down.
AGCCGGAAACGGCCGGCAAGGACCACCAGGTCGTAGATGCAGGACACGGTCGGGCCCAGCGCGTCGGACCCTGCGGCAAGCTGCCCGGCGGCGTCACATCGGGTCCGCTGACGGCGCATCGAGCGCAATCAATTCGGTGTGCGCCCACTTGGCGGGAGAGTGCGGGCGCGTAGGTGCGCGCGTTCCCCTTGATGGCCAAGGAGGCTGAGGATCTCGACGGGGTGGTCGTCGGCGTTGCCGAACCAGTGGGGGGTGCGGGCGTCGAATTCGGCGGCCTCGCCGGGGCCCATGATCAGGTCGTTGTCTCCCAACACCAGGCGTAGGCGGCCGTCGAGGACGTAGATCCATTCGTAGCCTTCGTGGCTGGCCTGCTCGGGTTCGGGTGAGCGCATATTCGGCGCGATGATCAATTTGTAGGCTTGCAGGCTTCCCGCACGCCTCGTGAGCGGGAGCATGGTCATGCCGTGCCGGGTGACAGGCTGCAGGTGCAGGCGGGGGTCTCCCGTCTGCGGTGCGCCGATGAGCTGGCCGATGTCCACGCGCAGCTCCCGGGCCAGGGGCAAGAGCAGTTCGAGGGTGGGACGGCGCAGGCCGGACTCCAGGCGCGAGAGCGTGCTGAGTGAGATCCCGGTGGCCTCGGCCAGGGCCGTCAGGGAGAGGCTGCGCTGGGTGCGCAGCCCTTTAAGGCGGGGGCCAACCGCCGCCATCGTCGATTGCGTCTCTTCGTCCATCTCTCAACCTTGCCACGGCAGCAAGGATCTTTGCGCATTGTCGGGAGCAGGGAGACGGTGAGGGGCAGGCGCCCGGAATGGGTCCGCCGTACGGAATGGGAGACAAGATGAGTCACGCCGGCAAAACCGAGGCGCCGGACGCGCAGCGGGCCGTAGCGCCGCCCGGACCAGCGGTGGCTGTGCGTCGTGGTCCGGTGGGGCCGGCCGTGGTGATCCTGGTACTGACGCAGCTGATGTTTGTCGTAGACACCTCAATCGTGAACGTGGCCCTGCCCGACATCGGCCACGAACTTGGCTTTTCCAGCGCGGGCCTGTCCTGGGTGGTCACCGCCTACGCGCTGACCTTCGGCGGCCTGATCCTGCTCAGCGGCAAGGTCGGCTCCATGATCGGCGCCCGCCGCGCTCTGGTCCTGGGCGTCATCGTCTTCGTGATCGCCTCCGTCGCCGGGGGTTTCGCGGGTTCAGCCGGGGTCCTGGTGGCGGCGCGAGCCCTGCAGGGGGTGGGGGCGGCCATGGCGGCGCCCAGCGTGATGGTGCTGCTGATGGGGATCACCGCGCCGGGCCCGCAGCGCTCCCGCGCGGTGGCAATGTTCGTCCTGGCCGTGGGTGCAGGGGCCGCGGTGGGGCTGCTGGCGGGCGGGGTTCTGACGCAGACCCTGGGCTGGCAGTGGGTGATGTTCGTCAACGCCCCCATCGGCCTGTTGGTCCTGCTGGGCGCGGTGCGCAATCTGCCGGAGATGAAACGTCGGCGCACCTCGCTGGACATCGGCGGCGCCACGGCCTCGGTCCTGACGATGGTGGCGCTGGTGTTCGCCTTCACCTCCGCCGCCGATCGCGGCTGGAGCAGCGCCTTGGTGCTGGGGGCATTCACCGTCGCCGTACTCGCCCTCGTGGCACTAGTGATGTGTGAGCGCAGGCATCCGCATCCGGTGATGCCACTGGCGTTCTTCTCCTCCATGCGCAGTGCAGGACCTCTGCTGTCGATGCTCGTCATTCCGGCCGGACAGGTCGGCTTCCTGTTCTTCACCACCCTGCTCACCCAGCAGGTGCTGGGCTTCACCCCGATCCAGACCGGTCTGGCTCTGGTGCCCTTCACCCTCGGCCTGATCGCCACCAACCAGCTCACCCCTCGGCTGCTGCCGGAACTTGGTGAGCGCGTCATCGGGAGCGTGGGTCTTACAGGGCTGGTGCTGGGTATCGCCTGGATGGCCTTCGTGGCCGCCGACGCGAACCCGTCGGTCGTCACCGTGCTGCTGCCCTCGATCCTGCTCGGTGCGGGTGCCGGGGCCACCTTCGCCCCCGTCACCGCTGTGATCATGCACCAGGCCCCAGCCGAGCACATAAGCGCCATCGCCAGCCTCAACCAGGGCCTGCAGCAACTCGGCGGCGGCATGGGCCTGGCCATCCTGACCAGCGTGCTCTCCGCCACCGGCGGCCTGGGCAACGGCCTGGGCCCGACGCTGCTCGCCACAGCCGCGTTCCCCCTGGCCGGACTGGTCCTGTTCGGCGTCTGGGCGCGCCGCATCCCCGCACCCGGCATCACCCCCGCTTGATCACCCCTGACCGACCAGGCATGGAGAGCCCGATGAGTGACACCGACCCACGATACGAAGCCACCTTCTGGGACCAGCGCTACAACCACCCCAACCCACTATGGAGCGGGCAGCCCAACCCCGCCCTTGTCGAGGAAACGACCGCGCTCGCGCACGGTACGGCGCTGGAGGCGGGATGCGGTGAGGGCGCCGACGCCATCTGGCTGGCCCAGACGGGCTGGTACGTCACCGGCACCGACTTCTCCGCTCAGGCCCTCGCCCGCGCAGCCAAACACACCCCGGCCGCGCTGGCCGGCCACCTCAGCTGGCAGCAGGCCGACATCCGCACCTGGACGCCCGACAACAGTGCGCCCCGCTACGACCTGGTCACCGCCTCATTCCTCCATTTCCCCTCCCCGCTGAGACGCGCCGTCTTCGCCGCACTCGCCTCCCGGGTCGCCCACGAAGGACACCTGGTGATCATCGGCCACCACCCCAGCGACCTGGACACCGCCATGCCCCGCCCGCCCGAGCCCGACATCTTCTATACCGCCGACGACCTCATCGACGACCTCCCCGTAACCGCCTGGAAGGCAATCACCCGCGCCGCCCGCCCTCGCACGGCCACCACACCAGACGGCCGGCAGGTCACCATTCACGACACCGTCCTGACCGCCCAGCGCACCCGGTAACCCACCGCTCACCAGCAGCCGACCACACACAGGAACGAGCACGACCATGCACCACGACCTCGCTCAGCAGACCGCCCTGGTCACCGGCGCCACCGCCGGCATCGGCCGGGCCACCGCCCTGGCCCTGGCCGCCCGCGGCGCCGACATCATCGTCCACGGCCGCAACGAGCAGCGCGCCGCCGACACCCTCCAGCGCATCACGGCCCTCGGGGCCAAGGCCCGCTTCGAGCCCGCCGACCTGTCCAACCCCGCGCAGGTGACCACTTTGACCGAACGCGCCGGACAAGTCGACATCCTGGTCAACAACGCGGGCATCTTCCACTTTGCCCGCACCGCCGACACCACCCCCGCCACCTTCGACGCCCACATCGCCATCAACCTGCGCGCCCCCTACCTCCTCGTCCAGGCACTCGCCCCCGGCATGACCGAGCGCGGACACGGCGCGATCATCAACGTCAGCAGCGGCGCTGCCGGTACCCCCGGCCTCGGCAGCGGCATCTACGGAGCCACCAAAGCCGCTCTGGAATCCCTCACCCGCGTCTGGGCCTCCGAATATGGACCCGCCGGAGTCCGCGTCAACGCCGTCGCCGCAGGCCCCACCCGCACCGAAGGCACCGCCGTCTATGGCAACGCCTTCGAATCCGCCGGGCAAGCCGTCGCTCTTCAGCGCCTCGCCGACCCCGAGGAAATCGCAGGAGCCATCGCCTTCATGGCCTCCCCCGACGCCAGCTACGTCAACGGCGCGACACTCAGCGCCATGGGTGGCCAGCCTCCTCTCGGATAGCGCGCCACTGGCAGTTCAGCGACGTTGTTCGGGGCCGCATCAGCGTGATGGGCGCCTCGCCACGCAGCTCCGAGAATCCACGAACTCGCGCGCGGAGCCTGCGCGCACCGGCAGACCCCGGGCCACGCTGGCGCACCACACCGGGGACGTGACGTCGGTGGTGTTCAGCCCGGAACAGTTCCCTCCTCGCCACCGACGACACCCGGGGTTATCCGGTTGTGGGACGCACGGACCGGACGCTCCGCACCCGCCTCGCCGGCCGGGGCGAGAAGGCGGACTCCGTCGCGTTCAGCCCGGACGGGGCCACGCTGACCGTCGGGCTGACCATGAGCGCCGTCGTCGGCGAACTGTGGGACGTGAGGACGCGCAGACTCCGCCACACCATCGATGACAATTCCTTCCCATCCCCGCAGTCGGCGTCCGGTTCAGCCCCACCGGCTTCCCCCTTCTCCTGCTCGACCTGCGCCCCACAGAACAACGACAGCAAGGCGTGGGACACGGCGACGGGCGAACGGCACCGCGTCGTCCGCGTCGTCGACTGGACCCGGCTCCCAGAAAAACCGGCGTTCGCCCTCAGCGGCAACCTCCCGGCGGCCGACGACGGCCGCACCGTGCGGCTGTGGGACGCGCGCAGGGCAGACTCCGCGCTTCGCCCGGCCCAGATGCGAGCCGAGGGCCGCGCGGTCGACGACGAACTCCTCGCCCCCATCTCCCCCGCCCATAGCGAGAACGTGAACTTCTTCGGCACCATCAACGTCGAAGTCGACACCGAACTCGCCACACTCGACCCGGCCGGCTACCGGCCCCTACGGCCCCGCCGCCCAGACCGGCCCTGAGCAGACCGCCCGGAGTGTCATGAATCAAGCCTGATAGGCCCCGCCGAGTCGTCGGTGGTGGCGGCATGTTCGTCGGTCGTGGTGAGGCGCCTGGTGGTGTCCAGGGTTTCCCGGATGTGCTGGGCGAGGGTGTGTCGGCCGGGGTCGTTGACCCAGCGTTCGAAGGCGACCTTGAACGCGGCGATCCCGATTTCCGCGGCGAGTACTGCGGTGATGGTTTCCAGACCGCGTTCGCGCAGCGCGTGGGCGAGCGTGGAGGCGAGTGCGGCGAGTTTGGCCAGTTCGCGTTCCTGGAGTTCGGGGTTGGCGGCGATGACGGCCTGGCGTTGCCGTATTAGGTCTTCGCGTTCCTCGAAGACGGGAGCTGCTTCGGTCAGGGCGTGGGCGATCACCTCCAGCGGCGGGAGCGCGGCGGGGGCGGCGGCCGTGGCGTTGGCGAGGGGGGCGATGAGGGGGTTGTCGCCGGGGAAGAGGACTTCTCGTTTGTCGGCGAAGTGCCGGTAGAAGGTCCGTTCGGTGACCCCGGCGTGGGTGGCGATCTCCGTGACGGTGGTGGCGTCGAAGCCCTGGTTGTTGTAGAGGTCCAGCGCCGCCTTCTCCAGGCGGCCTCGCGCGTCGGGTTTCCATCGGCTCATGCTCCGACGCTACCCCCCCGATGACAGATTCTGACATCCAAGTGATGACAGAGCCTGACATCGGCGCTACGGTGATGTCACGAACTGACATCAGGGTCCCGCCTTCTGGTGGGGAACTCGCAGCAGGAAGGCACGCACCATGCGCGCATTCGTCACCGGAGCCTCCGGACACGTCGGCTCCGCCGTCGTTCCCGAGCTCCTTCAAGCGGGACACCAGGTCGTCGGCCTGGCCCGCTCGGACAAGTCCGCCGCCGCGTTGACGGCTGCCGGAGCCGAGGTGCACCGAGGCGATCTCGACGATCTCGACGGCCTCGCCGCAGCCGCCGCCGCGGCCGACGGCGTCATCCACCTGGCCTTCAAGCACGACGCCATGTTCGCCGGCGACTTCGCCAGCGCGGTCACGGCGGATCTGTACGCCATCGAGGCGCTCGCAAACGCGCTCGCCGGCACCGGCAAGCCTCTGGTGACCACGTCGGGAACCATGCTGCTCGCCTCCGCGGGGCTCAAGGACGCCGCCACCGAAGCCGACGTGATCGACGCAGGGCCGCGGGTCGACGCCGAGAACGCGGTGGTCGCCCTCGCGGAACGCGGCATCCGCTCGTCCGTCGTCCGGCTTGCTCCGACCGTACACAGCACGCTGGACCACAACGGCTTCATCCCGACCCTGATCTCCATCGCCCGCTCCAAGGGCGTCGCCGCCTACGTCGGCGACGGGGCCAACCGCTGGCCCGCCGTAAACACCCTCGACGCGGCACGCCTGTACCGGCTGGCGCTGGAATCCGCGCCGGCCGGGTCGCGGCTGCACGGCGTCGACGACCAGGGCATCCCCTTCCGGGAGATCGCCGAGGCCATCGGCCGCGGGCTGAACCTGCCCGTGGCCAGCATCCCGGCGACCGAGGCCGACGCCCACTTCGGCTTCCTCAGTGGCCACGTCACGGCCGACAACCCCTCCTCGCACACACTGACCCAGGACCTCCTCGGCTGGAAACCCGTCCAGCCCGGCCTCATCGAAGACCTCCGTCAAGGCCACTACTTCGACATCCCGGCAACCCCCGCGACCTGAGCCCGCCCCCTGTTCCCCGCGCCACATCTGGGCCCTGCTCGGCTGGTCACAGCCACCCGGGCCTGCTGGTCAGAGCGTCGGTGCGGCGACTGCCTCGCCGCACCGACGCTCTGACCCCCCTCCCGTGCCTTGACACAGCCCTCACTCCAGGAAGGGCCAAACCACGCCCCGCTCCCGTCCCGCGATCGACAGCGAACTGGCCGCAGCACTCCAGGCCATGCCGATCGGCCCCAACGGCGTCTTCGACCTGACCGACATCCCCGCCACACGCGAGGCCGTCCGCGCACTCGCCGAAACCATCGCCGACACCATCCCCGACGAGCCCACCGTCACCACCCACGAGATCCAGGTACCGCGCGCCGAGGCCCCCGACGTCCCCATCCTCCTGCTGCGTCCGCAGAACGCCCCCGAACCGCTGCCGGTCATCGTGTGGTTCCACGGCGGTGGGCAGGTGCTCGGCTTCGCCGCCCAGGACGCACCCTGGCTCAAGCAGCTGTCCGCGGCACTCGGCTGCGCCGTCGTCTCCGTCGACTACCGCCTGGCCCCGGAAACCCCCGCGCCCGGCGCCGCCGAGGACGGATACACCGCCTACCGGTGGATCAGCGACAATGCCGCCGATCTCGGTCTCGACCCCACCCGCATCGGCCTAGCCGGCCAGAGCGGTGGCGGAGGCATCGCCGCCGCCACCGCGCTTCTGATCCGCGACCGCGGCGCAGCGACGCCCCTGTTCCAGCTGCTGCAGTACCCGATGCTCGACGACCGCAACACGACCGACTCAAGCCGGGAGATCACCGACATCGGCATCTGGGACCGCGCGACCAACCTCCTTGCCTGGCAGGCGCTCCTCGGCGACCGCGTCGGCACCGAGGACGTCACGCCCTACGCCGCCGCCGCCCGAGCGAGTAACCTCGCCGGCCTGCCCCCGACCTTCATCGGCGTCGGTGAACTCGACGTCTTCCGCGACGAGAGCCTCGACTATGCCGCGCGCCTGCGCGCCTGCGGCGTCGACGTCGAGCTGCACAACTACCCTGGCGCCTACCACGCCTTCGACCTGTTCGCCCCGCAGTCCCAGCTCGCGGAGAGCTTCCGCCACACCTGGAACAACTACCTCGCCCGGCACCTCACGAAGGCGCCGGCAACGCCGACTGCTTCGTAACCCGCAGGTCTGACGACGTACCACCCGTCCGGAATCCCACCGGCGCCTCCGAGCCGATGGCCTCCGCTCGGCTCGGAGGCGCCTCTTGAATCCCGTCGTCCAGGAGGCGATCCCGTGCCGACGGTAGGCGCGGGGCGGCCGCCCTCCTGTCGCGGCCGCCCCGCCTGAACACACCAAGACTCATACCGTGACGGTCTCTCCGATCGGCACGATCGCAAGGGGTACTTCGGTGAGCATCTCCGGGCTCAGGAAACGGGCGGTCGACTGCTGTCCGATCGGGCCGAGCATGACCTCATGGATCTGGATCAGGTTGTTGGGCGCGACCTCTCTGACGTAGTCGGCCGCATCGCCGAGCTTTGTCCAGGGCCCGCTCGTGGGGAGCAGCAGGGTGTCGACGGGGGCGTCCGGGACGTGGTAGGCGTCTCCGGGGTGGTAGAGGCGGCCGTCGACGAGGTAGCCGACGTTTGCCACGCGCGGGATGTCGCGGTGGATGGAGGCGTGCAGGTCACCGAAGACCGAGACGTCGAAGCCAGCGACCGCGACGTTGTCCCCCGCGGCCACGACGGTGACTTGGCCGCGGCGGGCCGACCATCGTTCGACCACCGACGCCGGTCCGTAGACCCGCAGCTCGGGCCTGGCCTCCAGCGCCCTTGCGATCAGCTCCTCGTCGAAGTGGTCGAAGTGCTCGTGGGTGATCAACAAGGCATGGGCAGCTGCCACCGCCTGCGCAGCATCGGGGGTGAAAGTGCCCGGATCGATGACGATCTGCGCGTCCTCCTTGGCCACGGTCACGCAGGCATGCGCGTGCTTGGTCAGCTTCATCAGAACTTCCCTTCCCTCATATGTACAGCCTGGACTGTACAGCCTTTCCTGTATTCCTGATAGCGTGACCACATGCCCAAACAGCCCCAAGAGCCCGTGCCCTCACCCGACCGCCTCGCGGACGCCTTGAGAACCACGGTCGGCGCCCTCGTCCGCGCCACGCGGTCCTCCGACCGCCTCCCTTCGATCCCGGCGACGGTTCTGGACCTGCTCGACCGGCAAGGGCCGATGACCACTGCCGACCTCGCGGCCAACCGAGGAGTGCGCCACCAGACGATGGCCGCCACCGTGAAAGAGCTCACCGAAGCCGGATTCCTGGCCGTCGGCCCCGACCCGGCCGACGCACGCAAAAGGATCCTCGCGTTGACCCCGGAGGGGACGAGCGCGATCGAAACCGACCGCCGCGACCGCGTCAGCCTGCTCGCCCGGACAATCGCTGACAGCCTGAACGACGACGAGCAGCACCTCCTGGCCCATGCCCTGCCCGTGCTCGACCGCATCGTGGCGAGGATCGCCCAGAGCAGGTCAACGGCCGACCGCAGTCCTGTCACCGGAGCCTGGTGATTCCCACGGATACCCGCGTCGCCCCGGACTCCGTCCGGCGCAGATCATCGGGGTCGGCCTGAACTACGCCAACCACGCGGCCCAGGTCGGACGCCCGGCACCCCGAAGGCCCCAGATCTTCCTCAAGGCGCCCAGCGCTGTCATCGGCAACGGTCAGGCCATTGTGCTGCCCGCCGAATCCTCACGAGTCGAGCACGAGTCGGAACTCGCCGTCGTGATCGGCCAAACGATGCGCCTCGTGACCGCCCGCGGCGCGCTCGAAGGAATCGCGGGGTACTGCCGCGCCAACGATGTGACCGCCCGGGACGTCCAACACTCGGCCTCCCCTGTCAGCCGAGCCGAGGCCGACGATCTCACCTACGTCGGCCGCGTCCCGGCCATCAGCGACTAACCCTGTCCGGTCGTGGCCTGCGCTGTCTGCCACGACCGCATCCACTCGGAACAGCCAGCCAGATCACTCACGCCGTAGTCATCGGAGAGCCGGATGACAGGGAAACCGTCATGTCCGGTTCGGCGGGAGGCCGCGCGGAACAGGACTCGCCCCACGGCGAGCACCTCACCGCGCGGCCGACCCAACCGGCTGGCTCATGCACCACCGCCGCCTCGCCCGCGACCACGAAACCCACCCGCACCGCTCCGAAGCGATGGTCTGTCTCGCGATGATCGACCTGATGAGCCGCAGGCTCAGCCGGGAGTCGACTCTGAACTGGAAGGACTCAGAGCCGACGGGTCACACTGACCCGCGCGTCCTCGCCCCTCATTGCATGCGGCCAGCGGTCATCAATGACACGCGCCGCTTCCCGGCACGCGCCACAGGCGTTCTCCCGTTCCGGCAGCCACCAGTGGCCAGACGGCGACATGCCGACTTCTTGGATCCCGCACAGCGTCTTGTCGAAGATGCCAAAAGCGTGGGAGACGCCGCCGGCAAGGCCATCCGCGACAGCTCTCTCCCAGCGCATCTCCATCGGCAAATACAGCGGGCGCGAGATCTCAAACCACTCGCCGCCCACCTGAGTGGCGGCATAAGACCGTGTCCTATGTGGGGCTGGCTCGTTGGGCTCGTCATGGGGCGGGGTACGTGGAGTTGGATTGTTCCGGACGGGCTGTGGGAGATCGCGGA
>NZ_JBEXXO010000038.1:0-66006 GCF_040630435.1 Streptomyces sp. NPDC005803 | reverse complement strand
GACGACGAACATCGACCCGGGTCCGCTGCGTACCCGCGGAACGTTCGTCGTTTGAGGAGACGCCCCGGAGGGACCCCGGACCCCCACCCACCGGGGATGGGCGCACCCCGCGGGGCAGGCCGCACCGTTCAAGCCCGTCCGGCGATTGAGGACGGAACCCCGCGCCCCGGACCGGGGCGAACAACTGGGGGCCCGCGCCCCGGACCACCGCACCCCGCGGAGCAACCCGCGGCCCGGAGGACCACACTGCCGCCCACCCAAGGCCGCCCCCAGCCAAGGTCAGATTTCCAGGTCGGCCTCGATCTTCTTCAGCTGGTGGCGGGCCATGGCCAGGTTGGCCCGGCCGGCGTCCAGCACCAGGTAGAGGAACAGGCCGTTGTTGCCCCGGGTCTTGAGCAGCCGGATCAGGTGGTACTGGGTGCCCAGGGTGATCAGGATGTCCTCGATCTCGTCCTGGATCCCCAGGTGTTCCATGGTGCGCAGCTTGGCCCGGACGACGTCGGTGTTGCCCGCCGCCGCGACTTCCAGGTTGAAGTCCTTGCCGCCGCCGAGGGTGCCCAGCGCCATGCCGCTCGTGTAGTCGACGAGGGCGACACCGGTGGTGCCCTCGATGGACGACATCGCTTCCTTCAGTGACGCTTCGGTGTTCGCCATGAGTGCTCGTTTCCTTTCCCTGACCGGTCGGGACGACCGGTTCCGTTGCTGAGTCGTGCCGGATGCACGCACGTCACGCTGGTTCGTTCGGGGTTCTGGTGGGGCGGTGCGGCAGGGAGCCCGGCTGTTGCGGGGTCCGTGGGCCGGGGGCGGCCTGGGGGGCGCGTTCCAGGGCGGCGTCGACGAGTTCGCCGATCCGGGAGCCGGACCTGCGGCCCTCCAGATGGAGCCGGCCGACGTTGATCCGGTCCTCGGCGAGCAGGGTGAGTACGGCCGAGGAGCCGGCGGCGTACGTCGCGATGTAGCCCGTCTCGCCGCGGACGAGGAGTTCGCGGAAACCGCCCCGGCCGGTCGCGTCCGTCATCCGTATCGAGACGCCGAGCGCGGCCGCGGTCAGTGCGGCGACGCCCTCCGCCTCCACCCCCGGGGTGTCCTGGGCCAGGACGAGGCCGTCGGTACTGGCCGCGAGGGCGCCGGAGAGGAGCGGAACCCGGGCCCGTAACCGTTGGAGCTCGGCCAGGACGTCCTGCACTTCGGCCTCGGGCACCATCAGCTGTCTCCTCCCGGCACGCTGTCTGAGCGCGCGTATCACAGGGCCTCCAATGCGTCTCGGAGCCGGCGCAGCAGGGCGACATCGGGATCGGCCGTGACCTCGGGGAGCGCGATGCGGCCGGACGGGTCCGCCGTCTGCCGGACCGCGGAGACCAGCCCGGCAGCCGCCAGCCGGCGCAGGTCGACCAGGGTGTGGAACGCCGACCTGCCGAGTTCCTGCGCGATGTCCGTCGCCGTACGCACCCCGTCCACGCGGTCCAGTACGCGGCGCTGGCGCGGCGGCACGGGGGAGTCGGCCGGGCGGCCGGTGGCCACGAGCGGGGCGCTGTCGGTCACCGGCTCCGGCCAGATCCGGTCCAGCAGTTCCCGGCGCCGGAGCGTCTCGCGCTGCACGGCGTCCACGGGCACGGGGCGGACGGGGCCGATCCAGTGCGCGACCCCGTAGCGGAAGCGGGCCGGCGTCCGGGTCGGGGCGAGGGCGAAGAACGCCGCGTCGTACAGGGCCCCCAGGTGGCACAGTTCCAGGGCGCCGCCCGGCACCCGGCCGCTGTCCACGAGGTAGCGGCCCACCCGCTGTCCGGCGCCGGCCTCGGCGACCGCGTCCCACCAGCCCTCGCGGCGCAGCGCGCCGCCCCGGGTGAGCAGGACGTCGATGCCGGGGGTGGCCGGGCTCTCGGCGTGCACCACCTTGCCGTCGGCCAGGTAGAGGGTGCCGCGGTCGCGCATCAGGGCGCCGGTGGCCCGTTCGGCGGCCAGGCGCTGGAGCATGGGCGAGAGGGCGCCGGCCGGGGCGGTCGCGGGGGCGCTCGCCCTCATGCCAGGACCAGCCGCTCGGCCATTTCGGCCAGCCGTATCCGGGCCAGGGCCAGATTGCCCTCCGAACGGTCCAGCCACAGGTGGAGGAAGACGCTGCTGTCGAAGTCGGTCTCGACGAAACGGAGGATGTGGTAACCGGCCCGGGTGGTGACGATGACGTCCTCGACGGGCGGCGGTCCTCCGGCGTCCCCCGGACCGGGCGGCGCTTCCGGTAAACCGACCGCGAAGACGGGCTGTTCGGCCGCCATCCGTGCGACCTCGGCCGTTTCCGCGGCGGTGGCCTCGTGATCGCCGTTCGGCGAGTCGCCGATGGTGCCGAGGGCGAGACCGCTCGTCCAGTCGACCACGGCGGCGCCACGGGCACCGGGCAGTCTCATGACGTCGAGCAGGCACTCGTCGATTCCGGGCACGCGGATTCCCCTCCGACACTGTGTGCGGCTGTGACCCCGAGGTTACGCAACGTGCTCGCTCCGGGGTGGGGGTTCTGGCATTTTCCATAGGTACATGCGAGGGGTTGGGGACAATGCCCCGCGATGGGGGCGCCGGCGGCCGTCCGACCCGCCCTGTTGACTGGAGCTATTCAGCCGCTCAAGATGTGAATAGAAAATTCACAGTCGCGAGGAGGCATTGCCATGTCAGGACCCCGCCCCGTACGGGCGCCGCGCGGTACCGGACTGAGTGCCCTGGGATGGCAGCAGGAAGCCGCGCTGCGCATGCTGCAGAACAACCTCGACCCCGAGGTCGCCGAGCACCCCGACAAGCTCGTCGTCTACGGCGGCACGGGCAAGGCCGCCCGCGACTGGCGCTCGTTCGACGCGATGGTCCGCACGCTGCGGACGCTCAAGCAGGACGAGACGATGCTCGTCCAGTCCGGGCGGCCGGTCGGTGTCATGCAGACGCACGAGTGGGCCCCGCGGGTCCTGATCGCCAACTCCAACCTGGTGGGTGACTGGGCGAACTGGGAGGAGTTCCGCCGCCTGGAGGCGCTCGGGCTCACCATGTACGGCCAGATGACCGCCGGATCGTGGATCTACATCGGTACGCAGGGCATCCTGCAGGGCACGTACGAGACGTTCGCCGCCGTCGCCGCGAAGAAGTTCGGCGGGACGCTGGCCGGCACCATCACCCTGACCGCCGGGCTCGGCGGCATGGGCGGTGCCCAGCCGCTCGCCGTCACGATGAACGACGGCGTCGCGATCTGTATCGACTGCGACCCGCGGGCCATCGAACGCCGCATCGAGCACCGCTTCCTGGACGTGAAGGCCGACAGCCTGGAGCACGCGCTCCAGCTGGCCACCGAGGCGAGGGACGCGCGCAAGCCGCTCTCCATCGGACTGCTCGGCAACGCGGCGGAGCTGCTGCCCCGGATGCTCGCCGAGGGTGCCCCGGTCGACATCGTCACCGACCAGACCAGTGCGCACGACCCGCTGGCCTACCTCCCGCTCGGCGTCGACTTCGAGGACATGGCGTCCTACGCCACCGAGAAGCCCGCCGACTTCACCCAGCGCGCGCGGGAGTCGATGGCCCGGCACGTCGAGGCGATGGTCGGCTTCATGGACGCCGGTGCGGAGGTCTTCGACTACGGCAACTCGATCCGCGGCGAGGCACAGCTCGCCGGGTACGAGCGGGCCTTCGACTTCCCGGGCTTCGTGCCCGCGTACATCCGGCCGCTGTTCTGCGAGGGCAAGGGCCCGTTCCGCTGGGCGGCGCTCTCCGGTGAGGCCTCCGACATCCACAAGACCGACAAGGCGATGCTGGAGCTGTTCCCGGAGAACGAGTCCCTGCACCGCTGGATCAAGATGGCCGGGGAGCGCGTCCACTTCCAGGGCCTGCCCGCCCGCATCTGCTGGCTCGGCTACGGCGAGCGGGACCGGGCCGGCGAGCGGTTCAACGACATGGTGGCGAGCGGCGAGCTGGCGGCGCCGCTGGCGATCGGGCGCGACCACCTGGACTGCGGCTCGGTGGCCTCCCCGTACCGGGAGACCGAGGCCATGCTCGACGGGTCCGACGCGATCGCCGACTGGCCGCTGCTGAACGCCATGGTCAACGTGGCGTCCGGCGCTTCCTGGGTCTCCATCCACCACGGTGGCGGTGTGGGCATGGGCCGTTCCCTCCACGCCGGACAGGTGACGGTCGCCGACGGTACGAAGCTGGCGGGCGAGAAGATCCGCCGGGTCCTGACCAACGACCCGGGCATGGGCGTCATCCGGCACGTCGACGCCGGGTACGACATCGCGGAGTCCGTGGCCGCGGACAAGGGCGTGCGGGTGCCGATGACGGAGGACGAGGCGTGACGGTTTCCCGGCCGGACGGGGGGAGCGGCGGCCCCTCGCGGCGGGCGCCGCACGACAGGGCGCCCGGCGGCGCCCCGCAACCGTCCTTCCAGGAGATGTGGCGGGAGCTCGCCCCCCTCGGGCGGCACCGGGACAGCGGCGGGTACCGGCGGTACGCCTGGACCTCCGCGGACACCGACTGCCGCGCCTGGTTCCGGACGCAGGCCGAGGCCCGCGGGCTGGTCGTGGAGACCGACCGCAACGGCAACCAGTGGGCCTGGCTCGGCGACCCCCTGGCCGGGAACGCCGTCGTCACCGGCTCGCACCTCGACTCCGTGCCGGACGGCGGAGCCTTCGACGGGCCGCTCGGGGTCGTCTCCTCCTTCGCCGCGCTCGATGAACTCCGCCGCAGGGGAGTGGAGTTCACCCGGCCGCTGGCCCTCACCAACTTCGGTGACGAGGAAGGGGCCCGCTTCGGCCTCGCCTGCGTCGGCTCCCGGCTCGCCGCCGGGCAGCTGACCGTCGAGGCCGCCCGCCGGCTGCGCGACCAGGACGGCGTCACGCTGCCGCAGGCCATGGAGGCGGCCGGGTACGACCCCGACGCCATCGGCCCCGACCCCGAACGGCTCGCCCGTGTCGGTGCGTTCGTCGAGCTCCACGTCGAGCAGGGGCGCGCCCTCGACCTCGGCGGCGACCCGGTCGGCATCGCCTCGGCGATCTGGCCGCACGGACGCTGGCGCTTCGACTTCCGGGGCGAGGCCAACCACGCCGGCACCACCCGGCTCGCCGACCGCCGCGACCCGATGCTCACGTACGCCGAGACCGTGCTCGCGGCCCGCCGGGAGGCGGAGCTGGCCGGCGCCCTCGCCACCTTCGGCAAGATCGCCGTCGAGCCGAACGGGGTCAACGCCATCCCCTCCCTCGTGCGCGGCTGGCTCGACTCCCGCGCCGCCGACCAGGACACGTTGGACACCGTCGTCGCCGGCATCGAGGCGGCCGCCCGGGAGCACGCCGAGCGGGCCGGGATCGACCTCGACGTCGTACGGGAGTCCTTCACCCCCGTCGTGGAGTTCCAGCACGCCCTGCGCGACGAGCTGGGCGCGATCCTGAAGGCCTCCGGCACGCGGGACACCGTCCGGAGCACCGGGCGCGACATCCCCGTGCTCGGCACCGGAGCCGGACACGACGCGGGTATTTTGTCCGCTTCGGTCCCTACCGCCATGCTGTTCGTACGGAACCCCACCGGGATCTCGCACTCGCCGGCCGAGCACGCCGCCGAGGACGACTGCGTGGCCGGGGTGATCGCACTCGCCGACGTACTGGAAGGTCTCGCGTGCCGCTGACGACGGAAGCGACGGGCAAGCCCGTCACCGTGACGTACTGGCTGTCCCATGCCTGGCTCGGCACCCACGTCGAGCCGGACGTCGTCCTGGAGGTGTCCGGCGGGCGGATCGCCGGGGTGCGGACCGGCGTCGACGCCCCGCCGCCCGGGGCGACCGTGCTGCGCGGGCTCACCCTGCCCGGACTCGCCAACGCGCATTCGCACGCCTTCCACCGCGCGCTGCGCTCCACCGTGCAGGTCGGCTCCGGCACCTTCTGGACCTGGCGCGACACCATGTACCAGGTAGCGTCGCGGCTCACCCCCGACACGTACTACGACCTGGCCCGTGCCGTCTACGCCGAGATGGCGCTGGCCGGCATCACCGCGGTCGGCGAATTCCACTACCTGCACCACGCGCCGGGCGGCGTGCCGTACAGCGACCCGAACGCCATGGGGGAGGCCCTCATCGCGGCCGCCCGCGAGGCCGGCATCCGGATCACCCTGCTGGACACCGCCTACCTCGCCGCCGGATTCGGCCGCCGGCCCTCCCAGTACCAGAAGCCCGACCAGCACCAGCAGCGCTTCTCCGACACGACCGCCGACGCCTGGGCGGAGCGCGCCTCCCAGCTCAAGGGCGACGACAACACCGTGATCGGCGCCGCGATCCACTCCGTGCGGGCGGTGCCCGCCGACCAGCTCGCCACCGTGGCCCGGTGGGCGCAGGAGCGAGAGGTACCGCTGCACGTCCACCTCTCCGAGCAGACCGCGGAGAACGACGCCTGCCTCGCCACCCACGGCCGCACCCCCACCCGGCTCCTCGCCGACCACGGGGTCCTCGGCCCGGGCACCACCGGCGTCCACAACACCCACCTCACCGGCGAGGACATCGCGCTCATCGGCTCCTCGGCCACCGGCACCTGCATGTGCCCCACCACCGAACGCGACCTGGCCGACGGCATCGGCCCGGCGGTCGCCCTCCAGCGCGCCGGCTCGCCGCTCTCCCTGGGCAGCGACAGCCACGCCGTGATCGACCTCTTCGAAGAGGCCCGCGCGATGGAGCTCAACGAGCGCCTGCGCACCCGGGCCCGCGGCCACTGGACGGCGGCCGCGCTGCTGCGCGCGGCCTCCGCCGACGGACACGCCGCACTCGGCCGGCCGGACGCGGGCGTCCTCGAACCGGGCGCCCCGGCCGACCTCGTGACCGTCGCCCTCGACTCCGTCAGAACAGCGGGGCCGGTGCCCCGGCTGGCAGCCGAAGCAGCCGTATTCGCCGCCTCCGCGGCCGATGTCCGCCACACCGTGGTCGGGGGCCGGCACCTCGTCCGCGACGGACGTCACACGCTGGTCGAGGACGTCCCCGGAGCGCTCGCGAAAGCCGTCGCGGCCCTGCAGCACTGAGCACTCCGGCACCGAGCACTCCGGCAGCACGGAGCACGCCGGCGGAGAACGCTCCACCGCCCCCACGCAAGGAGAGCAGTCCCCCGATGACGACGACCGCCATCACCCACATCTCCGCACTGGTCACCAACGACCCCTCCCTCGGTGACGGTTCCCCCCTCGGACTGATCCAGGACGCGGCCGTCGTCATCGAGGGCGACCAGGTCGTCTGGACCGGTGAATCAAGCAAAGCACCCGCCACTGACAACGCCGTCGACGCGGGCGGCCGGGCCGTGATCCCCGGCTTCGTCGACTCCCACTCCCACCTCGTCTTCGCGGGCGACCGCACCGAGGAGTTCAACGCCCGGATGTCCGGCCGCGCCTACAGCGCGGGCGGCATCAGGACCACCGTCGCCGCCACCCGCGCCGCCACCGACGAGGAGCTCTCCGCCAACGTCGCCCGCTACCTCGCCGAGGCGCTCCGCCAGGGCACCACCACGTTCGAGACCAAGTCCGGTTACGGCCTCACCGTCGAGGACGAGGCCCGCGCCCTGCGCGTCGCGGCCCGCCACACCGACGAGGTCACCTTCCTCGGCGCCCACATCGTCTCCCCGGACTACGCGGACGACCCGGCCGGATACGTCGACCTGGTCACCGGCCCGATGCTCGACGCCTGCGCCCCGTACGCGCGCTGGATCGACGTCTTCTGCGAGCGGGGCGCGTTCGACGGCGACCAGGCCCGGGCGATCCTGACCGCGGGCCGCGCCAGGGGCCTCCACCCCCGGATCCACGCCAACCAGCTCGGGCACGGCCCCGGCGTCCAGCTCGCCGTCGAGCTCGATGCCGCGTCCGCCGACCACTGCACTCACCTCACCGACGCCGACGTCGACGCCCTGGCCCAGTCGCGGACCGTCGCCACGCTGCTCCCCGGCGCCGAGTTCTCCACCCGGGCCGCCTGGCCCGACGCCCGCCGCCTCCTCGACGCGGGCGCCACCGTCGCGCTCTCCACGGACTGCAATCCGGGCTCCTCGTTCACCTCGTCGGTGCCGTTCTGCATCGCCCTCGCCGTCCGCGACATGGGCATGACGCCTGACGAGGCGCTCTGGTCCGCCACCGCGGGCGGCGCCGCCGCACTGCGCCGCGACGACATCGGCCGGATCACGCCGGGGGCCCGCGCGGACCTGGTGGTCCTCGACGCCCCCAGCCACGTCCACCTCGCCTACCGGCCGGGCGTACCGCTGGTCCACGAGGTGTGGCGGCGCGGCGAGCGGGTGGCGGCGCCCCGTAGCGGCTGACAGCGCCCCGCTGACCCGACGGGGTCCCACCCCGGGGCGCCGACCGCCCGGCGCCGTCGACGGGCTGCTCGTCACCGGCGTCGGGGCTCCCTGGCGGCTGACAGCCGCCGGGCCGCCCGTTGCCGGCACCGACCGCCCGGCGCCGGCAACGCGGAAGGACCTGCCCCTCGGCAGGGCAGGTCCTTGGTCCGGCAGGCCCCGCGAGCGCGTCGCGGGGTGTCGGCTCACTCCTCGACGGTCAGTCCCTTGCGGAGCTTGACCAGGGTGCGGGAGAGCAGACGCGAGACGTGCATCTGCGAGATGCCCAGCTCCTCGCCGATCTCCGACTGCGTCAAGTTGGCGACGAACCGGAGCGAGAGGATCATCCGGTCGCGGCCCGGCAGGGAGGCGATCAGCGGCTTCAGGGACTCGACGTACTCGATGCCCTCGAGCCCGTGGTCCTCGTAACCGATGCGGTCGGCCAGCGTGCCCTCGTTCTCGTCGTCCTCGGGCTTGGCGTCCAGCGAGCTCGCGCTGTACGCGTTGCTCGCCGCCATGCCCTCGACGACCTCGTCGTGGGTGATGCCGAGGCGGTCGGCGAGCTCGTCCACGGTGGGCGAGCGGTCCAGCCGCTGGGCGAGCTCGTCGCCCGCCTTGGCCAGGTCGAGCCGCAGCTCCTGCAGGCGGCGCGGTACCCGCACGGACCAGCTGGTGTCGCGGAAGAAGCGCTTGATCTCGCCGATGATGGTCGGCATCGCGAACGTCGGGAACTCGACGCCCCGGCTGAGTTCGAAGCGGTCGATCGCCTTGATCAGGCCGATGGTGCCGACCTGGATGATGTCCTCCATCGGCTCGCTGCGCGTGCGGAACCGGGAGGCGGCGAACTTGACCAGGGCGAGGTTCAGCTCGACGAGGGTGTTGCGTACGTAGGAGTACTCGGAGGTGCCCTCGTCAAGGGACTCCAGCCGGGCGAAGAGCGTCTTCGACAGGGCCCTGGCATCCAGCGGCCCCACCTCGCGGTAGGGCGGGATCTCGGGAAGCCCTTCGAGTCCGGTCACCTCTTCGAGGCCGCGGTGGTCTTCGGTACTGCGGGTGTCACTGCCACTGCTGGTGATGCTGGTGCGCGGGCCGTCCAGGACGGCCGCAGCAGGGGAGTCTGATTCGGTCAGTCCCTGAGGACATGCCGACGTCGCGTTGTGGGTACGCGATGCGTCGAGCCGGGGTGACATGGTCTCCTCCATCGTTCTCGGCATATGGCTGCCGATGCCCATACGTGTTCCTGCGGTGAAGCGGCGCCTCCAAAGCCGGTCGTGTTTTCGGGTGTCCCCCTACCCTTACCCGGTCCTCGTGGGTCGTTACAAGCTTCAATTGCCCGTATATGTCCGGTTTGTTGAGGTCTTCGGCTACCGCGTGGCGCACGAAACGCGTACTGTTCGAGGAACGTCAGTGGCGGCTGCAACGCATGTGCGGGCGCGCTGATACAGACTGTGACGAGGCGAAGAGGGACGGGCATGGACCGCGGGACGGTCGGCAGTGCGAACCGGGGTCGGCTTCAGGTCGAGACCCGGACCGAGGGGGCCAGCGAGATCGTGACGCCGGTGGGTGAGCTCGACCACCACACGGCGGATCTGCTGCGTGAGCCCTTGGAGCGCGCGGTCGAGCAAGGGCGTGCGCGCCTGGTGGTCGACTGCTCACGACTCGAATTCTGTGATTCCACCGGGCTCAATGTGCTGCTCGGTGCACGCCTCAAGGCGGAGGCGGCCGGGGGAGGGGTCCATTTGGCCGGCATGCTGCCGGTGGTGGCACGGGTCTTCGAGATCACCGGGGCCGAGGCGGTATTCACCGTCCACGGCTCCCTCGAAGAGGCCCTGGAAGCCTGATCGTGAGGCGTTCCGGCGCCCCGGGTGACCCTTGTGTCGCCCGCGTTACGCGATCAGCGTAGGCGGCGTGGGTGTTGTCACGATTTGGCCGGGCAGGAGACTCCCCGGCGAGTCATGGAAGACCTGCACGTCTCGCGTACGGATACCTGGATCGGTGTCCGTATCAGTATGCGTTTCTGTATCTGTTCGATGGCGACATGGTGAATCGGTGAGGTGAAGCGCTGATGAGCACCACCCGGCAGCATCCGCCGGGCGACCTCGGCCGCGAGCCGGAGGGCGCGGGCGTGGGTGCACGCGCTGACGCGGATTGCGCTGACGCGCAATCCGGCGTTCCCTCCGCCGCACACGGGGAGCCCACGGATCGGCGGTGGCGCACGCTGCCGCTGCGACACGTCAGCGGCATCGTGCCGACCGCCCGCGATTTCGCCCGTCAGGCGCTCCATGACTGGGGCTGGCTCCCCGCGGCGACCGCCGACCGCCGGGCCGCCGCGGAGGACGTCCTGCTGGTCGTCTCCGAGCTGGTCACCAACGCGTGCCTGCACGCGGGCGGTCCCGAAGAGCTGCGCATCGCCTGCACGGCGAAGGCGCTGCGGGTGGAGGTCGCCGACGGCGGCGCGGGGCAGCCCGCGCCCCGTACACCGCACCGGGCGGGACGGCCCGGCGGCCACGGTATTTTCATCGTGCAGCGGCTCTGCCTGGACTGGGGAGTCGTACGGGTGCCGGGCGAACCCGGCAAGACCGTCTGGGCGGAGCTGGCCGCCCCGGCCTAGCCCGCCGCGGGTTTCCCCCGCCCTGACCCGGCCCGTGACCCATGGGCCGCACCCCCTCGAAGAGCGCGCCGGATCGGCGCGCTCTTTGTCTTCCCTCCGCAGGGCCCCGGGCGTACCTTGAGCGCCCAATCTGATGTGTCGTCAGTTAATGGTGCCGCGGCGAAGCGGTGCGTCGGCGACTCCCGGCATGAGGGGAACTCGAGGTGTCGTACCAGAAGCGAACAGCTCTCGCGCTGGCGTCAGGGCTGGCGGGCGCGGCGGTGCTGCTGGCCGCGCCCGCCGCCCACGCGACGGTCGTCGACGTCAACTACCAGTGCAAGACCCCGATCGGGGACAAGGCCGCCGTCTCGCCGATCGACATCAAGAGCGTCAGGAGCGGCAGCGGATACAAGCTCACCATGTCCTTCCAGAAGGGCGTCTCCTCCAGCCCGGTGGAACTGGGCAAGGGGGCGATGAACCCCAGCGCGGTGATCAAGGTGGGCGGCGCCGACCCGGGACAGGTCAAGGTCTCCGGCCCGGCCAACGCCGCGGCCATTCCCGCCAACAGCCCCATCAAGATCAGCGACCTGTCGGGGACGTACACCCCGCAGAAGAGCGGCAAGGTCGACTTCACCGCCGGGGTCCTCACGATCAAGGCGCTCGGTACGACGACGACCTGCACCCCGGCGAACCACCCGGGCCCCTCCCTGTCCCTGGACGTCACCGCGGCGGGCGGTGGGGCGGGCACGCCGGACAGCGACGCATCGCTGCCCAAGACCGGCCCGATGGACTCCGCGGTGGCGCTCGGCACCCTCGGCGGCACGGTCCTGCTGACCGGCGCGGCCGGTGTGCTGTGGCTGACCAGGCGCGGGCAGCGGGCCACGGGCTGACCCGCCGCGCGACACGCCGCCGCCGTCACGCACCAGGGAGCCGCCCATGCCGCCGTTGACCGGTCACGCCACCCGCCCCGCGCCGGCGCCCGTCGCCCGAACGCCGTCCGCCGCACGGCGTCCGGCCCGTGCCCTGCCGCTGCTCGCCGCCATGTGGTGCATTCTCGCCCTGGCGTTGCCGGCCGGTGCCACCGAGCACCCGACCGGGCCCGCCTGGACGGTGCGGCCGGCGGCGAACGGCCCCGCACGGGGTGAGGGAAGACCGTCCTTCTACCTGGAGGGCCTGCCCGGCAGCGTCCTTCAGGACCGGCTCTCGGTCACCAACCCGGGGCCGGAGCCGGTCACCGTACGGCTGCGCGGTGCCGACGCGTACCGAGCCGGCGACGGCGGCTTCGCGGTACGCGGCGCGCACGGCTCGACCGGGACCGGAGCCTGGGTGCGGACGGCGAGCAGTGAGGTGACGGTGCCCGGCCGGACCAGGGCCGACGTGCCCGTCTCCTTCACCGTGCCCCAGGACGCGCTCCCCGGTGACCACCCCGGCGCGATCGTCGCCGAGAGCGGGGGCCGCTCGGTGGGCGTACGGGTCCAGCTGCGGGTCGGCGGCCCGACGCTGGCCGCCCTCACCGTGGAGGACGTGACGGTGTCCGGCGGAGCCCTCCACTACACGCTGGTCAACCGGGGCAACGCGGCCCTCGTGCCCCGCCTGTCCGTCAGCGCGGACGGGGTGTTCGGGCCCCTGCTGCGGCGCGATGCCCGCACCCTGCCGGTGGAACTGCCGCCCGGGCAGCGGACGCGGCTCACCGAGCCGTGGCGCGACGCACCCGCCCTCGACTCCGTCACCGTACGGCTGCGTGTCACGGCGGCGGGCGGCGCGCACGCGGAGGCGACCGCCTCGGCGGTCTTCGTGCCCCGGGCGCCGGTGACCGGCGGCGCGCTGCTGCTCCTCGGCGCCGTCGCCGCGGGTGTGTACGGACTCCGGCGACGGCGGCGCGCCCGGCCCGGCCCACGCGACGAGGGGGCCGCACCGGCCCCGGACCCTCAACAGCGAACCGATGAGAGGCACTTGGTGAAGACGGGGGCGGAATCGTGACTGGACGGACCGGACCGGCGGCACTCCGGAGCGGCGGCCGCGGGCGGGCGGCCGTGCTGCTCGCCGTCCTGCTGACCGCGCTCCTGCCCGCCCTGCTGCTGACCGCGCCCGGGGCAGAGGCCGGGGGCCGCAGCGCGGCAGCCCCGGAACCGGTGGTCACGCTCTCGAAGAAGCAGGCGGGCAAGGGCGGCGAGATCACCGTCATGGGCAAGGGCTGGCGGCCCGACACCCTGCTCATGATGCTGATCTGCGGACAGTCCACCCCCGCGCGCGGGGTGATCGGCGGAACCAACTCCTGTGCCAACGCGGACGGCCGCGCCGTCACCACCGACAAGAAGGGCGCCTTCGCCAAGAAGCTGCCGGTCGCCGAGCCGCCCGTGCCGTGCCCCTGCGTGGTCCACGTCGCCACGGTCACCGGAGAACAGGCCGTCGCCGACGCCGTGTTCGTGGTCGCCGGCCACCCGGTGGCCGCACTGCCGAAGCAGACGGGCGACGGGAGGCTCGCCGTCCTCGCGGCCACCCGGCTGGAAGGCGACAGCGGGCTCCTGACCTGGTTCGGCGCCCCGCCCTCCCGCCGGCTCGTGTTCACCGTCGGCAACCTGGGCTCCGCGCCGGTCAAGGATCCGGTCTTCCAGGTCGGCACCGCGCACGGCGTATTCGCCGCCCAGTGGGAGGAACGGCAGTGGCGCGGGACCGTCGAGCCCGGCCGCAAGGCGCGTGTCGAACTGCCCGTCGAGCTGACGGCGGGCGCCCACGGCGACTACCAGATCTCACTGAAGTACGGCACGAAGGTGCTGGCCGAGCAGCCGTGGGGGGTCGGCCGTCCCTGGGGCGTCACGCTCTTCTGGATCCTGCTCTGCCTCGTCGTGCCCGCCGCCGTGTTCCGCATCGGCATGGCGGTCGTCGACAAGGCACGGCCGCGCCCCGGCCACGCGGCGGGCCGGCGGACGCAGCGCCCCTCCCCGCGCGCCGGCGTGACCGTGCGGCTCCCGAAGCTGCGGCGCGCACCGGCGCAAGCCGCCGGCCCCGCACCGCCGGCGAGCACCACCACGGCCGCGCTGCCGTGGTTCACCCCTGATTCCGCACCGTCAGAGCACAGACCGACGACGAAGGGACATTCGTGAGTACGCAACGCAGGACGGTCGCGGCGGGAGTCGCGATGATGATCGGCGGGGCGGGCATGCTGCTGGCCGCGACTCCGGCCCAGGCCGCCGAGATCTCGTACAAGACGGAGTGCATACCCCCGGCCATCTCCGGACTGCCGCCCGTCCAGGGCACCACCAAGGTCCAGCTGACCGCGCCCGCCGAGGCGAAGGTCGGGGACACCGTCGAGGTCGTGTGGAAGACGATCCAGGGCGCGTCCGACAACCCCGATGTCCTCGACCTCGAGAAGGACACCATCAAGCCGACCGGCGTCATCAAGCTGGGCGGAGCCGCCGGCGGTGACCTGAAGATGGAGGGGCCGCGGCAGAACCCGGCGATCCCCAAGAAGAGCCCGATGGTCGTGTCGGACATGAAGGGCTCGCTGAAGCTGGAGAAGGCGGGTGATCTGACGCTGACGCCGGACTCGTACAACCTCAACGTCTCCAAGCCGATCTCCACGGACACCAAGTGCACCCCGAAGGAGACGGTCCGGCCGGGCGCGACGATCAAGGTCACGGACGGCGGCGGAGGAACCGCCGGCGGCACGACGGCGGGCGGCACGACAGCCGGCGGGACGACCGCGGGCGGCACCACCAGCGGCGGCACGACGGCCGGCGGCACGACGGCCGGCGGTACGACCTCCGGCGGTGGCACGAGCGCCGGTGGCACGAGCGCCGGCGGTACCACCGGGGGCTCCGGCGGTGCCACGGACTTCCCGGGCAAGGAAGTCGCGGTGAACTTCGCCTGCAAGTCGCCCGGCCCCTCCTCCATCGCCTCCAAGGTGACGATCAACGCCAAGAAGAACGGCGGTGGTTACGCGCTGACGGTCAAGACCGCCAAGGGCGTGATGAACAGCCCGGCCGACCTGCCCGCGGGGGCGCTCAAGCCGTCCATGCAGGTCGTCGTCGGCGGCGCCGACAAGGGCTCCGTCAGCGTCACCGGGCCGGGGAACCCCGAGCCCCTGAAGACGGGCAAGCCGGTCGACCTGCCCGACATGACCGGCACCTACAAGCCGGGCGCCTCCGGCAAGTCCACCCTCACCCCCGGCACCCTGACGATCGACGTCACCCTGGGCGGGGCGAAGATCAACATCCCGTGCGCAGTGAAGGGGGCCACGAAGGCGTCGCTCGAACTCGACACCACCGCTCAGGAGGGCGGGGCGTCCGGCGGCGACGGCACGGCCTCCGCGGGAGCGACGGCCGGCGGCACGGCGTCCGGCGGCGGGCTCGCGGCCACCGGGGCCGAGGACGACGGCGCCCTGCGGGCCCTCGGCCTGGTCGCCGGCACGGCGATCCTGCTGGGCGGAGCCGTGTTCACGTTCACCCCGTGGCGCCGGCTGCGCTCGGGCCGGTGAGCTGAGCTCCGTACGGCTTACGGAAGGGGCTGCCGCGCCGGTGGGCCGAAGCCCGTGCGGCTTACGGAAGAGGCTGCCGCGCCGGTGGCCCGGGGGCCGGTGGGCCGATGCCCGTACGGCACACGAAAGGGGCCGCCGCACCGTTCCCACGGTGCGGCGGCCCCTTCCTCGTAGGGCGCGGGATCAGTTCACGTCGCCCATGTGCTGCGTGACCTTCTTGCGGTACATCCAGATGCCGACACCGGCTATGACCGCGAGGACCGCCTCGAAGGCGACGGCCCCCGTGGTGTTCAGGTCGACCCCGAGCTGCGGGGACGTGAGGAGACCCGTCACGGAGTCGCCCGCGGTGACCGCCAGGAACCAGACACCCATCATCTGGGAGCTGTACTTCGCCGGGGCCATCTTCGTGGTGACCGACAGCCCGACCGGGGAGAGGCAGAGTTCGGCGACGGTCTGGATGAAGTAGATCGCCACCAGCCACATCGGGCTGACCCTGCCGCCGTTGGCGGCGGTGTCGATCAGCGGGATCAGGAAGACGACGAACGAGATGCCGATCAGCACGAGGCTGGAGGCGAACTTGACGGCGGTGCTCGGCTCCTTGCCGCGCTTGTTCAGCCACAGCCAGCCCGAGGCGACCACGGGCGCGATCGCCATGATGAAGACCGGGTTCAGCGACTGGTACCAGGACGTCGGGAAGTCGAACCCGAGCAGGCTGTTCGTCGTCGAGTTCTCACCGAAGATCGACAGGGTCGAGCCGTTCTGGTCGTAGATCATCCAGAAGACGGCGGCGACCACGAAGAACCAGATGTAGCCCGAGAGCTTGGACTGCTCGGTGTGCGTCAGCTCCTTGTCGCGCTTCATGCGGACCAGGACGGCGACCGGGATGACCAGTCCGGCGATGGTGATCGGCAGCAGCGCCCAGTCGGCGAAGTTCCCGGTGATCGCGAGCAGGCTGTAGAACACGGCCGCGATGATCAGCCAGACCAGGCCCTTGCGCAGGACCGAGCGCTTCTCCTGCTCCGTCGCCGGGGTGGAGACGATGTCGCTCTCCTGGCTCAGGTGGCGCGAGCCGAGCATGAACTGGGCGAGGCCCAGGGCCATGCCGATCGCGGCGAGCGCGAAGCCGAAGTGCCAGTTGACGTTCTCGCCGACGGTGCCGATGGTCAGCGGGGCGAGGAAGGCGCCGAGGTTGATGCCGATGTAGAAGAGCGTGAAGCCACCGTCGCGGCGCGGATCCTCCGGGCCCTTGTAGAGGTGGCCGACCATCGTGGAGATGTTCGCCTTCAGCAGGCCGGAGCCGAGCGCGACGAGTACGAGACCCGCGAAGAAGGTCGCCGAGTTGGGCACGGCAAGCGTGATGTGGCCGAGGATGACGACGGCGCCGCCGATGGCGACCGTCTTGCGCGGCCCCCAGAAGCGGTCGGCCATCCAGCCACCGGGCATGGCGAGCAGGTAGACCATCGCCATGTAGACGGAGTAGATCGCCGTCGCCGTGGTGGCGCTCATGTGCATGCCGCCGGGCGCGATCAGGTACAGCGGGAGCAGTGCCTTCATGCCGTAGAAGCTGTAGCGCTCCCACATCTCGGTCATGAAGAGCGTGGCCAGGCCGCGGGGGTGGCCGAAGAAGGTCTTCTCGCCACCCGCGGTGCTCGCCGGGTCCTTCGTCAGGCTGGACGCCATGATCGATCCTTGCTTGCTCGGGACGCGTCGCTCGTGAGCGGTACGCGCCCGGTGGGGGGAGGCCGGCACCGACGCGGGTACGCCCACCGCGTCGGGATCCACACCCGGAGCGCCTTCATCGGCGTCCCGGGCCCGGCCCACAGGTCATTCACTGACATATCCGGACTGGCGGGTACCAGCCCTGCACATGAGAAAGGACCTCGGCGCTCATAGCTGCCCAAAGGTCCTTGAGTAGTGCAACAGGCGTTGAAACACCATACGACACGACAGAGGAGGATATGGAAGTACTTGAGAGATGGATCACAGGCTCAGCTGCAACCACACTCCCACATTCGAAGGTCTGGACATAAACGGATCGCGAACCCGCAGGGCTTCCGGATCACCTCACCCTGCGTCGCCCGCGCGGACTACCATCACTGCATGACCCGTGTACTGCTCGCCGAGGACGACGCATCCATCTCGGAGCCGCTGGCCCGCGCCCTGCGTCGGGAGGGTTACGAGGTCGAGGTCCGCGAAGACGGCCCGACCGCTCTCGACGCCGGCCTCCAGGGCGGCATCGACCTGGTCGTGCTCGACCTGGGCCTGCCCGGGATGGACGGTCTCGAGGTCGCCCGCCGGCTGCGCGCCGAGGGCCACACCGTGCCCGTGCTGGTGCTCACCGCCCGCGCCGACGAGGTGGACACGGTCGTCGGCCTCGACGCCGGCGCCGACGACTACGTCACCAAGCCCTTCCGGCTCGCCGAGCTCCTGGCCCGGGTCCGGGCCCTGCTGCGCCGCGGCGCCACCGAGCCCGCCCCGCAGCCCGCCACCCACGGCGTCAGGATCGACGTCGAGTCGCACCGGGCGTGGATGGGAGACGAGGAACTCCAGCTCACGGCCAAGGAATTCGACCTGCTCAGGGTCCTGGTCAGGGACGCGGGCCGGGTCGTCACACGTGACCAGCTGATGCGCGAGGTCTGGGACACCACGTGGTGGTCGTCGACCAAGACCCTCGACATGCACATCTCCTGGCTCCGCAAGAAGCTCGGCGACGACGCCGCCAACCCCCGCTACATCGCCACCGTCCGGGGCGTCGGCTTCCGCTTCGAGAAGAGCTGACGTACAGATCCAGTCATGCGCCGACGCCTGATCAACTCCACCCTCGCCGTGGTGCTCGTGGTGATCGCCGTCTTCGGCGTCTCCCTCGTCATCGTCGAGACCCGCACCATCAGCAGCAGCGCCCAGGAGAGCGTCGACTCCGAGGCGCTGCGACTGATCAGCGTCATCGAGAGCAGGCTGCTGGGCGCCGAGCGGATCAACCCCGGCGTGCTCGCCGAACAGATCGACGACTCCCGCTACGCCCTGGTCAAGATGCCCGGCCGCGCCCCCATCGAGGTCGGCGACCGCCCCAGCGGCAGCGTGATCAGTGCCACGGAGGAGGGCGAGCACGGCGAGCGGGTCACCGTCGAGGAGTCCCGCTCCTCCGTCACCCGCGAGGTGGGCCGCACCCTGATGATCATCGGCGCGGTGGCGCTGCTGGCCATCGTCTCCGCCGTGCTCCTCGCCGTACGCCAGGCCAACAAGCTCGCCTCACCCCTCACCGACCTCGCCGAGACCGCGGAGCGCCTGGGGTCGGGCGACCCGCGCCCGCGCCACAAGCGGTACGGGGTGCCGGAGCTGGACCGGGTCGCCGACGTCCTGGACGCCTCCGCCGAACGCATCGCCCGGATGCTCACCGCGGAGCGCCGGCTCGCCGCCGACGCCTCCCACCAGCTGCGCACACCGCTCACCGCGCTCTCCATGCGGATCGAGGAGATCTCCGTCACCGACGACCCCGAGACGGTGAAGGAGGAGGCGAACATCGCCCTCACCCAGGTCGAGCGCCTCACGGACGTCGTCCAGCGGCTGCTGACCAACGCCCGGGACCCGCGGACCGGCTCCGCCGTCGTCTTCGACCTCGACGAGATCGTCAAGCAGCAGATCGAGGAATGGCGCCCGGCCTACCGGGGCGAGGGCCGGGCCGTGGTCCGCTCCGGCAAGAAGGGACTGCGGGCCGTCGGCACCCCGGGCGCGGTCGCCCAGGTGCTCGCCGCGCTGATCGAGAACTCACTCATGCACGGCGGCGGCACGGTCGCGCTGCGCACCCGGGTCACGGGGAACCAAGCCGTCATCGAGGTCACGGACGAGGGCCCGGGGGTCCCCGCCGACCTCGGGGCGCGGATCTTCGAGCGGACCATCAGCGGCCGCAACTCCACCGGCATCGGCCTCGCCGTGGCCCGCGACCTCGCGGAAGCCGACGGGGGCCGCCTCGAACTGCTCCAGCAGCAGCCGCCCGTCTTCGCGCTGTTCCTCAGCCAGGTGGCGCTGAACCGGGAAGAGGGAGACGAACCGGAACGCCCGGTGAGGTGACCGGCTAGCGCCGGGCCGGATCCGCCTGGACCCGCACCGCGGGCGCCGGAGCGGGTACGGACACGGCACCCGCCTGCGCGATGTCCTGCGCGCTCACGACGACGTCTTCCTCGGACAGCGCCTCTTTGTCAGGCAGCGCCCGGAAGACCCACGTCCGGTAGGACCAGAAGCGGAACATCGTCGCGATGCCGATGCCGAGGATCTTGAAGACATTGCTCTGGACCGGGCTGTTCCAGCCGAAGCCGTACGTCGCCACGTACAGGACACCGGTCTCGATGACCGCGCCCACCGCGCTGAACAGCAGGAACAGCGTCAGCTCCCGGGTCCGGCCGCTCTTGTCGCGGTCCCGGTACGTCCAGTAGCGGAATCCCACGTAGTTGAAGAGGATCGCGACGAACGTCGCCAGCAGGCCGGCCCGCACCGTCGGGATGTCCGTGTAGCGCCACAGCAGGTTGGATACGGCGATATTGACGACCAGGCCGACCGCGCCGACCACGCCGAACTTGGCGACCTCCCGGGCCAGCAGATCCAGCCGGGTCCGCAGTGCGCCCCGTTCGCTCATGGTGATCGCTCAGCCCGTCTGTCGGTTCGGCTTCAGGTTCCGTCAACCCAGCCATGCTAACCAGGCGGCTCGCCGGATGCCCGTGCGTGCGGGTACGGCTGTGGCGGTGCCGTGACACCCGGAGCCCCCCGGGCAGGGCGTCGTCGGGAGGCCCCGGACGGTGCGGATACCCTGGAGGAGTGACGTTCCCGGTAGTCGGCATGGTCGGTGGCGGTCAGCTCGCCCGTATGACCCACGAGGCGGGCATCCCCCTCGGCATCAAGTTCAAGCTCCTCAGCGACACCGCTCAGGACTCGGCGGCCCAGGTGGTGGGCGAAGTCGTCGTTGGCGACTATCGCGACCTGGACACGCTGCGTGCCTTCGCGCGCGGCTGTGACGTGATCACCTTCGATCACGAACACGTGCCCACCGAGCACCTGCGGGCCCTGGAGGCGGACGGCATCCCCGTGCGCCCCGGCCCCGACGCGCTGGTGCACGCCCAGGACAAGGGGGTGATGCGCGCGAAGCTCACCGAGATCGGCGCGCCCTGCCCCCGCCACCGCATCGTCGAGGACCCGGCCGACGCCGCGGCCTTCGCCGAGGAGGTGGGCGGCTTCCCGGTCATCCTCAAGACCGTGCGCGGCGGCTACGACGGCAAGGGCGTCTGGGTCGTCCGCTCCGAGGCGGACGCGGCCGACCCCTTCCGGGCCGGAGTCCCGGTCCTCGCCGAGGAGAAGGTCGACTTCGTACGGGAGCTCGCGGCCAACATCGTCCGCTCACCCCACGGCCAGGCCGTCGCCTACCCGGTCGTCGAGTCGATCCAGGTCGACGGCGTCTGCGACACGGTGATCGCCCCGGCCCCCGAGCTGAGCGAGCAGCTCGCCGGTCAGGCCCAGCAGCTCGCCCTGCGCATCGCCGCCGAGCTGGGCGTCGTCGGCCACCTCGCCGTCGAACTCTTCGAGACCCGCGACGGGCACATCCTCGTCAACGAACTGGCGATGCGCCCGCACAACTCCGGGCACTGGACCCAGGACGGCGCGATCACCTCGCAGTTCGCCAACCACGTCCGGGCCGTCCTGGACCTCCCGCTCGGCGACCCGCGCCCGCGCGCCACCTGGACGGTCATGTCCAACGTGCTGGGCGGCGACTTCCCGGACATGTACCAGGCCTACCTGCACTGCATGGCCCGCGACCCGCAGCTCAAGATCCACATGTACGGCAAGGACGTGAAGCCCGGCCGCAAGGTCGGACACGTCAACACCTACGGCGACGACCTGGCGGACGTGCGGGAGCGCGCCCGGCACGCGGCCGACTACCTGCGAGGAACGATCACCGAATGACTTCCCCCGCCTCCACCGCGCCGGTCGTCGGCATCGTCATGGGCTCGGACTCCGACTGGCCCGTCATGGAAGCGGCGGCCAAGGCACTCGACGAGTTCGAGATCCCCTACGAGGTCGACGTCGTCTCCGCCCACCGCATGCCGCGCGAAATGATCGCCTACGGCGAGAACGCCGCGGACCGCGGCCTCCAGGCGATCATCGCCGGCGCGGGCGGCGCCGCCCACCTGCCCGGCATGCTCGCCTCGGTCACCCCGCTGCCCGTCATCGGCGTGCCGGTCCCGCTGAAGTACCTGGACGGCATGGACAGCCTCATGTCCATCGTGCAGATGCCGGCCGGCATCCCCGTCGCCACCGTCTCCATCGCGGGCGCGCGCAACGCCGGCCTGCTGGCCGTCCGCATCCTCGCCGCCCACGACGGCGAGCTGCGGACCCGCATGACGGAGTTCCTCTCGGACCTGAACGACCAGGCCACCGAGAAGGGCAAGCGCCTGCGCAGCAAGGTCGGGAACCCCGACTCGTTCGGCTTCGGAAAGTAGGCACCGTGAACGACCGGCTGGACCAGGCCCGGGAACTCCTCGCCGAGTACCCCGTCGTCGACGGTCACAACGACCTGCCGTGGGCGCTGCGCGAACAGGTCGGCTACGACCTGGACGCACGCGACATCGCCACGGACCAGTCGGCCCACCTGCACACCGACATCCCCCGGCTGCGCGCCGGGGGCGTCGGAGCCCAGTTCTGGTCCGTGTACGTACGGTCCGACATGGCGGGCGACGACGCCGTCAGCGCCACGCTGGAACAGATCGACGCGGTCGCCGAACTGCTGGAGCGCCACCCCGCCGACCTGCGCCGCGCGCTGACCGCCGACGACATGGAGGCGGCCCGCTCCGAGGGCCGGATCGCCTCCCTGATGGGGGCCGAGGGCGGCCACTCCATCCACAACTCGCTGGGCACCCTGCGCGCCCTGCACGCCCTCGGCGTCCGTTACATGACGCTGACCCACAACGACAACATCGCCTGGGCGGACTCGGCGACGGACGCCCCGGGCGTCGGCGGCCTCTCCCCGTTCGGCCACGAGGTCGTACGGGAGATGAACCGCACCGGCATGCTGGTGGACCTCTCGCACGTCGCGGCGACGACGATGCGCGACGCGCTCGCCACCTCGACCGCGCCGGTGATGTTCTCGCACTCCTCGGCGCGGGCGATCTGCGACCACCCGCGCAACATCCCCGACGACGTCCTCGCGCAGCTCCCGGCCAACGGCGGCATCGCCATGGCGACCTTCGTACCGAAGTTCGTCCTGCCCGAGGCGGTCGCCTGGACGAAGGCCGCGGACGAGAACATGCGCGCCCAGGGGCTGCACCACCTGGACACCACCGAGCGCGGGATGAAGGTCCACGCCGCGTTCGAGGCGGCGAACCCGCGCCCGATGGCGACCGTGGCCACGATCGCCGACCACCTCGACCACATGCGCGAGGCCGCCGGGATCGACCACATCGGCATCGGCGGCGACTACGACGGCACCGCGTTCCTCCCGCAGGGCCTGGAGGACGTCGCCGGCTACCCGAACCTGATCGCGGAGCTGCTCGGCCGCGGCTGGTCCACCACCGACCTGGCCAAGCTCACCTGGCGGAACGCGGTACGGGTGCTGCGCGCCGCCGAGGACGTGGCCCGGGACCTGCGCACCCGCCGGGGCCCCTCCCACGCCACGATCGAGCAGCTGGACGGCCCGGCCGCCTGAGCGGACCGGGGCGCCCGGCCGCCGTCCGGCTAACCGGCGCAGAGACAGAACGGGTGCCCCGCCGGATCCGCGTAGACCCGGAAGGTCCGCTCCCGGTCCTCCGCGTCGAGCACCGTCGCACCCAGCGCCAGCACCTCGCGCTCCGCCGCGTCCAGATCCTCCACGGTCAGATCCAGGTGGAACTGCTGCGAGCCGTCCGGACGCGGCCACCGCGGCGGTACGAAGCCCGGTGCGGCCTGGAAGGCGAGCGGCGTGCCGTCGCCCCCCGCCAGGTTCACCCAGCCCTCCTGCTCCTCGACCTTTCCGCCGAGGACCGCGGCGTAGAAACCGGCCAGGGCGAGCGGATCCGGGCAGTCCAGGACGACGGAACCCAGTGCGGCTACAGCCATGTTGCTTCCTCCTCGGGCAGGGGCGGACATGCGGTTACCGTTAAAGCTCCCTAACCGGTAACCGTTACTGCATGCTGCCGCACCGGAGGTAACGTCGCAACCATGAATGAGAGGGAATCCGCGCCCGGCGGGCTCGCGTTGGTCGAAGCCCTGGTCAACACCCTGAACGTCGAGACCGGTGCGGACTTCCTCGACACGGCGGACGGACGCGCCGTTTTCGCCCTCGCCGAGCCGGACGTCCCGGCGGCCCGCGTCCTGCGCGAGGCCCTGCGCACCGCCTGCCTCGCCCACGCGGGCCACCGCCCGGCCGAGGGGGAGGCGGCGTCCGTGCTCGACCGGCTGCTCGCCGAGGCGCCCCTGCGCGTCACCGTGGACGGCGCGGGCGCCGCTTCCCTGTGCCCGGTGGAACAGCCGCCCGGGCTGACGGCCCGGATCGCGGCGGCCGTCGCCGCCGCGTCGGCCGAAGGCACCTGGGCCCGGCTCAAGGCGTGCGAGGCTGCGGACTGCCGCTGGGCGTACTACGACCGCAGCCCGGCGGGGCGCCGCCGCTGGTGCTCGATGTCGGTGTGCGGCGCCCGCGCGAAGATGCGCACCTACCGCGCGAAGCGCGGCTGAGGAGCGGCGGGCCTCAGGCCTTCGGCCGTCCCATCGCCCGGTACGTCCACCCGGCCTCGCGCCACACCACCGGGTCCAGGGCGTTGCGCCCGTCCAGGACGATGCGGCGGCCGGCGACCTCGCCCAGCGCCGCCGGGTCCAGCTCGCGGAACTCGCGCCACTCCGTCAGGTGCAGCACCACGTCCGCGCCGCGCACGGCGTCCAGGGCGGTCTCGGCGTAGCCGAGCGTGGGGAACAGACGCCGGGCGTTGTCCATGCCCTTCGGGTCGAAGACCGTGACCTGGCCGCCCTGGAGGTGGATCTGCCCGGCGACGTTCAGCGCCGGCGAGTCGCGTACGTCGTCCGAGTCCGGCTTGAACGTCGCGCCCAGCACGGCGACCCGCTTGCCGAGGAACGAGTCGCCGCCCACGGCCTCCCGGGCCAGCTCCACCATGTGGCCGCGACGGCGCATGTTGATGGAGTCGACCTCGCGGAGGAAGGTCAGCGCCTGGTCGGCGCCCAGCTCACCGGCGCGTGCCATGAAGGCGCGGATGTCCTTGGGGAGGCAGCCGCCGCCGAAGCCGATGCCCGCCCGCAGGAACTTCTTCCCGATGCGCTCGTCGTGGCCGATCGCCTCGGCCAGCTTCACCACGTCGCCGTCGGCGGCCTCGCAGACCTCCGCCATGGCGTTGATGAACGAGATCTTGGTGGCGAGGAAGGAGTTGGCGGAGGTCTTCACCAGCTCGGCGGTCGGGAAGTCCGTCACCACGAACGGGGACCCCTCCGCGACCGGCCCGGCGTACACCTCGCGCAGCAGCTTCTCGGCGCGCTCGCTCTCGACGCCGACGACGATCCGGTCGGGGTGCAGCGTGTCGGCGACGGCGAAGCCCTCGCGCAGGAACTCCGGGTTCCAGGCCAGCTCGGCCGCCTCGCCGACGGGTGCGAGCTCCACGAGCCGGGCCGCGAGCCGGGCCGCCGAGCCGACCGGCACGGTGGACTTGCCCACGACCAGGGCGGGCCGGGTCAGCAGCGGGGCCAGCGAGTCGAAGGCGCTGTCGACGTAGCTCATGTCACAGGCGTACTCGCCGTGCTTCTGCGGTGTGTTCGTGCAGATGAAGTGCACGTCGCCGAATTCCGCCACCTCTTCCCACGAGGTGGTGAAGCGCAGCCGGCCGGTGGACCCCTCGATGCCCGCGACGTGCTTCTTCAGGATCTCCTCGAGCCCCGGCTCGTACATCGGGACCCGGCCGGCGGACAGCATCTCGATCTTCTCGGGCACGATGTCGAGCCCCAGGACCTCGAAGCCCAGTTCCGCCATGGCCGCGGCGTGGGTGGCGCCGAGATAGCCGGTGCCGATCACAGTGATCCTGAGGGCCATGTAGTGCTCCTGTGAGGTGCGGACAGACGTGCGGTGAACGAGCATAGTCCTGCGCTTGAAACGTCCCATTCCGGCTGTCGTGAAGCTCACGGCCCCCACACGTATGCCTGCGCCGGGGAAGACGCCTAAAATTGGGTTACTTAACGGTAGTTAGCATCTTGGGGAGTGAGCGTCTTGGCGGGTTCGACCGATTTCGACCTGTACCGTCCGGCCGAGGAGCACGAGATGCTCCGTGAGACGGTGCGCGCGCTCGCCGAGGCGAAGATCGCCCCGTTCGCGGCGGCGGTCGACGAGGAGGCCCGCTTCCCGCAGGAGGCGCTGGACGCCCTCACCGCCGCCGACCTGCACGCGGTCCACGTACCGGAGGGGTACGGCGGCGCCGGCGCCGACGCGCTCGCCACGGTCATCGTGATCGAGGAGGTGGCCCGCGCCTGCGTCTCCTCCTCCCTCATCCCCGCCGTGAACAAGCTCGGCTCGCTCCCGGTGATCCTCTCCGGATCCGAGGACCTGAAGAAGAAGTACCTGGGCCCGCTCGCCAAGGGCGACGCGATGTTCTCGTACGCCCTCTCCGAGCCGGACGCGGGCTCGGACGCGGCCGGCATGAAGACGCGGGCCGTGCGCGACGGCGACTTCTGGGTGCTCAACGGCGTGAAGCGCTGGATCACCAACGCGGGCGTCTCCGAGTACTACACGGTCATGGCCGTCACGGACCCGACCAAGCGCTCCAAGGGCATCTCGGCCTTCGTCGTCGAGAAGTCGGACGAGGGCGTCTCCTTCGGCGCCCCGGAGAAGAAGCTCGGCATCAAGGGGTCCCCGACCCGCGAGGTCTACTTCGACAACGTCCGCATCCCCGCCGACCGCATGATCGGCGAGGAGGGCACGGGCTTCGCCACCGCGATGAAGACCCTGGACCACACCCGCATCACGATCGCGGCCCAGGCGCTCGGCGTCGCCCAGGGCGCGCTGGACTACGCCAAGGGCTACGTCCAGGAGCGCAAGCAGTTCGGCAAGCCGATCGGCGACTTCCAGGGCGTCCAGTTCATGCTCGCCGACATGGCCATGAAGCTGGAGGCGGCCCGCCAGCTCACCTACTCGGCCGCCGCCAAGTCCGAGCGCCTCGACGGCGACCTCACGTTCTTCGGCGCCGCGGCGAAGTGCTTCGCCTCCGACGTGGCCATGGAGATCACCACGGACGCGGTCCAGCTCCTCGGCGGCTACGGCTACACCCGCGACTACCCCGTCGAGCGCATGATGCGGGACGCGAAGATCACCCAGATCTACGAGGGCACGAACCAGGTCCAGCGGATCGTCATGGCCCGCAACCTGCCGTAACGGCCGGCAGCACCCGCGCCCCGCGCCCGGACCGCCCCGGGCGCGGGGCGCTGTGCTGCGGCCCGCGCCCCGCGGCCCCTGCTCAGCCCTCCTGCCGGCGCACGATCTCGCTGATCCACACGGGCGCGAAGGGCGACGTGCAGCCCGGCGCCGTCGGGTAGTCCTTCAGGACCTCCAGGCGCTCACCGATGGCGATCGCGCGGGCGCGGTGCGCGGGATGGGTGATCCCGATCTGGGCCAGGCAGTGGTTCATCGCCCACTGCAGGCGATCCGGAGCGTCCTTCATCTCCGCCTCGATGACGTCGAGCAGGCCCGCGAGGTCGAGGCCCTCGGGTTTCTTCGCCACCCGCTCGGTGGTCAGCGCCCAGCCGGCGCTCGCCACCACCGGGTCCGGATCGGCGGACCAGGCCAGGCGCAGGTCTTCGGCGTGCGGGCTCTTCTTCACCACGTAGCTCACGAGCCAGTCGTGCACCTTGGGCGCGCGTGCCTGGCGCAGCATGGCGTCCAGCTCGTCCCGCCCGAACGCCTTCGGGCGGCAGATCAGGATCGCCAGCAGCCTCGCCGCGGTGTCGTTCGTCTCCCAGAGCCGGTACGCGAGTTCCTGCTGCGTCTTCAGCCGCTTCGCGAGGGCGCGCAGCTTGCCGAGGTTCACCCCGTGATCGTCACCGTGCCTCTCGTTCACCGCGCGTGCCTTGGGGTCCTCCAGCGCCGCCAGCTCGGCCATCACCTCGGCCACGGTCGTCCCTGTCACCGGCTCCTCCTGTCCGTCACGTACGTGTGAGCTCCCGTCCCGTCGGCATGGTTCCGGCGGTCCGCCACTGGGCGCCCGCCTGGAATGTAGGCTCCCTCGTCGCGAACCCGAACTAAGGACGAGTCATGGGGAAAGACACCGCCGCACGCCACACGAAGAGGTATTACCTCGCTTTCTGCACGGTGGCCGAAGTAGCCCTGGCCGCCGCCTTGTTCGCCTGGGTCACCTCTCCCGGTGCGCGGCGTCCGGAAGACTTCGGGACCGAGATGCCCGGC
Organism: Streptomyces sp. NPDC005803; assembly: GCF_040630435.1. Taxonomy (NCBI): domain Bacteria; kingdom Bacillati; phylum Actinomycetota; class Actinomycetes; order Kitasatosporales; family Streptomycetaceae; genus Streptomyces; species Streptomyces sp. NPDC005803. Next base: position 38,227 of record NZ_JBEXXO010000038.1, on the reverse strand, counting down.
GTGTCGTGGGGGCTTCTGCTGGTGACAGCGATCGTGATCACGGCGACAGCGGGAGGACTCACCGTGCTCGCCTCCGCCGTCCCCCCGGCCCTGCGCTGGACGGTCGGACTCGCCGGAGCGGCGTCCGCGGGCGCGCTGGCCCCCGTCGCGCTGCAGCTCATGGTGCGGCCGTCGTCGGCCGCCCTCCTGGTGGCGGTGGGCATGGCCGGCATGGGCGTCTCCATGACGGGAATGGTGCGCGCACGCTTCCTCCGGGAGCCTGCTAACCCAGCCGGCCACTCCGCCTGACGGACTACTCCTGCGCGAGGCCTTCGCCGGCGAAGACTTCGTCGGCGGAGGCGGCGGTGGCGGCGCGGTGGAGCCAGTGGTGCAGGAGCTGGGGGTCCTTGCACGTGCGGATCTGCTCGCGGGTTGCGCCGGTGACGGCGATTCCGCGTGCGTCCAGGAGGAGAAGCAGGCCCTCGGCGCGTCCCTCGGCGCGTCCCTCGGCTCGGCCTTCGTCGCGGATTTCTTCGGACATGAAGGACTTGTAGAAAGAGGTGTCCACGGCCACCAGGTTCCTCCACTGTTGTGCGGCCGGGCGGTTGCCCAGTCCCTGTGCGGTGAGTTCCACGATCGGGTCGGTAATGGTTTCCGAACGTCCCGTCGGGAATCCAGCCCAGTTGCCCTATGTCACCCGCGCGAGTGACGCAGGTCAGGACGGGGCCGGGTCGGGTTGGGCGGGGTTATTTCCCTCAGTTCTTCAGGATCCTTTGAATGGCCCGCTGGCCCTGCGTGTCGAGCACATCGGCTCCACCGCCGTCCCCGGCATCGGGCCAAGCCGGTCTTCGGATCTCCAGGGGAGCGTCGAGGACCTCGGCGTGGCGACCCTGGCCTTCGAACTTCCGCTGACGCGGCTGGGATGTGACGAGAAACTCATGGGCAGTCAGTTTGCGTTCGCCCATGGGGTGTTGTGGCGGGCCTACAGTCCTGCGTGATCACGTCGGTCGGCGTGGCATGAAAGGACGGGCGAGTTGTTCACGTACATACCGGGGCACAGACCCCGGTCGAGCCACAGAAGCGCGCACGTGCCCGAGGGTGCCCGGACACGGCACGCGTGGCGCACCCGCACACGTCCCCGCGCAGCGAACCGATAGGCGGCCCGATGTCAGCGAGCGACGACCGACGGCCGGCGGCGACGGTACGGGATCTCCCGGGACCGCTCGCGAAGCTGCTGTGGCGGCAGCACACCGTCTACCGCGAACGCGGCGGCACCGTGGTGATCCGCGGTGAGGACGCCGGCAGATGGATCAGCCTCACGGCCCACGGGGCCGGGCGGGTGCGCGTCCGGGCCGGCCGGATCCTGGACGGCGGCACCACCGCCCCGGCCCGCGCCGAGACCACCGTTCCCCTCGACGGCGACATCACCCGTCTCGCCGCGTGCTGTCGCGGCCTGCTGGCCGAAACGGCCGACGTCAGGGCGGGGCGGCCGGCAGCGCCCCGGTCGTCGGCGGCCCGGCCGGGGCGTCGTCCTCGGAGGGGCAGACGCCTGCGGGTCGCGACAGCGCTGGTATGCGTCGCCCTCGTCGGTGGGGCCCTCGTCGCCGCGGGGCTGGTCTGAACGGTCCCGGCAACCGCATGCACGGTCTGCAGGGACGGCCCCCGGGTACCGCAGCCCCGCGGCCCGCAGCCCCGTACCGGCGCCCCGGGGCGCTCCGCGCCGGAGCGGTCCCGCCGGATCCGGCCCGGTGGCGTACCTTCCCTGTCCATGACGGACATCGACGAGCTGACCGGGCTGTTCGAGGCGCTGGGGGCGGAGGACGCCTCGGGCTGGGCCGAGTCGGAGGCCGAGGAGAACATCCCTCAGCTGGCCCGGTACAGGTTCCTGCGCATGGCGTGGCAGGACATCGACGCGTGGAGTGCGGCGGCGCCCGACTGGGTCGAGGCCTATCGGAAGGACGGCCGGGCGGGCGGGGCCGTGGAGCGGGCGCTGCGGCTCGGGCTGACGCCCGGCGAACTGGGGGAGATAGCCCGCGAGGTCGCGAAGGAGACCGCGTTCGGTCTCCTCTACGGGCTGGCCGATCCGGCGGACGGCGATCTTCCTCCCGCGACCGAGGAGCGGTTGCCCGGCTGGTGCCTGGCCGAACTGTCGCCGGAGGGCATGCCGACGGGCCGCATCCTGGACGCGCTCTACGAGGACCTGGACGAGACGGAGCCGCAGGGCCCGGCCGGAGGTGTGACGTGACCGCGTTCGACGTGAGCGAGCGGCGGATCTGGGACGGGCGGGCCGAGAGCTACGCCCGCACTTTCGCCCGCCTCTGCGCCCATACGGTCCCCGCCCTGCTGGACGCCGCAGCCGTCGTCGCCGGCACGCGGCTGCTGGACGTGGGCTGCGGCAGCGGCAGTGTGACCGTGGCCGCCGTCGGGCGCGGTGCGGTCGTACGGGCCGTCGACGCCGAACCCGGCATGGTCGGGGCCACCCGGCGGGCGGCGCCCGGCGTCGAGGTGCGGACCGGCTCCCTGCCCCAGCTCCCTTACCCCGACGGCGAGTTCGATGCCGTCGTGGCCAACTTCGTGCTCAACCACGTCGGCCGCCCGCTGGACGCCCTGGTCGAACTGCGCCGGATCACCCGCCCCGGCGGCCGGGTCGCCGTGACCGTCTGGCAGGTGCCGAACGCCCCCGGCCAGGCACTGATCGGCCGTGCGGCGCGGGCCGCCGGCCTGACCCGGCCCGACTGGCTGGCCAGGGTCGACGAGGAACACGACTTCCCGCGCACCCCCCAAGGGCTGCGGGCACTGCTGACGGCCGCCGGACTCGGTGACGTACGGAGTGGATCAGTGGCCTGGGACCACCGGGTCGACCCGGACGACTGGTGGGCCGGGCCCGCGTCCGGTGTCGCCGCGATCGGGCAGCTGGTCAACAGCCGGGGGCCGGAAGGGGTGGCTGCGGCGAAGCGGGAGTACGACGTGCTGTGCGAGGAGTTCGCCGTGGAGGACGGGCTGTTGGCGCTGCCGCACGTAGCGGTGCTGGCGCAGGGCAGCGCGTAGGGGGCGGGGCGGGTGTGGGCCCCAGGGCCGCGTTGACTCCGCCGGCCGCTCGGGCGGCGCGAGATTCCCGCCACGACGCGCACCGGCCCAGGCGCCTGCTCGAGCGATCCGCACTCCGCCCCGGCACCGGCCCCTCAGGGCCCGCGCCGGGGCGGAGTGTGGTGCGGCCGGCCGGTGTGCCGGTGCTCGCAGGCCTCAGTTGGCGGAAACCGTGACCTTCTCGTCGTTGTTGAGCTGCTCGACCAGCTGCTTGACCTTCGTCTTGTCCCAGAGGAGGTTGCCGCCCGTTGAGCCGGATATCGGCATGTTCATCGACGTTCCGTCACCGCCCGTGACGCCCTTCATGGCGAAGAACATCTGGCCCAGCTCCCAGAGCGACATGTCCTTGTCCACGACGAGGGTGTCGAGGCCGGCGCCCATCGTCGGGTACAGCTTGAACGGGTTGAGGATCGTCGACGGCGTCGCCGTCTGGCTCGCCAGCGCCGCGAGGAACTTCTGCTGGTTCTTCGTACGGTCCAGGTCGGAGGTGAAGGCGTGCCGGGTCCGGACGAACGCGAGGGCCTGCTGGCCGTCGAGCGTCTGCTTGCCGGCCTGGAAGTCGGCGCCGGAGTACTTGTCCTTGAACGCCTTGGGGATGTCCAGCTCCACGCCGCCGATCGCGTCCACGATCTTGGCGAAGCCGCCGAAGCCGATCTCGACGTAGTGGTCGATGTGCAGGCCCGTGTTGAACTCGACGGTACGGACGAGGAGCTCGGGCCCGTCCTCCGCGTACGCCGCGTTCAGCTTCGTCGTGCGGCCCTTGCCCTCGAACCTCTTGCCCGATTCGGAGCCGACGAACGAGGGGATCTCGACGTTCGAGTCACGGGGCAGGGAGACCAGCGTCGGGCCGTTGGAGCCGTCGTGCAGGATCATCATCGAGTCGGTCCGCTTGCCCTCGGCGGAGCCCGTGTGGAGCCTCTTCTTGTCCTCGGACGTCATGCCCTCGCGGCTGTCGGAGCCGACGATCAGGTAGTTCGTGCCGTCGCCGGCCTTCGGGCGCTCGATGACCTTGGAGAGGTCGACCTCGCGCTTCAGCTTCGAGTCGGCCCAGAAGTACGTGCCGATGGAGACGGCGAGCACCGCGACCACCAGGACCAGTGCGCCGATCTTGATCCGGCGGCGCCAGTCCGGCGCTGCCGCCGGGCGCCCCTGGACGTATCCGGCGTCGCCGCGTCCGCCGCCGTGACCGCCGCCACGCCCGCCGCCCCCGCCGCCGTAGACCTGGCCGGTGTTGTAGCCGCTGTCGTACTCAGGGGTGCCCTCGTAACCGCCGGGCTGCTGCGGCACCGGCCGCTGCCTCGGCGGCGCGGGGCGCTGCTGGGGCGGGGCGGGACGGCGCTGGACGTGCGGCATCGAGCGGGCGCTCTCGGGCCGGTCGCTCGCGCTGCCCTGCCCGTAGCGGTTGCCGCCGCGGTCGTTGTCGGTCCAGCCCTCGGGCCAATCGTTCATACGATCCAGTGTGCAGGTCCGGGCCACCGCTCTTACAGGGGGTGAGGGAAATCGGGCCAGGGCTGTTGCGAAGCTGATGCATTGCGACGCGCTCCGAGCCCCCGCACGAGGTCCCCGACCCCCCGCATAAGGTGGAGGGCATGACAGATCAGGCCCCGCGCCCGGAGAGCGACATTCCGGGCAAGCCCACCGCAGCCTCCCGGACGACCCTCAGCCACATCATGACCGGCAGCGACACCAATCTGCTGGGTACGGTGCACGGCGGCGTGATCATGAAGCTGGTCGACGACGCGGCGGGCGCGGTGGCCGGCCGGCACTCCGGCGGCCCCGCGGTGACGGCCTCGATGGACGAGATGGTCTTCCTGGAGCCGGTCCGCGTCGGTGACCTGGTTCACGTCCGCGCCCAGGTGAACTGGACCGGCCGCTCCTCGATGGAGGTCGGCGTCCGGGTCATGGCCGAGCGGTGGAACGAGTCGACCCCGGCCCAGCAGGTCGGCAGCGCGTACCTGGTGTTCGCGGCGGTCGACGCGGACGGCAGGCCGCGCCGGGTGCCGCCCGTGATCCCGGAGACGGAGCGCGACAACCGGCGCTACCAGGAGGCGCAGATCCGGCGCACCCACCGGCTGGCCCGGCGTCGCGCGATCAAGGAACTGCGCGACAAGCGCGCGGCCGACGGCATCGAGGACTGAGGGGCCGCGGCCCCCGTTCCCTCACGGGCAGACCACCTCGTCGCCCTTCACCGCGCCGAAGCTGCCCGGATCCGGCTCCTCGGCCTCGACCCGCGCCACCGCGCGGTAGTCCGCGCCCGCGGTCACCTTCATCGTGGCGCCCAGCCCCTCGACGGGGTGCAGCTCGGCCCCCGGCAGCGCCGCCCCCAGGGACTTCGCGGACCGGTCCCAGCGCGGGTCGTACGTGACCAGGGTGCGTGCGAGGTCCCGCTGCGGCGCGCTGAGCGGGGCGCGGGTGGTGGCGAAGCCGGTGGCCCGCAGTGCGGCGTCGACCGTGGAGCCGAGGCCGTCCTTGGAGGTCCCGTTGTAGACCTGGACCCGGATCTGCTGCGGCGGGACGTCGACCTTCTTCGCCGGCGCCTGCTCGGCCCGCGCCACCGTGAGCGGCTTGTCCTCGCGCAGCGCCCGGAACAGCTGCTTCGACTTCTTCGGGTCCCACTTGACCGTCGAGCCGATCCCCTTGACCTGGTGCGCGACGTCGCCCACCGGCACCGACGTGAATTCGGACGAGGCGGCGGAGAAGCCCCGCATGGCCTGGCCGAGGTCCAGCATCTGCTCCGTACCGAAGCCCTTGTCGGCCCGTACCGACTTCACCATCGTCGAGGCGACCTCGCGGAACTTCACCGGGTTCAGCAGCACCCCGCTGCTCGTCGCCTGCTTGATCAGCGAGGCCATGAACTTCTGCTGGCGCTGCATCCGGCCCAGGTCGGCGGCCCCGTCGATGTGCCGGGAGCGTACGTACTGGAGCGCCTGGCCGCCGTTCAGCTCATGGCTGCCGGCCGGGAGATCAAGACCGGTGTAGGTGTCCTTCATCGGCCGGGCGGTGCAGATCTTCACCCCGCCGAGGGTGTCGACCGTCGTCATGAAGCTGGTGAAGTCGATCTCCAGGTAGTGGTCGACCTTGACGCCCGTCATGTGCTCGACGGTCCGCACGGTCAGATTCGGCCCGCCCTCGGCGTAGGCGGCGTTCAGCTTCACCGGGTGGGGCGCGCGTTCCTCGCCCGTCGTCGGGTCCCGGTGTTCGGGGACCTCGGCGTAGCTGTCGCGCGGCAGACTGACGACGCTCGCGCGCTCCTTGTCCGCGGACAGGTGCACCAGCATGACCGTGTCGGTGCAGTGGCAGGGCGCGCCGCCCAGCCGGTACTTCTTCTTCTCGGCCTCGGTGATTTTGTCGCGGCCGTCGGTGCCGACGAGCAGCAGATTCATGCCGTGGCCGCCCGCGGGCCGGTTCTTCATGTCCTTGAACGGGTCGATCCGGTCGATGCCGGATTCCAGACCGGTCACCACGGCGTGGCCGATCCCACCCGCGCCGAGGACCAGCACGGAGAGCGTGGTCGCCACCCGCATGCCCCAGCGCGGTCTCTCGTCCTGCTTCCTGGGCCGTCTGGGCTGCGGGGGAGCGGCGCGGGGCCTCGGCGGACGGGGGGAGCGGTGCGGCGTGGGCACGGGGGGACACCTCCGCGGTGCAAGGGGGACCGTTCGCACGGTAGGCCCATATGATCTGCATCCCGGGGAGCAGGCCTGCGGCGCGCGCCGCTGTCCCCCATTCGCGGTAACGTGGCGGCCGAATAACGCCGCCTGGTGGGGTGCGAGACCCCCGGCGCCCCCGAGGACCCCCCGAGGACCACATGTCTGCCGCGCAGCACCCCGCCGTCTCCGTGATCATGCCGGTGCTCAATGAGGAACGCCATCTGAGGAATTCCGTCCGGCACATCCTGGAGCAGGAGTACGCCGGTGAGATGGAGGTGGTGATCGCGCTCGGCCCGTCCACGGACCGTACGGACGAGATCGCCGCCGAACTGGTAGCGGAGGACCCCCGGGTCCACACCGTGCCGAACCCCACCGGCCGCACCCCCGCCGCGCTCAACGCCGCGATCAAGGCCTCCCGCCATCCCGTGGTCGTGCGCGTCGACGGCCACGGCATGCTCTCGCCGGACTACATCGCGACCGCCGTCCGGCTCCTGGAGGAGACGGGCGCGCAGAACGTCGGCGGCATCATGCACGCCGAGGGCGAGAACGCCTGGGAGGACGCCGTCGCCGCGGCCATGACGTCCAAGATCGGCGTCGGCAACGCCGCCTTCCACACGGGCGGCCAGGCGGGCCCTGCCGAGACCGTGTACCTGGGCGTCTTCCGTCGGGAGGCCCTGGAGAGGGCGGACGGCTACAACGTCGAGTTCATCCGCGCCCAGGACTGGGAGCTGAACTTCCGCATCCGCGAGGCCGGCGGCCTGATCTGGTTCTCGCCCGAACTGCGCGTGCAGTACCGCCCGCGCCCCTCTGTCCGGGCGCTCGCCAAGCAGTACAAGGACTACGGCCGCTGGCGGCACGTCGTCGCCCGCTACCACTCCGGCTCGATCAACCTGCGCTACCTGGCCCCGCCGACCGCCGTCGTCGCGATCGCGGCCGGTCTCGTGGTGGGCGCCGCCGTCACCCCGTGGGCGCTGGTCGTCCCGGCCGGTTACGTCGCGGCCATCGTCGCCGGGTCCCTCCCGGCGGGCAAGGGCCTGTCGCTGAAGGCGCGGGCGCAGATCCCGGTGGCGCTGGCGACCATGCACATGTCGTGGGGCTACGGCTTCCTGACCAGTCCGCGCTCGCTGGCGAGGCGCGTCATCGCCAGCCGCCGCCCGGCGGTGCAGACCGGTTCGCAGCACGTCTGACCGCTCACCGGGAACGTCTGAGGCCGCCCGGGCGCTGTGCCCAGGGCGGCCTCGGACGTGTGGAGCCGGCGACGGTGGATGCGGCCGTCGTACGGTCGGCCCGCTTGTGGCCCAACCGTACGAGGACTGGCGAATGGTGACGGTGGATCAGCCGCAGTGGCGCTTGCGGTGGGCGTAGGCCTGAGCGATGTTGCGGCCGGACGTGTTCCCCATGTCGGCCTCCTCCCGGATGCAGGAGCCGGCCCCCTCCGCCGTCACGGGACCCGCGTACTCGAGAAGGAGCCGCTGTCCTCGTCGGATCCGTAACCCGACCGGAGCGTGAGATCTGCGAACGGTGACGGCCGGGCCCAAAGGCCCGGCCGTCACCCGCGGTGGGAGGGGTCGGCCCTCAGCCGCAGTGGACGCTTTCGTACGCCGTGGTGGCGTGCCCGGCCTCGCCGCCCGTGTAGCTGAGCTCGCCGTAGATGTCGATGCACGCGCCGGGGGCGCTGGCGTACACGGGTCCGGCGTAGGTCTTGTAGTTCTGGCCCACCCCGTCCAGCGTGTAACTGGCGGCGCCGTGCCGCCTGATGCCCGCCTGGATGTGGTTGGCGTTCGAGACGCCGCTGTCGTTCGCCCGGACCGTCAGACAGTTGTAGCCGTTCGAGCTGTTGTAGTACACGTCGATGTACCCCCCGGTCGGGTACGGGTACCAACCGTCCTTGACGGGCCACGACTTGAGGAAGGTGTAGGAGCTGCCGCAGTGATTGACGCGGGACTCGGCGGACGCCCCACCGGCCGAGAGGCCGACGATGCATCCGGCGAGCATGGTGGCCGCGCAGGCCATGGCGGCAGTGCGGGCGCGAAGAGTGATCCCCATGTGTGGTCCCATCGTGGTCGCGAGTTCGGCTGGGTGGCATGGCGGGGTGTCGGTGCTCCGCCGAGGGGGACTCGGCACGTCACGGGCGCGGGTACTCCCGCACGCGCCGTTCCGGGCGGCGATCGAAACCTGCCGCGCCGGGCTCCGGCCGCACGGTCGCACCGTTCGGCGACCATGACGTCACTGTCGTGGCCACGCCAAGATCAGAATATCCGACGGTGATCGGTCAGGCCGGGGATTTAGTGGGGAGGGCCTGAACTGGCCGTAACTAGCGGCCCTCAAGGGGCGGTTGGCAGGGGGGCAGCCGTGCGGCGGATCGGGCGCGCCGCCCGTAGCCGTCCGTTGCGGTGAGCCCCCAGCACCCGCTGCGAGGCAGCGAGGCCCTGAGCCCGGCAGGGCGGCGACGGCGTGGGCGTTCCGGTCCGTCCCCCTGCCCCGTCGTCCAGGACCGGAACGCCCAACGGCGCAGGCCATGGCTCGTCGGGACCGGACCGCCCAACGGGGCAGGCCCGGTCCGTCGGGACCGGAACGCCCTACGGCGCAGGCCATGGCTCGTCGGGACTGGAACGCCCAACGGGGCAGGCCCGGTCCGTCGGGACCGGACCGCCCCACCGCGTCAGCTCTTGTCGCCGTCCCACCGGTAGACGGAGTAGACGTCCATGCACTTGCCCTCGTCGGCGGCGTTCAGGTCATCGGCGCCGGCCGGGAGGTCACCCGCCTCCGCCGTCTTCGGGGCCTTGTACACGGTCCCGTCACGCCAGTCCGCACCGACGACGAGGGTCAGCCCGCCGGCCTCCGCGTCGGCCTTGACGGCCGTCGTCGGCAGACCCAGCGCCTTGGCCACGGACTGCGCGTCGGACTTGCCCTGATCGCCGTCCTCCTGCGGGTACTGCACGACCGTGGTCTTGGCCGGCTCCCCGGTCCGGGCGGCTTCGGCCAGGTCGAAACCCTTGCCGTTCAGGATCTGGGCGACCTCGGTGGCCCGGCCGTCCTTCGCCGCCTGACCGACACCCGTGCCGTTGGCCACCGAGACGGCCAGCGTCTTGGGAGCCGCCGCGGGCGGACCGGCCGGTGTCGCGGAGGGCGAGGCCTTCACCTTCGCCTTGCCGTTCTTGTCGAAGGCGACGTCCTCGCGGAGCATCTGCCACATCTGGTCGGCGGACTTCTCCACCAGCACGAGCCGGTCCTTGTCCTGCGACCACTCGGCCGTCGGGATCGTCGTCATCGTGATGCGGTTGATCGGCACGTTCTTGAGCTGCATCGCCAGGTCGTAGAGCTTCTTCACCGTGCCGATCTCGTCGGAGACCTGGAGGGCCTTGGTGGCCGTCTCGGCGAGGTCCGTCAGCCGGCCCGCGTCCGACCACGCGTTCTGCTTCTTGAGCGTGCGGAGCATCGAGTTCATGTACATGTGCTGGGCCTTGGCACGGTTCTGGTCATTGCCGAACGCGTGCCGGGTGCGCAGCCACTTCAGCGCGTCCTCGCCCATGACCGTGTTGGTCCCCTGGTGCAGCTTGAGGCCGGAGCCCCCGCGGACCATCGGGGTCGACCGGTCCCAGACGCCGGTCTTCACGCACACGTCGACACCGCCGATCACGTCCGCCATCGCCACCACACCGGAGAAGTCGATCATCACCCAGTGGTTGATGTAGACGCCGGTGAGCTTCTCCCAGGTGGTCAGCGTGCAACCCGGACCACCGCGCTGGAGCGACTCGTTGATCGGCTTGTTGTCGGTGGCGGCGTACGTCTGACCGGTCTCGGAGTCCTTGCACTCGGGGATCTCGACGATCGTGTCGCGCGGAATGCTGACCAGCGAGGAGCTCTTCCGGTCCGCCGAGATGTGCAGGAGCATCTGGACGTCGGCCCGCGGTTTGTCACCGATGCTGTCCCGGCTGCCGCCCAGCTTCACGTTCTCCGCGGTGTTGCGGCTGTCGGAGCCGAGCAGCAGGATGTTGATCGGGGTCTCCCCCGCAGCGTTGGGCGCGGCCTTCTTCACGCCGCTCTCACCGCCGCTGCGACCACTGCTGCGGATGTTGCTGTTGAGGTGCTGGTAATAGAGGTATCCGGCGGTGGCCGTCCCCAGTATCAGCAGCGACAGCGTGATCGCGATCCAACGGAACACGCGACGCTTGCGGGACTTCTTGCCCCGCTTGGTCGTTCTGCCGCGCCGGTGGTTCGTGCGGCTGTTGCCGCCGGTGTCAGCCGGACCGCCGTCCCCCTTGCCGGCGCCGGCCTCCTGCGCGCCGCCGTCCCCGTGACCGCCCTCCTCGTACAGGCCGTCGTCCCAGCCGAGTTGACCCGCGTGCCGGACGCGTGGTCGCGTCCCCTCCCCGGGCGTGCTGCTCCGTCCCACCAGGACCCCCCTGCTGTTCAGACTCGCGATATCGCGCGGTGACCCGGTGTCACTTGGCGCACTCTGCCTTGTCGGCACTGGCCTTCGGAATGTCGATCTTCGTCGGCCCTGTGATGGGGGTGCCCGCGCCCTTGAAGTCCGCCCCCAGTGTCAGCACCATCGCCTGCAGGCCCACGGCATCCGTGGTGCCCGGCTTCATCGCCGACGCCGGCAGCCCCATCATGGCGGCGAGCGCCCGGGCCTGGTCCGCCTGGTTCGGGGCGTACGTGAGCGTCGTCTTGGCGATCTTCGCCGGGGCGTTGGCCTTGTTCGTCGACTTCAGGACGCCCTTGTCGTTCTGCAGCCAGGTGACGGTCTGCTGGGCCCCGCCGGGGACCTCGCCACCGTTGTAGACATCGACGCGCACGTCGGCCGCTGCGGCCTTCGTCCCCTTGAGGAGCGCGTCCTGCTTGGTCTTGGCTGCCTCTTTCTGCGCGGCCACCTCGGTCAGCGAGGTGTCCTCCTGCATCATCGAGAGCAACTGCGGCGCCTTCACCGGGTCCAGGACCACCGTGACCGGTGTCGGCTCGTTCGGGTTGTCGATCACCGGCAACGTGACGAACGTGATGTTCTTCGTGTCGATCTTGGTGAGTTCCTTGGCGAGCGAGGTCAGCTTCGGCACCGAGCCGATGGCGGAGTCGACCGTCAGCGCCCTGGTCGCCGAGTCCGCCAGCTTGAACAGCTTCGTCGGGCTCGTCAGCGTGTCGTCCGACTTCATCTGCCGGATCATCGAGCCGATGAACTGCTGCTGGATCTTGATCCGGTCCAGGTCGCTCTTGTTGCCGAAGCTGTGCCGGGTCCGTACGAACGCCAGCGCCTGCTCGCCCTGGATCTTCCGCTCGCCCTGCGGCAGGTCGAGGTGGGAATCGGGGTCCTTGACCGGGTGCGCGAGGCAGATCTTGACGCCGCCGACCGCCGTGGACAGCTCCTTCACCGCGTTGAAGTCGACCATCATGAAGTGGTCGACGGTCAGGCCGGTGATCTGCTTGACGGTGTCCATCGTGCAGCCCGGGTCACGGCCCTCCTGGCCGAGGCTCGTGTTGAAGCGGACGTATTCGGTGCCCGGGATGCTCTTCTCCGAGCCGTCCTCCTGCTTGGCCTTGCAGTCCGGGATGTCGGTCATGAGGTCGCGGGGGATGCTCAGCGCCGTGGCGTTGGTGCGGTCCTTGGACACGTGGAACAGGATGTTGGTGTCCGCGTGGCCGGCACTGCCCTTGTCGCCGTAGCCCTCGTTGCCCTCGCCGGTCCGCTTGTCCGTACCGATGACCAATATGTTGAGGGGCGCGTTGGCCGTGACGACGTCCTTGTTACCGCGGTCGCCGATGTCCACGGTGCTCAGGTTGCCGTTGAAGTGCCGGTACAGCATGTACCCGCCGGCCGAGACGCCGACGAGCAGGAAGGCCATCACGCCGCCCGTCCAGAGCAGCGCCTTCTTGCGGCGGCCCTTGGGGGCCTTGCGCTTGCGGCGGCCCGCGCCGTTCTCGGCGGCAGCGGAAGCCTCCTGGCTGCCGCCCGCCCTGCGCCCGCCCTGACGCGGCACCTCGGCACGCCTCGGCGAACCGTCGCCCGACGTGCCACGACGCCCGCCCGCGCCCTCACGTGAGGCGCCCGCACGCCGGGAGCCGCCGCGGGGAGCCGAGACCCCCGGCGCCCTGTCCGAATCCCCTGCGGAGTGATTCAGTCGCAGTTCGTAGTCGCCGGTATCCGGGTTGAGAACCCATTGGTCTGCGGGATCGATTTCTTCCGCCCGCCCACGGCCTTGTGCATCCACGGTTGTTTGAGTCCTCCGTCGGTGCCACGCGAGGCGCCTTCCCCGATAAGGCGCTCAGTCTTTCGCTCCGGAAGTGTGCGGCCAGGAGGCCGGAAGCACCGGATCGCGTCACACTATCCGTCCCGTTCGGTGTTGAGCGACGGGCGTGACATATTCCACGGCCCTTACAACCGGGCATTCTTCCCATTGCACGCCGAACGTTGTTGTCCGCTTGGTCATTGTTTTACTGCTTGCACAGGTCGGTTGCCGCATTGTTCCCCGAGTAGGTGGGCGTGGGAGTCGGGCCGGATCCGTCGTTGACGTCGACGCTTTTCCCGTCCTCGTCCTTGAGCTGGTCCGCCGGCACGACGGCGACGGGTTCGTCCTCGCGCAACTGCTTGAAGAGCTTGTCCGCAGCGGGTTGCACCAGTTCGTCCCGGTTCCGGTTGGCGGTGTACGGCTTCCGGGGCACGGTCAGGAACTGCACCTTGTCGGTCGGCACGTCGCGCATGCCCCGCACCAGGTCGTAGAGGTCCTTCAGGCTGTCCAGCCCCGGGTCGGTGGTCAGCGCCTTGGTGGCCGCGTCCAGCACCGGGTAGAGCCGGGTGGGATTGAGCAGGACCCCGTTGCTCTGCACCTTGTTCACCAAGGCCCCCAGGAACTGCTGCTGGCGGTCCATCCGCGCGGTGTCGCTGCCGTTGCCGATGGACTTCCGGGCCCGTACGTACCCCAGGGCCTGCTCGCCGTCGAGCTTCTGGCGGCCCGCCGACAGCTTGAGGTGTGCGGCGCTGTCGTCGATCGGTTCCTTGAGGCAGATCTCCACCCCGTCCACCGCGTCGACCATGCTCTTGAAGCCGTTGAAGTCGACGACCATGTGATGGTCGACGCGGATGCCGGTCATCTTCTCGACGGTACGGATGGTGCAGGCCGTGCCGCCGAATTCGAAGGCCCAATTGAACTGGGCGAACTGCGGCTTGCTGACCGTTTTATCCGGCTTGTGGCACTCCGGGATGTGCACCATCAGATCGCGCGGCAAGGACATCGCCGTGGCGCTCTTCCGGTCCGCGGCCAGGTGCAGCAGGATCGTCGTGTCCGAACGCTGGCTGCCGCCGTCGTCGTGGCCGTACTTGCGGTTGTCCCCGGCCCGGCTGTCGGAGCCGATGAGCAGGATGTTCTGTGCGTCGTGGACGACGGCGGAGGGGCGCTCCTTCTCGTAGGCCTTGAGTTCGGCGGCCGCGGAGGTGTCCGTCCGGATGTTGCCGTCCAGCTTCTTGTACAGCCACCAGCCGGCGCCCGCGGCGACGAGCACGGCGAACGAGGCGCCGAGCGCGGTCCAGCGCACCCAGTGACGCTTGCGCTTGACGACGATGTCGAGGGTGGGACCCGCGCCGTTCGGCGCCCGCCCCGGCGTCGGGCCGCTGCCCGACCCGCTGCGCGTCTCACCGCCCGGGCCGCTGCCCAGCCCGCTGCGCGTCTCATCCCCCGGGGCGCCCTCCGACCCGCTGCGCGTCTCACCGCCCGGGGCGCCCTCCGAGTCGCCCTCCGGGCTGCCTTCGGAGCCTTCGCCCTCGGAGACGTGCTCCTCGCCGGGCCCGGCAGTGGGCGATCCCTCCGGCCCCTGGTCCTCGCCCTTGCCCTCGCCCGCACCCGTGTGGTCGGGCGTCCGGTTCCCGCCCGTGGCCGAGTCGTCGGGGTCGGCGGGCGTGCCGGCACTTTCGGTCACGTCTGCGTCCATCCTTCACATGCGGCAGCGCGCTGGGCCGCCGGTCGCAGAAGTAGACGGCTGAACCTCACGCTTGGTTGTGTCCTGGGTGGTCTGTACCGCAGATCATGTACCGGAGTCGGCGCGCAGGCGGGAGGGCTCGGCCCACACTGGGCCGGACGAGTGGCCCTCAGGCCGCTTGTCATACCGCGGGGTTGTCGAGGGTGACCGGCGCACGCCGTCGACGGGCACCCGGGGCGTGGCGGCCGCCGTCAGACGGTCCGCGTGACCCGTTCGCTCTCGACGCGCTGGGCCAGCCCGTCCTCGCCCAGCTGCCCGAGGTGGCGGCACAGGACCACGGAACCCCCGGTGGCGAGCGGCGCGAAGAGCCCGGCGCTGAGCCCGTCCCAGGTGTCGTACGTACGTCCCGACAGCAGCCGCGATCCGGCGTCCAGGCCCAGCGCGGCACCGTCCGCGCGGGCCCGCTCCACCAGCTCCGCCCCGGTGAACGCGGCGCCGTCCACCGTCAGCGCCGGGGCGTCCGGGTCGACGGGGGCGAACGGCGCGAACCGGTCGCCCTGGCCCGGCACCTCCACGGCGTAGTCCGCGAAGCCCTCCGGGGCCTGCGGGAACCTGCCGCCCATCGGGCGCAGCGCCAGCGCGATCCGCTCACCCCGGCAGGCCCGTGCGGCGTCCAGGCTGTCCGGCCCGGAGACGACGAGGTCGGCGGCGGCGGGATCGCCCTGGACATCGGCGACCACGCCGGCCGAGGAGCAGGCCAGCAGCCAGACCGCGGACTGCCAGTGCGCGGGCAGCAGCAGCGCGAGCCGGTCACCGGGTTCGGCGGCGAGGTCGCCCTGCAACAGGTTCGCCGTCTTGGCCACCCAATTGGCGAAGGTGGCCACCGACAGTTCGACGCGCTCTCCGGTGGCGTCGTCGTAGAAAGTGACCATGGGGCGGGCCGGGTCCGCGGCGAGCGCGGAACGCAGCAGGTCGGCGGGGGTGCGGTCGCTGGCGTTCATGCGCAGAAGGGTACGCGGCGGTGCCGGGAGGGACCGGGCGCGGCGGGAGCGGGGTACACCGGTTCGGCAGACGAGGCGTCAATTGCCGGAAAAAGTCCGGGTCGCCGGAGTGGTGCGCTTGTGCCCAGGATCATATGTATGCGTGCCTTCCTTGCATCCTCCATCGGTGTCACCTGTGCGGCGGCTCTCGTGCTGCCGCTCGCCGCGCCCGCGGGCGCCGCCCCCGACACCCCCGTCCACCCGGCCACCGCGGGATCCGTTCCCGCCGAGGCGTCCGTACCGGCCGGAGTGCCCGGTTCGACGCAGTCCCTGGCCCTGAACCCGATGGCCTCCCCTTCCGTACGCGCCACCGGCTCACCCGCCGCACCGGCCGCCGAACAAGGGCTGGCCGAACGCGACGTCCGAAGGTTCTCCCTGGTCGGCGTCGTCTGGGACGACGTGAACGCCGAACTCCACGGCACCGCCCAGGTCCGCACCCGCGCCACCGGCACCGGCCGCTGGTCCGACTGGCAGGACCTGGAGACGCACAACGCCGACCACTCCGCCGACGCCGGGACCGCCGAACGCGAGTCGGGTGCCGCCCATGGCTCCACCGCCCCGCTCTGGGTCGGCGACTCCGACGGCGTCGAGGTCCGGGTGCGCCCCGAGGCCCCCGACTCCCGCGATGCGGCCGAGGCCCCCGTCCCGCTGCCCGCCGGGCTGCACCTCGAACTCGTCGACCCCGGCGAGGACCCAGGGGAGGTCCCCGGCGCGGACGCGGCGGACACCCCCGCCACCGGCGCGGCGGGCGCCGGCCGCGCCACTTCGCCGGGCGCCGTGCTCCCCGCCCTGAGCAGGACCGCGACCGAGGTGGCCGCCGGTCTCGTGCGCGCGGCGAAGCCGTACATCGGGCCCCGGCCGCGCATCATCACGCGCAAGGGCTGGGGCGCCGACGAGAAGCTCCGCGAGAGCGGCTTCGCGTACACGAAGACCGTCAAGGCCGCCTTCATCCACCACAGCGCCACCGGCAACAACTACACGTGCTCCCAGGCGCCCTCGGTCCTGCGCGGCATCTACCGCTACCACGTCAAGAGCAGCGGCTGGCGCGACATCGGCTACAACTTCGCCGTCGACAAGTGCGGAAACATCTACGAGGGCCGCGCCGGAGGCGTGACGAAGGCCGTCATGGGCGCGCACACCCTCGGCTTCAACACCAACACCATGGGCATCGCGGTGCTCGGCACCTTCAGCAAGTCGAACCCGCCCGCCGCCGCCGTCACCGCCGTCTCGAAGCTCACCGCCTGGAAACTCGGCCTGTTCGGAGCCAACCCCAAGGGCAAGGTGACGCTGACCTCGGGCGGCAGCAACAAGTACAAGAAGGGCAAGAAGGTCAAAATGAACGTCATCTCCGGCCACCGGGACGGATTCGCAACCGAATGCCCCGGAGCGCGTCTCTACAAGAAGCTCGGCACGGCCCGGACCGGTTCGGCCCGGCTGCAGGGCCGCTGACGCGAACGGAGCCATGACCAGGCGCCGGCCGTGCCGGAGGCCTGCTGCGGGCTGCTGACCGAAGGACCCCACCCCCGGTCTGCATACACTGGCCAGCCGAAACGAGGCCCGGCCCCAGCAGGAAGCAGAGACAGTGCTGTGACAGAGGCAAAAGAAGCGATCCTCCTGGTCGGCGGCAAGGGAACCCGGCTGCGCCCGCTCACGGTGCACACCCCGAAACCCATGGTCCCGGCAGCGGGCGTCCCCTTCCTCACGCACCAGCTGGCGCGTGCCCGGGCCGCCGGGGTCGAGCACATCGTCCTCGCGACGTCGTACCTGGCGGAGGTCTTCGAGCCGCACTTCGGTGACGGCTCGTCGCTCGGCCTCCACATCGAGTACGTCACCGAACGCGAACCGCTCGGCACCGGCGGCGCCATCCGCAACGTCGCCGAGCGGCTCACCTCCGGCCCGGACGAGCCCGTCCTCATCTTCAACGGCGACATCCTCACCGGCCTCGACATCCGGGCCCTGGTCACCTCCCACGCCGACTCCGGAGCCGACGTCTCCCTCCACCTGACCCGGGTCGAGGACCCGCGCGCCTTCGGCCTTGTGCCGACGGACGGCACCGGCCGGGTCACCGCGTTCCTGGAGAAGCCGCAGACGCCCGAGGAGATCGTCACCGACCAGATCAACGCGGGGGCGTACATCTTCCGCCGGTCGGTCATCGACACCATCCCGGCCGGCCGCCCCGTCTCGGTCGAGCGCGAGACCTTCCCCGGACTGCTCGCCGACGGCGCGCACCTCCAGGGCATGGTCGACTCCACGTACTGGCTTGATCTCGGCACCCCGCAGGCGTTCATCCGGGGCTCCGCCGACCTGGTCCTCGGCCGCGCGCCCTCCCCGGCCGTCCCCGGCCGGTGCGGTGACCGCCTCGTCCTGCCGACCGCCTCCGTCGCCCCCGACGCCAAACTCACCGGCGGTACGGTCATCGGCGCCGACGCCGTCATCGGAGCGGGCGCCAGGATCGAGGGCTCCGCCGTGCTCGCGGGCGCCATCGTCGAACCGGGTGCCGTGATCACGGACTCCCTGGTCGGAGCGGGCGCCAGAATCGGCAGCCGTACGGTGCTCGCGGGCGCGGTCGTCGGCGACGGAGCCAAGGTCGGCGCCGACAACGAACTGCGCGACGGCGTCCGCATCTGGTGCGGGGCCCACCTGCCCGCCGCGTCGGTACGGTTCTCCTCGGACGAATGACCGGACCCGCCACCTTCTCGTCAACTCCCCGAGTGGCCGGAAACAGCCGTACCCTCGACAGGCACCCCCGACTACCGAGGACCTCACCCGTGGCAGGACGATTCGCTCCCCGCAGCACCCCGCGCGCGGCCGTCCCGCACCAGGTGGCGGCGCCCGTACCGGCGCCGCTGACCCGCGACTGGACCCCGCCGGGCCCGCTCGACCTGCGGCTCGTCCTCGGCCCGCTGCGCCGGGGCCCCGCCGATCCCACCTTCCGGATGTCCGCCGACGGCTCCGTCCGCCGGGCCAGCCGCACCCCCGTGGGCCCCGGCACGCTCCATGTCGTCGCCCGTGACGGCCGCATCGAGGCCGCGGCCTGGGGACCCGGCGCGTCCTGGCTGCTGGACCAGCTGCCCACCCTCCTCGGCGAGGCGGACGACCCGGCGGCGTTCACCCCGCGCCACCGCCTGCTCGCCGTGACCCATCACCGCCGCCCCGGGCTGCGGCTGCTGCGCACCGGCCTGGTGATGGAGTCCCTGATCCCGTCGGTCCTGGAGCAGAAGGTCACCACGGACGAGGCGTACCGCGCCTGGCGGCTGCTGGTCCGCACCTACGGAGAACCGGCGCCCGGCCCGCAGGAGTACGGCCTCTACGTCATGCCGGACGCCCGCACCTGGTCGCTGATCCCGTCGTGGGAGTGGCACCGCGCGGGTGTGGACAGCAAGCGCTCGACGACGATCCTGCGTGCGGTCCGGGTGGCCCGCCGCATGGAGGAGGCGGCCGCCATGGAACTGCCCGAGGCCATGACCCGCCTCCAGGCGATCCCCGGCATCGGCCCCTGGACGGCCGCCGAGACCCTGCAACGGGCGAACGGCGCGGCGGACGCGGTCACGGTCGGCGACTACCACCTGCCCGGCATCGTCGGCCACGCGCTGGCCGGCAACAGGAACGCCGACGACGAGGAGATGCTGACCCTGCTCGCCCCGTACGAGGGCCAGCGCCACCGGGCCACCCGCCTCATCCTGCTCTCGGACAACATCCGCCCCCGTCACGCCCCGCGCCTGCAACCCCGCGACATCGCGCGGCTGTAGCGGGCGCGGCCCAGGGGGACTGCCCCGCAGGTCGGCCGGCCGGGCAGAAACCGAGCGGTTCCGCGGTGGGCACGCCCGTCCGGCGACTGAGGAGCGGGGCGCGGGGCAGAGCCCCGAGAAGCCGCGCCGGCGCTGAGGAGCGAGGACGGGCCGCACCGGGCAGCGGGCCCGGCTGCCCGGCGTCCCCTCACCGCACCACGACGAAGTCCTCCGCGTCGCGCCCCACCCGGGCGCCCGGTGCCGCCACCGCACGTCCCACCGCGACCGCCCCCAGCGGATCCCACGAGGCCGGCAACGACAGCACCTCCCGCACGACGTCCCGGCAGAACATCGTCGAGGACACCCACGCCGAGCCGAGCTGCTCGCCGGCCAGCGCGACCAGGAAGTTCTGGATCCCGGCGCCCGCGGCGACCACGAACATCTCGCGCTCCGCCCCGTCCCGCCGCGCGTCCCCGTACGTGTGCGAGCCGTCCATCACCAGACACGGCACCACCAGGTACGGCGCCCGGCGCAGCACATCGCCCCGCCGCACCCGCTTGGCGATCGACTCCTCGCTCCTGCCGTCACGCCGCAGGTCCGCGATCCACGCGTCCCGCATCGCGTCCAGCAGCCGGGTCCGCGACTCCTGCGACTCCAGCAGCACGAACCGCCAGGGCGTCGTGTGGTGGGGCGCCGGGGCCGTCACCGCCGCGGCCACGGCACGCCGCACCGCCCCCGGATCCACCGGCTCGTCGGTGAACTCGCGGACCGTACGCCGCTGGGTCACCGCCTCCCGTACCGCCTCGGACGTCCCCAGCCGGAACATGTCGTCGGCCGCGACCCGCACCATCGCCCGCGCGCCCCCGGCGTCCGCCGGGTCCACGACGTGGCCGAGCCCGCGCACCACCGCCACCGGCAGCCCGTCCGCCTTGCCCTTGACCAGGTCACCGGCGGAGGCCAGCTCGTCCGCCGTGGCGACCACGGTCGCGCTCAGCGGATTGCCGTACGCGTCGCTGCCGCCCCGCAGGTCGTCCAGCACCCGCACCCCGGCCGCGCCGATCGCGACATCGGTCAGCCCGTTGCGCCAGGGCCGCCCGAAGGTGTCCGTGACGACGACGCCGACCTCGACGCCCAGCGTGTCCCGCAGCCCCTCCCTGATCGCCCGCGCCGAGGCGTCCGGGTCCTCGGGCAGCAACAGGACGGTCCCGGCGGGGGTGTTCGACGCGTCGACCCCGGCGGCGGCCATGACGAGGCCCTGCCGGTTCTCCACGATCCGCAGCGTGCCGCGCCTCGCCACCACCCGTACCGTCTCGGCGTCGATCGCCGCCTCCCGGTCGGTGGCCTCGACGATCCGGCCCTCCGCCTTGGAGACGATCTTCGAGGTGACGAGCAGGACGTCACCGTCGGTCAGTCCGGGCTCGGTGGCGGCGATCAGCTTCGCGAGATCGTCCCCGGGCCGCACCTCGGGCAGGCCGGGCAGCGCCCACACCCGGTAGGAGGGCGCGGCGTCCGTGCCGGTGCTCACGCGCGTACCTCCTCGGCGAGGTCCAGTGCCTGCCGCGCCATCTCGGCGGTGGCGGCGACGTCGGTCATCATCAGCGGTACGGAGCGGCAGCGGATGCCCGCGGACTCCACCTCGTCCACGGCTCCCGCGTCCACGGTGTCGACGAGCCAGCCGTCGAGCAGCCCGGAACCGTAGTGCTGGGCGACCGCCGCGGCCGTCGACTCGACGCCCACCGCGGCGAGGACCTTGTCCGCCATCCCGCGCACCGGTGCGTCACCGACGATGGGGGAGAGGCCGACGACCGGCACGCCGGCCTCGGCGATGGCTTCCCGGATACCGGGCACGGCGAGGATGGTGCCGACGGACACGACGGGGTTGGACGGCGGGAAGAGGATGACGTCGGCCCCGGAGATCGCCTCCAGGACGCCCGGAGCGGGCTTGGCCTGCTCGGCGCCTACGGGCACGATCGCCTGCGCCGGGACGGAGGCGCGCAGCTTCACCCAGTACTCCTGGAAGTGGATGGCCCTGCTCTCGCCGTCGACGTCGACCGCCACGTGCGTCTCGACCCGGTCGTCGGACATCGGCAGCAGCCGGACCCCCGGCTTCCAGCGCGCACAGAGCGCCTCGGTGACGGCGCTGAGCGGGTAGCCCGCGCCGAGCATCTGCGTACGGACGATGTGGGTGGCGAAGTCACGGTCGCCGAGCCCGAACCACTCGGGGCCGACGCCGTACGCCGCGAGTTCCTCCTTGACGTGGAAGCTCTCGTCGGTACGGCCCCAGCCCTGCTCCTCGTTGATGCCACCGCCGAGGGTGTACATCACGGTGTCGAGGTCGGGGCAGACCTTGAGGCCGAACAGATGGATGTCGTCACCGGTGTTGCCGATCACCGTGATGTCCGCGTCGGGCGCGGCCTCCTTGAGGCCACGCAGAAAACGAGCACCACCGATACCGCCGGCCAGAACCACAATGCGCATGCAAACAGTCTGTCAGGCGCAGCCTGATCGTTGTCGGGGTGGTGGCGGGCGGGGGGTGAGTCGGGTTGGGGGAGTCGGGGATCGTCAGGCGGTGGCGGGTACCGCGGCGCACTGTGCGGTGTGCATCGGCATGTCGGTGAGGCCCGGGTAGTAGACGTGCAGGCTGACGGCCGGTTCGAGGGAGTCGTTGACCACCTCGTGGACGTAGCCGGGGGCGAAGACGCGCTGCGCACCGGCGCCCAGCGTCTGCTTGCCACGGTTCGCACGCTCGGTCAGCTCGCCGTCCAGCACGGTCAGTACGCCGGAGGAGGGGCCGTGGTCGTGCAGGCCGCTGCCCTGGCCGGGGACCCAGCTGAGCAGCCAGACCTCGTAACCGGGGCCGGTGCGGAGGCGGTGGTACCAGCGGGTGGTGGCGTCGTACCGGACGAGCGGGGCCCACTGGGCGCGGTCGGCGGCGAGGGTGCGGGCGAGCCCGACGAACTCCGCCACCGTGGCGGGGTGCTCCCGGGCGGGGCGCAGGAGGTGCTGGACCTCGAGGAGGTCTCCGGCGATCTGGAGGTCGCTGTCGCTGTTCATGGGTGCGGTGGTTCCTCGGCAGGGGTGCAAGGCGTGCAGTGCGGATGCAGGGGTGTCGCAGGACCGGAGGGACCGGGTGTCCACAGGGGCCGGGAGGCCGCGTGGGAAGGGTCCGGGGGTCCGGAATGAGCCGTGTCGAGCTGGAGCGCGGGGGCTTCAACAGCTGAGACAGCTGGAACAGCAACAGCGGGCCTGAACAGCGCTGCGGAACCCACGGGTGTGGGTGGCGTGCATCGCTGAGGTCACTGGCATGACATCAAGAACAGCCGGAGAATCGCCGACTGTCAACCCAATGCCCGATTTGGGGACAATGTTTCACCTCATCCGGTTACTCCATGCGGAGAAAGGTTTATGCAACCCGGGTGCCGGACAGGTGGCGCATCAACCGCAGCCGCAAACGCGGCCGCACCTCCTGTGACACGACTGTGATCTTGATCGCTTCGGTGATCGAATCGCAACGTGTCCGGGCCTCCGGGAGTTCTTCCCCGTGGTCGGTGAGGGTGCTTTGGGGCCTGTGGCATATGTCAGGTTTTTGGTGATTTGCACACTTTACGCATACGCTTGGTTCCGCAGAGTGAATACCGAGGCCAATAGCAGATCTGAGCTTGACTGGCCCGGAGCTACACACTTGTAATTTCACTCGTGTCGTTCGGCCGATTCGATAACGGCCGCATCACGGGACGCAAGAGACAGACGAGGGGCGCACATGACCGAGCTGTTCCAGCAACTGCTGGTCGAGGACGCGGACGAGGAGCTCGGCTGGCAGGAGCGCGCACTGTGCGCCCAGACCGACCCCGAGTCCTTCTTCCCGGAGAAGGGCGGATCCACCCGCGAGGCCAAGAAGGTCTGTCTCGCGTGTGAAGTCCGGTCCGAATGCCTTGAGTACGCCCTGTCCAAGGACGAGCGGTTCGGCATCTGGGGCGGACTCTCCGAGCGGGAGCGACGGCGCCTCAAGAAGGCCGCGGTCTGACCCGCCCCCCGCGAACACCCCGGCCGCCAGGGCCGGCCGCAAGCGCCGGACCCGAGGAGCGGGCCTGTCCCCGGACCGGCCGTCCATGGCCCGCCGCCTGCACCCTGCCCGCAGGCGGCGGGCCATTGCTGTGCGCGGGCCCGCATCGCCCCCGCGCCCCGGCCCACGGTCCGCACATCCGGCAGCACCCACCCGCGCCCCCGGTGCGCACATCCGGCGTCGCCGCCCCGCGCTTCCGGCCCGCACATCCGGCGTCACCCACATCCGGCGTTACCGCCCGCGCTTCCGGCCCCGTAGGCCCGGCCTGCCCAGCCCACGCACGGGCGGCTCCCGGCCATTCCCCGGCACTCCCGGCCGCATCCGCAGCGAGCGCGCAACCGCATCCGCAGTGAGCGCGCGACCGCTTCCGGAGCGAGCGCCCGGCCGCTTCCACCACCGTGCCGGACCCGGGCGCCGACCGCCCTCCACCGCTGTGCCGCCGCCCTCGTTCAACCGCTCCGCGCCACCCCGGTTATCCGTACCGTTAGTGTGGGGCCCCGTCCGAGACGCGCCAACGACCCGACAGGGCGCGCGTGTACACCGATGCAGCCCCCGGGGGGACGTCCCCCGGACCCGGCCGGAGGGCCCGTACCTCGATGTCCGTGCACAGCCAACCGACGGCGCCTTACGCGGCCGCCGCCGCCCCAGAGTTCCCCCGGCATGTCGTCACCGCCGTGCTCGTCTCCCACGACGGCGCACGCTGGCTGCCCGACGCGCTCGCCGGGCTGCTCGGGCAGGAACGTCCCGTACAGAACGTCGTCGCCGCCGACACCGGCAGCGCCGACGACTCCGCGCGCCTGGTCACCGAGGCGCTCGGCGCCGACCGTGTCCTGCACCTCGCGCGGCGTACGAGCTTCGGCACCGCCGTCGACGAGGCGAGCCGCACCGCCGGCGTCCTCACCCCGGACGACCTGCCGTACCTGAAGCGTCCGAGCGGCTGGGACCCCGTCACCAGGACCTGGCGCGACGACGCCTACGACCTGCCGGACCTGCCGCACGGCGAACCGGTGCAGTGGCTCTGGCTGCTCCACGACGACTGCGCACCCGAACCCGACGCCCTCGCCGAGATGCTGCGCGTCGTCGACAACGACCGGCACGCCGCGATCGTCGGACCCAAGCTCCGCGGCTGGTACGACCGCCGGCAGCTCCTCGAAGTCGGCGTCTCCATCGCCAACAGCGGGCGCCGCTGGACCGGACTGGACCGGCGCGAGCAGGACCAGGGCCAGCACGACCAGGTCCGTACCGTCCTGTCCGTCTCCACCGCCGGCATGCTGATCCGCCGCGACGTCTGGGAGGAGCTCGGCGGCTTCGACCGCAGGCTCCCCCTGATGCGTGACGACGTCGACCTCTGCTGGCGTGCCCACATGGCCGGGCACCGGGTGCTGGTCGCCCCGGACGCCGTCCTGCGGCACGCCGAGGCGTCCGCCCGCGAACGCCGCCCCATCGACTGCGCCGGCCGCTCGGTCTCCAGCCCGCACCGCGTCGACAAGGCCGGCGCCGTCTACACGATGCTGGTCAACGCGTCCGGCAAGCGCCTGCCCTGGGTGATGCTCAGGCTCGTGCTCGGCACGCTGCTGCGCACGCTCGCCTACCTCGTCGGCAAGGTGCCGGGCCAGGCGCTCGACGAGGTCGCCGGACTCCTCGGCACCCTGCTGCGTCCCGGCCGGATCCTGGCGGCCCGGCGCGACCGCGGCAAGGGGACCGTCGACCCGGCCGAGCTGCGCGGGCTCTTTCCCCCGCCCGGCGCCACCGTCCGCGCGACCGTCGAGCAGGTCGCCGGCAACTTCGGCGGCGGCGCGGAGGCCGAGTCCGGCGGCTCGCGGCACGGCGCCGTCGAGTCCGGACCGGGCGGCGACGACGCCGACTTCCTGGAGATCGACCAGTTCGCCCGGCTGAAGCGGGTCGGGCGCAAGCCGGGCCCGGTGCTCTTCGCCGTCCTGCTCCTGGTCTCCCTCGTCGCCTGCCGCAGCCTCCTCGGCGGCGGCGCCCTGGCCGGCGGCGTCCTGCTGCCCGCGCCGGGCGACGTCTCCGACCTCTGGAGCCGCTACGCGGACGGGTGGCACACCGTCGGCACCGGCGGCACGCAGACCGCACCGCCCTACCTGGCGGTGATCTCGGCCCTGTCCGCGCTGTTCCTCGGCTCCACCGGCTTCGCCCTCACCCTGCTGCTGGTCTGCTCGGTCCCGCTCGCCGGACTCACCGCGTACTTCGCCTCCCGCCCGCTGCTCCCCTCGCGGCTGCTGCGGGCCTGGGCGAGCATCGCGTACGCCTTCCTGCCCGCCGCGACCGGCGCCCTGGCGACCGGCCGTCTCGGCACCGCCGTCCTCGCCGTGCTGCTCCCGCTGATCGCGCGCACGGCCGTCTCCGCGCACGGCATGCGGGGCGGCGACAGCCGCGGCAGCTGGCGTGCCACCTGGGCGTACACGCTGCTGCTCACCCTCGCGATGGCGTTCACGCCCATCGTCTGGCCGCTCGCCGTGGTGCTCGGCCTCGGTGTGCTGGCGCTGCGCCGCAACGACATCACGGCCTACGGTCTCCGCTTCCTCGCCGCCGTGGGCACCCCGCTGCTGGTCCTCGCGCCGTGGTCGCTCTCGCTCCTGACGAGCCCCTCGTCGTTCCTGAAGGAAGCGGGGCTGGAGACCGGTTCCGGTTCGGCCTCGGCGCTGGACCTCCTCGGCATCAGCCCCGGCGGGCCCAAGGCGGCCGGCGGCGTCCTGCTGCTCGGCATCGTGCTCGCGGCGCTGGCCGCGCTGCTGCGCGGGGAGCGGCAGTTCGCCGTGCGCGGCGCCTGGGTCGTCGCCCTCGTGGCCCTGGCCTTCTCCGGTCTGGCCAACGGGTCCGGCTGGGCGGGACCCGCCACGCTCGTCTACGGCGCCGCGCTCATCGCCGCCGCCCTGGTCGGCGCGGACGGGGCCCGGGTCCGGGTGGCCGAGCTCAGCTTCGGCTGGCGCCAGCCGGTCGCCGTGCTGATCGCGCTGGCCGCCGGGGTCGCCCCCGTACTGGCCGCCGCCGGCTGGATGATCGGCGGGGCCGCGGGCCCCCTGGAGCGCCGCGACCCGGTGCAGGTGCCCGCGTTCGTCGCCGAGGAGAGCGGCACCCGGGACCAGCCGCGCACCCTGGTGCTCGGCGGTACCTCGCCCAGCTCCGTCGTGTACACCCTGGTCCGTGGGTCGGGCGCGCGGCTGGGCGACGCCGAACTGGCGGCCGCCGGCGGTGGCAACAGCCACCTCGACAAGGTCGTCGCCAACCTGGTCGCGGGCTCCGGCGCCGACCAGGGCAGCCAGCTCAGCGGCTTCGCGATCCGCTACGTCCTCGTCCGGGACGGGGCGCCGAAGCGGATGAGCCGGATCCTCGACGCGACCCCTGGCCTCAGCCGCCTCAGCCAGCTGGACGGCAGCGCGCTGTGGCGGGTGGACCGCCAGGTCGCCCGGATCATGATCATTCCGTCGGCGGCCGGTGCCGAGCAGCTTCCGGTGGGCTCCGGGCCCGTCGACGCGCACACCAAGATCCCGGCGGGCGCCGCGGGCCGCGTGCTGCGGCTCGCCGACGCCGCCGACCCCGGCTGGCAGGCCACCCTCGACGGACGGGCGCTGACCCGCAAGACC
Source organism: Streptomyces sp. NPDC005803 (assembly GCF_040630435.1). Classification (NCBI taxonomy): domain Bacteria; kingdom Bacillati; phylum Actinomycetota; class Actinomycetes; order Kitasatosporales; family Streptomycetaceae; genus Streptomyces; species Streptomyces sp. NPDC005803. Next base: position 11,170 of record NZ_JBEXXO010000038.1, on the reverse strand, counting down.
GTCGACGGCTGGGCCCAGGGCTTCGAGCTCCCCACCGAGGGCGGCACGCTGGACCTGACGTACGAGGCGCCCTTCACGCACTCCGTGTGGATCTGGATCCAGGTCGCGCTCACCGTGGTCCTGGTGGTCCTGGCCCTGCCGGGACGCCGCCGGGAGATCGACGACGACCTGCCGGAGGAGGGCGAGGCGGTCCCCGCCGAGCCGGTCGCCGGCGAGGGACGCCGGGCCCGCAGGCTGCGTGCGGCCGCGCTGGCGGAGGGCGAGGGCGACGACGGCGAGAGCTTCGACGCCGACGGGGCCGCGGACGCGGGGGAGCGGGCCGAGCACATCCCGGCCCAGCAGACCGGCCCCCAGGCCACCGGGCCGCAGACGCCCGACGCCGACGACGGCCAGGACGTCTTCGTCCCCCAGCAGGCCGATGGCGACACCGGCCGGTACGCGGCGGTGCCGCAGCAGCAGTACGGGGAGTGGGACGCCCAGCAGTACCAGGGCGCCGGCTACCCGCAGTCCGAGGACGGCCGGTATCCGGAGGGCCAGTACCAGGACGGCCGGTATCCGCAGGGGCAGTACCAGGACGGCCAGTACGGCGACGCGCAGCAGCAGGCGCAGCAGCCCGACGGCGCCCCCGGCTACGACCCGTACGGCTACCAGCAGCAGGGCGAGTACACCCCGTACGCCCAGGGCCAGTACGGCGACGCCCCACAGGGCGACAGCGGTCCGTACGACCCCCAGGCCCCGTACGGCAACGCTCCGTACGACGCCGGCCAGTACGAGGCCGGCCGGTACGACGCGGGTCAGTACGGCGCCCAGGGCGCGTACGGCACCCAGGACCCGTACGGCGAGCAGGGCGCGTACGACCCGCAGAACCCCGACGAGAATCCCGACGGGAACCCCGCCCCGGGCCAGAACCCGTGGCCGACCCGTAACGCATCGCGAGGCGAGTCCGAGTGAAGTCCACCAGCCTGTCCCTCATCGCCGGGGCCGTCGCCCTCGCGGCCGTCACCGGATTCGCCGCGGTCACCGCGCCGGACGACGGGGGCACGACGGCGGCGAAGCCGGCCGCACGGCTGCCCGTCGAACGCTCCAGCCTGCTCTGCCCGGCCCCCGGCCTGTCCGACCTCGCCGAGACGCAGTACACCTCCTTCACCCCGGCCGCGAAGAGCGACGACGCGGAGGGGCCGGCCGGTGCGGCCGAGCTCCTGTCGTCCACGGCCGCCAAGGACGACGCGAAGGACGACGGGAAGAGCAAGGACGGCAAGACCGAGAAGGCGGACCCGGACAAGCCGGTCGTCCTCCTCAAGGAGCCCGGCAAGCCGGCCACCGCCGAGGCGTCCGGCGGGGACGCCCCCGCCCTCGTCGGCACCGCCACCGGCCGGCTGGCCCCCGGCTGGACCGTCCAGCAGACCACCACCGTCGAGGCGGGGGACTCCCGCGGCCTGCTCGGGGTCAGCTGCACCGCACCCGACACCGACTTCTGGTTCCCGGCGGCGAGCACGGCGAAGTCCCGCGAGGACTACGTCCACCTCACCAACCCGGACGACACCGCCGCCGTCGCCGACATCGAGCTGTACGGCCCGGAGGGCACGCTCAAGTCCGACGTGGGCGAAGGCATCACGGTGCCCGCCCGGTCCGGTGTCCGCGTCCTCATCTCCACGCTGACCAGCAAGGCCGCGGACGATGTGACCGTCCACGTCACCACGCGGAGCGGACGCGTCGGCGCCGCCGTCCGGGCCGCGGACACGGATTCCGGCAGCGACTGGCTGTCCGCCTCCACCGAGCCGGCGGGCACCCTGGTCCTGCCGGGCATCCCGGCGGACGCGACCTCGGTGCGGCTGGTGGCTTTCGCCCCCGGCGAGGACGACGCCGACCTCACGGTGAAGCTGCTCGGCAAGACGGGCGCGATCTCACCGGCCGGTCACGAGGACCTCCACGTCAAGTCGCGGATGACCGCCGGCGTCGACCTGAAGGACCTGACCAAGGGCGAGCCTGGCTCGCTGCTCCTGACTCCCTCCGAGGACGGCAAGGCCACCCCGGTGGTGGCCGCGCTGCGGGTGGTCCGCGGCAAGGGCGACAAGCAGGAGGTCGGCTACATCCCGGCGACCGCCCCGGTGGGCGCGCAGGCGACCGCCGCCGACAACCGGGCGAAGGGGTCGGTCCTCTCGCTCACCGCCCCCGGCGCCGCCGGCACCGTCAAGGTCACGGCGTCCGCGGGCAGCAAGGGCGGAACCCCGGTCAGCAAGACGTACCAGGTCGCCGCCGGCACGACGGTCGCGGTCACCCCACCCGTACCGGCGGGGCTCAAGGGCACGTATGCCCTGACCGTCGAGACCCAGTCGGGCGGCCCGGTCCACGCCTCCCGCACGCTGACGGTGCCGATGGACGGCATCCCGATGTTCACGGTGCAGACGCTGCCGGACGACCGGGGAACGGTCGAGGTACCGGCCGCCGAGCAGGACCTGTCGGTCCTGGACAACTGACGCGCCGACGGCTGAGGGGCGGGGGACGGCTGCGGCGGCCGTTACGGCCGGGTAGCGGGCGACGGACGGGGGCGCTGCGACGACCGGACCGCGCGGGCGGCGCCCAAAACCGGCCCGTCCGGCGGCCGGGCCCCGCGGCCTCGCCGCACGGCTCCGTCCCGCGGCGGGGCCCCGCGGCGTTGCCGCACGGTTCGGTCTCTACGCCGGGCCCGGTGGCCTCGTCGCACGGTTCGGTCCCGCAGCCCGGTCCGGTGGCCTCGTCGTCTGCCGCGCCCCCGAGCTTCGTCACCCAGCAGCTACGCGGGTGGCGACCGCCTACTCCTGCCCGTAGCGCGGATCGACCGACTCGGGCGAGAGCCCGAGCAGCTCCGCGACCTGCTCGACCACGACCTCGTGCACGAGCAGCGCACGCTCGTCACGACTCTTGGTGCGGATCTCGACGGGGCGCCGGTAGATGACGATCTGCGCGGGCCGCTCCTTCTCCGCGGACAACGCGCTCCCCAGCGGCACGGTCTCCTCCGTGGTCCCCGGCACGTCGAGGACCACGAAGTCGACCTCGGCCAGCTGGGGCCACCGCCGCTCAAGCCGCTCCACCGAGTCCTGCACCAGATCGCGGAAACTGTCCGCCCTGCTGGCGGAGAGCGGCACCTGGGGAGGCGCGACGGGGCCGCGCATGCCGCGGCCGTGTCGGTCTCGGCGCCGTGGTCGGGGCTCGGACGGGTGGGGCGGTACGGGACTGTCCATCACTGACGCAGCGTAACCCTCCGCCGGGCGAGCGGGCCGAGGCCGTCCCGGAGGGAGGTGACCTGTCTGTTCCTGACCGATCCAGCCATGGAACGACCCGCTTCAAGCCCTGCTCCTGATCGCGGATTCCTTGCCGAATGACAGGTTTTGAGCCGAGTGGCGACCGGAATCGTTGCCGTCCCCACGCGCGCACGTTTCCTCCCGCGCAGGTCAGGTGAGTTGCCCGGGAAGCCCCTGTGCCCGACGTCACAGGGCGACACGGTGGGGTGAGCCGGGGGAGAGTCGTCGCAGCCCGCTCAAGAGTGCGGTACCGTCCAACATCGTGAGCCCTGTACGTCGCTGTTCGCGCACCGCGTGCGGCCGCCCTGCCGTCGCGACACTGACGTACGTCTATGCCGACTCGACTGCGGTCCTCGGCCCGCTCGCCACCTACGCCGAGCCCCACTGCTACGACCTCTGTGCCGAGCACAGCGAGCGCCTCACCGCGCCCCGTGGCTGGGAGGTGGTCCGGCTCTCCGATCCGGGCGCGCCCAGCCGGCCCAGCGGTGACGACCTCGAAGCGCTGGCCAATGCCGTACGGGAAGCCGCGCGTCCGCAGGACCGCGGTGACGGGACCAGGGGAGGCGGCCCCCGCACCGCCGACCCGATGGAGGTCGCCCGCAGGGGCCACCTCCGGGTGCTGCGCTCCCCCGACTCCTGAGGGACCGCCTCCGAGTCGTGAGCGGCCACCCGTGAGCGGCGCCGTCACGCGTCACCCGGAGGGCAGGGCGTTTCCGGCCGCCGGGTAGTTTGGCGGTCCGAAGAAACCTCAGGAGGACCGTCCGTGACTCCAGACCTGTCGCAGCTCGTGAAGGCGTACGACGTGCGCGGAGTCGTGCCCGACCAGTGGGACGAGGCGCTGGCCGAGCTGTTCGGGGCGGCGTTCGTCGAGGTGACGGCCGCGGACGCGATCGTCATCGGCCACGACATGCGCCCCACGTCCCCCGCCCTCTCAGGAGCCTTCGCCCGGGGCGCGGCGGCCCGTGGAGCCGACGTCACCCTGATCGGCCTCTGCTCGACCGACCAGCTGTACTACGCGTCGGGGTCGCTGGACCTGCCGGGCGCGATGTTCACGGCCTCGCACAACCCGGCGCAGTACAACGGCATCAAGATGTGCCGGGCCGGAGCGGCCCCGGTCGGCCAGGACACCGGCCTCGCAGAGATCCGCACCCTGGTCGAGAAGTGGTCGGAGACCGGCGCACCGGAGCCGGCCGCCACCCCCGGCACGGTCACCGCACGCGACACCCTCGCCGACTACGCCGCCCATCTGCTGTCCCTGGTCGACCTGGCCGCGATCCGCCCCCTGAAGGTGGTCGTGGACGCGGGCAACGGCATGGGCGGCCACACCGTCCCGACGGTCCTCGCGGGACTGCCGCTGGAACTCGTCCCGATGTACTTCGAGCTGGACGGCACGTTCCCGAACCACGAGGCCAATCCGCTCGACCCGGCGAACATCGTCGACCTCCAGGCCCGGGTGGTGGCCGAGGGAGCCGATCTCGGCCTGGCCTTCGACGGCGACGCGGACCGCTGCTTCGTCGTGGACGAGCGGGGCGCGGGCGTCTCCCCGTCGGCGATCACCGCACTGGTCGCGGCCCGTGAACTGGCCCGCAACGGCGGCCGGGGCACGGTCATCCACAACCTGATCTCCTCCCTCTCGGTCCCGGAGGTCGTACGCGAACACGGCGGCACCCCGGTCCGCACCCGGGTCGGCCACTCCTTCATCAAGGCGGAGATGGCGGCCCACGGCGCGATCTTCGGCGGTGAGCACTCCGCGCACTACTACTTCCGCGACTTCTGGAACGCCGATACGGGCATGCTCGCCGCCCTCCACGTCCTGGCCGCCCTCGGAGGCCAGGAGGGGCCCCTCTCGGCCCTGGTGGCCCAGTACGACCGCTACACCGACTCGGGCGAGATCAACTCCACGGTCGACGACCAGCAGGCCCGCACCGCGGAGGTGAGGGCAGCGTTCGCCACCCGCGAGAACGTGACCACCGACGACCTGGACGGCCTCACGGTCACCTCCCCCCACTGGTGGTTCAACCTCCGCCCTTCCAACACGGAACCCTTGCTGCGCCTGAACGTCGAGGCCGGCGACGAGGAGACGATGACGGCGGTACGCGACGAGGTCCTCTCCCTGATCCGCCGCCGGACCGCCTGACCGTGGCGGGGCACGGAAGACCCGACGCAGCTGGAGCCTCCCGCCCGTCTCGGCTCGGTCGGGGATGCCGCCCCAGCCCTCCGGCCGTTTCAGCCCCGCCGGGGACCCCCAACCCTCCAACCCCGTATCAGCCCCGCCGAGGGCCCACTCCGCCCTTCAGCCCCTCCGGCGTTTGAGGAGCGGAGCCCCGGTTACGGGAAGGGGCGGGCAGGGGACAAGGCACGCCGCGGGCGTCCCACCGACCCCACACCGCTCACCCCACCCGACCCGCCCTCACCCCCGGAGCCCGCACAGGCCACACCCGCACACCATCCGCGCCCGCCCGGGCCGGGCCGCGCCCCCGCCACCCCAGCGGTAGGCTGACCTCGCCCGTTCCACGAGGCACGAACAAAGATCAACTGAACAGCCGAAACGCGCACCGCGCACCAGCACGACGCACGACGCATCAGCACGACGCACGACGCACCGTGCACGCCACGCCCGTCCGCCTGCCCGCCCGAAGGGACCCACCCCATGCCGCTCGAAGCCGGCCTCCTGGAGATCCTGGCCTGCCCGGCCTGCCACTCCCCCCTCGACGACCGGTCGGCGGCCGACAGCCCCGAGCTGATCTGCACCGGCAAGGACTGCGGCCTGGCCTACCCCGTACGGGACGGCATCCCCGTCCTCCTCGTCGACGAGGCCCGCCGCCCCGCGTAACCGGGCCCCACCCCGCACGGTGATCGGCACGTGATCGGAGGACCGTCCCCATGCTCGACGAGTCGTTGCTCGACGCCCCGGAAGCCCTGGCCCGAGCCGACCGCCGCGGTCTGCTCCGTGGCGCCGCCGAGGCCGGGGCCCGGGTGCGTACCGCCGCCCGCCACGCCACGGAGGCCGGGATCACCGCGCTGAACCCGGAGGGCCGCCCGCGCGCCGTCCTGGTCGCGGGCTCCGGCACCGCCGCGACGGGCGTCGCCGACCTGATCGCGGCCCTGGCCGGGGCCTTCGCCCCCGTCACGCGCATCCCCCCGACGGGCGTCGCCCCCGCCCCCGGCGCGCTGCGCTGGACGCTGCCCGGCTGGGCCGGCTCCGTCGACCTGCTCCTCATCGCGACGGCGGACGGCTCCGAACCGGGCCTCGCCCTCCTCGCCGAGCAGGCGTACCGCCGCGGCTGCACTGTCGTGGCGGTCGCCCCCCGCCGGTCCCCGCTGCGTGAGGCGGTCGACGGCGTGCACGGCCTCGTCGTACCGATGGCCTCCGCCCCGCACGGCGAGTACGACGCGGAGACGTCAGCCGCCGGACCCGGCACCCTCTGGGCCCTGTTCACCCCGCTGCTCGCACTGCTCGACCGCGTCGGCCTGGTCACCGCGCCCGCCGAGGCTCTGCAGGGGGTCGCCGACCGCCTGGACCGCACGGCGGAGCGTTGCGGACCGGCGATCGCCACGTACAGCAACCCGGCCAAGACCCTGGCCGCCGAACTCGCGGACAGCCTGCCCCTGGTCTGGACGGAGGGCGAGGCCGCCGGCCCGGTCGGGCGCAGGTTCGCCGCGGTCCTGGCGGAGCTCTCCGGCCGTCCTGCCCTCGCGGCCGAACTCCCCGAGGCGCTCCCCGCCCACGGCGCCCTGCTGGCCGGGGCCTTCGCCGCCGGGGCCGACCCGGACGACTTCTTCCGTGACCGGGTCGAGGAGTCCGAGCCCCTCCACGCCCGGGTCGTCCTGCTCCGCGACCGGCCCACCGGCGGCCTGAGCGCGGCCCCCGCGGCCCGTGAGCTCGCTCTGGGCCACGACACGGCGATCAGCGAGCTGGAACCGGAGGAGGGCAGCAGGCTCGAAGCCCTCGCCGAACTCCTCGCGATCACGGACTTCGCAGCCGTCTACCTGGCCCTCGCCTCGGCAGCCCGGGCCTGAACCGTGTGACCCCGGCCCCGCCCGCCACCACCCGCGGCCTCCGCGCGCGGCCGAGCCCCCCACACCGGCCGCACGTACCAACACCGACACCAACGCCTCGCACGAAGCACGCGCACCACAGAGCACGCACCGCGAAGAACGCGCACCACCCAAAGCACGCGCACCACCCAAAGCACGCGCACCACCCGAAGCGCGCGCATCACACCAAGCACGCACGCATCTCACCAAGCACGAGGAAGAATTCCATGGACCGGCTCTCCAATACCGTGCGCCCGTACGCCTGGGGCTCCACCACCGCCATTCCGAAGCTGCTCGGCGTAGCCCCGACCGGCGAGCCGCAGGCGGAGATGTGGATGGGGGCTCACCCCGGAGCCCCCTCCCGGATAAGCCGTACCGTTGCCGCCCCCGAAACCGCCGGCGCCTCGACCGCCTCCTCGGCCGCGCCCGCCGCACAGGCCCTCACCGACGTCATCGCCGCCGACCCGGCCGGAGAACTCGGTCAGGCAGTCGTCGAGAAGTTCGGCCCCCGGCTGCCCTTCCTCCTCAAGCTGCTCGCCGCCGGGGCCCCGCTCTCGCTCCAGGTCCATCCCGATCTCGCCCAGGCACAGCAGGGTTACGCGGACGAGGAGCGCCGGTCCGTACCGATCGACGCCCCCCACCGCACCTACAAGGACGCCAACCACAAGCCCGAACTGATCTGCGCGCTCACCCCCTTCGACGGCCTGTGCGGCTTCCGCCGGCCCGTCGAGGCGGCCGAGGCGATGGAGGGGCTGGGCGTCGACTCCCTCAAGCCGTACGCCGATCTGCTGCGCGCCCACCCGGAAGAGGCCGCCCTGCGCGAGGTCCTCACCGCGATCCTCACCGCGGACCCGGCGGAGATGGCCGAGACGGTCGCCGCCGCGGCGGCCGCCGCCCAACGGCTCGGCGGCGCCTACGCCCCGTACGCCCGCATCGCCCACCACTTCCCCGGTGACGCCGGGGTCATCGCGGCCATGCTGCTGAACTACGTACAACTCCAGCCCGGCGAGGCCCTGTTCCTCGGGGCCGGCGTGCCGCACGCCTACCTTGACGGCCTCGGCGTCGAAATCATGGCCAACTCGGACAACGTGCTGCGCTGCGGACTGACGCCCAAGCACATCGACGTGCCCGAACTCCTGCGCATCGTCCGCTTCGAGGCGACCGAACCGGGCGTCCTGCGCCCCGAGGCGTCGCCGTCCGGCGAGGAGGTGTACGAGACTCCGGTCGACGAGTTCCGCCTCTCCCGGTTCGACCTCTCCCCGGGCGCGGCCCCCGTGGACCTCACCGCGGCGACGCCCCAGATCCTGCTCTGCACGGCCGGTGCGCCGAGCGCGGGCGACCTCGCTCTCAAGGCGGGCGAATCGGTCTTCGTGCCGGCCGGCGAGAAGGTCGAAGTGTCCGGTACGGGTACGTTGTTCCGGGCCACTGTGGTGGCCTGACGTACCGTCCGCACCAGCGACTGCAACAATGTCCGGCCGTACCGCGGCCGCCGGAGCCGCAGCACCGAAGAAGGGACACCAGGCACCCATGAGTGCGTCAGGCGGAACCAAGGCGATCGTGGCGGCACTCGGCGCCAACCTCGCGATCGCAGTGGCCAAATTCGTGGCGTTCCTGTTCAGTGGCTCGTCATCGATGCTCGCGGAGAGCGTCCACTCGCTGGCCGACTCCGGCAATCAGGGACTGCTGCTGCTCGGCGGCAAGAAGGCCCAGCGCGAGGCCACCCCCCAGCACCCCTTCGGATACGGGCGCGAGCGCTACATCTACGCCTTCCTCGTCTCCATCGTCCTGTTCTCGGTCGGTGGCATGTTCGCGGTGTACGAGGGCTACGAGAAGATCAAGCACCCGCACGCGATCGAGGCCTGGTACTGGCCGGTCGGCGTCCTGGTCTTCGCGATCATCGCCGAGGGCTTCTCCTTCCGTACGGCGATCAAGGAGTCCAACGAGACGCGCGGCTCGCTCTCCTGGACCCAGTTCGTCCGCCGCGCGAAGGCCCCGGAACTCCCCGTCGTGCTGCTGGAGGACTTCGGCGCGCTCATCGGCCTGGTCCTCGCGCTCGCCGGTGTCGGCCTGGCCCTCGGCACCGGCGACGGTGTGTGGGACGGCATCGGCACCCTGTGCATCGGCATCCTGCTGATCGCCATCGCGATCGTCCTGGCGGCCGAGACCAAGTCCCTGCTGCTCGGCGAGGCCGCCGGCACCGACCAGGTCGACAAGATCAAGGCCGCGGTCGTCGACGGCCACACCGTCACCGGCATCATCCACATGCGTACGCTTCACCTCGGCCCGGAGGAACTGCTGGTCGCCGCCAAGATCGCCGTCCAGCACGACGACACCGCCACCGAGGTCGCCCACGCCATCAACGCCGCGGAGTCCCGCATCCGCGAGGCGGTGCCGATCGCGCGGGTGATCTACCTGGAGCCGGACATCTTCAACGAGGCGGCGGCCGCGGCCGGCGTCAACCCGGCCAAACAGCCGGGCGGAGCAACGGCCCAACCTCCGTCCGACGGCACCCCTGACGACGCCCCCGGCACCCCGGCCGACCCGACGGAATCCGGTCACTGACCGCCTCCGACGCGCCGACGAGGCCGCTTCCGGACCTGCTGGACTGGGAGCGGCTGGGCCGTTCGGTGTAGATTCGTCGGCAGTGTCAGACGTCGCTGCTGATGGCGGTCGATCGGTCCGTACGCCGGACCGGCCGAGGGAGAGAGGGCCTCCGACGGACTGCGCTGCGAGCGCCCGGGCATTCGTGTGCCCGCCGCCGCAGAGCCGCCCTACCCACCTCGACCCCATCACGAGGAGCAGCCCGTTATGACGACGGTCGCCAATCGACAGGACTTCAAGGTCGCCGACCTCTCCCTCGCAGCCTTCGGCCGCAAGGAGATCACCCTCGCCGAGCACGAGATGCCCGGCCTGATGTCGATCCGCAAGGAGTACGCCGCCACGCAGCCGCTGGCCGGCGCCCGCATCACCGGTTCGCTGCACATGACCGTGCAGACGGCCGTGCTGATCGAGACCCTGGTCGCCCTCGGCGCCGAGGTCCGCTGGGCCTCCTGCAACATCTTCTCCACCCAGGACCACGCTGCGGCGGCGATCGCGGTAGGCCCGAACGGCACCCCGGAAGCCCCCGCCGGCGTCCCGGTCTTCGCCTGGAAGGGCGAGTCGCTGGAGGAGTACTGGTGGTGCACGGAGCAGGCGCTGACCTGGCCGAACACCCCCACCGGCGGTCCGAACATGATCCTCGACGACGGTGGTGACGCCACCCTCCTCGTCCACAAGGGCGTGGAGTTCGAGAAGGCCGGCGCTGCCCCGGACCCGTCGACGGCGGACAGCGAGGAGTACGCGCACATCCTCACGCTGCTGAACCGCACCCTCGGCGAGGCCCCGCAGAAGTGGACGCAGCTGGCCTCCGAGATCCGTGGCGTCACGGAGGAGACCACGACCGGTGTGCACCGGCTGTACGAGATGCACCGCGACGGCACCCTCCTGTTCCCGGCGATCAACGTCAACGACGCCGTCACCAAGTCGAAGTTCGACAACAAGTACGGCTGCCGCCACTCGCTGATCGACGGCATCAACCGGGCCACCGACGTCCTGATCGGCGGCAAGACCGCCCTGGTCTGCGGCTACGGCGATGTCGGCAAGGGCTGCGCGGAGTCCCTGCGCGGCCAGGGCGCCCGGGTGATCATCACCGAGATCGACCCGATCTGCGCCCTGCAGGCGGCGATGGACGGGTACCAGGTCGCCACCCTCGACGACGTCGTCGAGCAGGTCGACATCTTCGTGACGACGACCGGCAACAAGGACATCATCATGGCGTCCGACATGGCCAGGATGAAGCACCAGGCGATCGT
>NZ_JBEXXO010000037.1:0-70680 GCF_040630435.1 Streptomyces sp. NPDC005803 | reverse complement strand
CCCTGCGGCCGCGACGGCGCCTCCGGCACCACCCGCTGGAACAACTCCCACAACTCGTCCGGAACCAGCCGCTCAACGATCCCCACCATGACTCACAGGATACCGAGTCACCCAAATGAGATGACTTCTTAGTTCCGGTCCCGGCGCTCCCGCTCGGTGGTACCGCCCCAAACGCCGTACTGTTGACGGAACGTCTCAGCGAAGGCCTGGCAGTCCGACTTCACCGGGCAAGCAACACAAACAGCGCGCGCACCGTCTTCCCTTCGCCTGCGTGCGCTTCCTCGTTCTCGCGGTGGAGAGAAGAAGACTGAGCTCTTCATGCCTCGGCAAGCCGCTTCGGCCTGCCACTCCCAGGCGCGGAGAAGCGGTTTGGTTTCTGCTTTCATGATTCTCCCGTCCGGTGCTGCTCCTTGCTCGCCGGAGCCGGTACCAGGGTTCTGAACACGCGCCACACGCGACGCGATGCCGCCTACGCGAAAACGATGCGACGTCAAGGTCGCAAGAGATATGTGTGCTGCCCGGAGAGGACCAACGCCCCGTCCTGGTTGTGAATCGTGGCCCGCGCGGTCACCACGCTTGCCTCCTCCTGCACCCGGAGACCGGTCACGATGAGCATCGGATGGAGGATGTCCCCCGGATGTACCTCAGCCATGAATCTGACGGACATCTCCAGGAAGCGCACGGAGAATTCGCCCATGAAACGCGGGAACAGGCTGGCTTCGGCCGCGGTGAACGCAGAATTCCGTACGTCGGCAGATGCCGGCGTGGAGCACCCGTGACGCCCATCTCCGCCGGCGTCGCGGTGGGCCGAGCGACCGTCGACGGATACCGAGGGGAAGGCTCCGGCATGCGAGGCAGTCATCCTGCGACTCGGCGCTCTCAAGATGTCACCCACCCGAACTCCGCAGGACGCGTGGACCGACGAGGCCGGACGGGCCGCGGCGCCGAGAAAGGCACGGCGACGGGAATCCCTCCTGGATATTTTTTCGATCTTCATCCGCTTTCCTCATCCTGAAATGGGCCACGGTCTCGGTTCGATTCTCACGACGGTCGAAGCGAGTGCACGATGAAGTTTACGGTCAATCCGCGGCGTCTTCTTTCCCAGCATGCATACTTCTTGCTCGTGAGGGAACTCAACCGAATCACCCCTCACCACTTCCTCGGCCGCCTTCATGAAAATGGGCCGTTCAGCGCTTTTCTGCACCGAACGGCCTCTCCACGGCAACCGTGCTGCGACACTTACCGCGCTCTTTCTTGACATACCGTTGGTGGAGCACTTGCGAAAATGAGGAGCACGTCGCAGCTGGGGTCAGTGCGTCCGAGCTTTCTCATGAGGGACCACCAGTCGGCCAGACACATACGAGCGGACAACGTCACCGCCGAAGCGACGACATCCGTCCGGCCGACCGATCAGCCGGCGATTCAGCCTTCGAACACTGCCCGCAGGGCGGCCTCCTGCTCCCTGTCGAGATTCGACCGGATCAGCTCCGCGTGCTCCTTGGGAATGGCCTCCTTCACACGGTCCACCACCTCGCCCTCGGACAGCAGGAAGAGCGCTGAGGTGCCGGGCGTGACCTCGGACGTGACCGCCTTGATGAAGTCGTCGTCGATGCCCACATCCGCCAACTTGCCCCCCAGAGCGCCTGCGGCGGCTCCGACGGCGGCGCCCAGGAGCGGCATGAGGAAGATCAGGCCGAAGAGCAGACCCCAGAAGGAGCCTGACAGAGCACCCGCACCTGTCAGGTCGGTGAGCTGCTTCGTCCTGGGCTTTTTGGCCTCTGCCGGCCAACTGACGGTAGCGGCGTCCACCACCTTGATCAGCTCCTGCTTCTGCAGGTCGAGCAGTGCCCGTTCCACCTGGTGCGCGCTTTCCGGCGCGTCGAACTTCCAGACCGTCAACGTGGCCATGTCTGTACCTTTCCGGAGCGTGGTTTTCCGAGCCCAGTAAAAGCCCGGCAGAACCTGTTCCGAGCCGCACATCCCACTTTGTGCAGTGTCATGACACTTCCAGGCACGCGGAGGCAAGAATCAAGGGCGCGGAGCCGAGGCGTGCGGGTCGGCGTTCCCATCGGGGACAAGTGTCCGTTGCTTTCCGGGTCCCGGGGACCGGTGCGCTCTGAGTCCCGTAGAAGTGCACGGAGGGGAAAGGCCCCCCTTTGCCCGCTCATTAGGCTGATCCGTCCCATGACCGATCAGCAGGAGACAGACAGTGACCAAGCAAAGTGTTGCCGAGCAGTATGTCGATCTCCTGGCCCGGGCAGGCGTACAGCGCATGTACGGCGTGGTGGGTGACAGCCTGAACCCCGTGGTGGACGCCATCCGGCGGCATCGGTCCCTGGAGTGGGTACAGGTCCGCCACGAGGAAGTCGCGGCATTCGCCGCCGGCGCCGAGGCACAACTCACCGGGCGGCTTGCGGCCTGCGCCGGCTCGTGCGGGCCGGGCAACCTGCACCTCATCAACGGCCTGTACGACGCCCACCGCTCGATGGCGCCCGTCCTCGCCCTGGCCGCGCAGATACCCAGCGGTGAAATAGGCACGGGTTACTTCCAGGAGACCCACCCGGACCGGCTGTTCGCGGAGTGCAGTCACTACTCGGAGCTGATCTCCTCGCCCCGGCAGATGCCTCGCGTGGTGCAGACGGCGATCCAGCACGCGGTGGGACGGCGCGGGGTGTCGGTAGTGGCCCTGTCCGGGGACGTCGCGGAAGAAGCCGCCCCTCACGGCGGAGCCGAGCTGACGGTGCAGATGGACCGGCCCTCCGTCCGGCCCGCTGACCACGAACTCGCGCGGCTGAGGGAGTTGGTGGACGCCGCGGGAAAGGTGACGCTGTTCTGCGGCCGGGGTGTGGCCGGGGCACACGCCGAGGTGATGGCCTTCGCGGAGAAGATCAAGGCGCCGGTGGGCCACGCACTCCGCGGCAAGGAGCACATCCAGTACGACAACCCGTTCGACGTCGGTATGTCCGGCTTGCTCGGTTACGGGGCCGCCTACGACGCGATGCACGGATGCGACCTGCTGATCCTTCTCGGCACCGACTTCCCCTACTCCAACTTCCTTCCGCGGAACGTGAAGACGGTGCAGATCGACATCCAGCCCGAACGGCTGGGGCGGCGCACCCAGTTGGAGCTCGGTGTCTGGGGAGACGTACGCGAGACGCTGAGGTCGCTGACCCCGCTCGTGCGGGAGAAGACGTCGCGGCGCTTCCTCGACCAGATGCTGCACAAGCACGCGCACGCCCTGGAGAAGGCGGTCGGCGCCTACACGCACAACGTGGAGTCACTCACCCCCATCCACCCCGAGTACGTGGCGTCCGTCCTGGACGAGGAGGCCGCCGACGACGCGGTCTTCACTGTGGACACCGGCATGTGCTGTGTCTGGGCGGCCCGCTACCTCACCCCGAACGGTCGTCGCCGCATACTCGGCTCGTTCGTGCACGGATCGATGGCGAACGCCCTGCCCCAGGCGATCGGCGCCCAGTTCCTCGACCGTGGACGGCAGGTGGTGTCCCTCTCGGGCGACGGCGGCTTCTCCATGCTGATGGGTGACTTCCTCACCGCGGTCCAGTACGACCTCCCCGTGAAGGTCGTCGTCTTCAACAACTCCTCCCTGGGCATGGTCGACCTGGAGATGATGGTGGACGGGCTGCCCCCGCACGGCACCGGCTACCCGCACACGAACTACGCCGCCATCGCCACCGCCGCCGGTGCGCACGGCATCCGGGTGGAGACTCCCGGGGAGGTGCGCGGCGCTCTGCGCGAGGCGTTCGCTCATGACGGACCGGCCCTTGTCGACGTGGTCACCGATCCGGACGCGCTCGCCATCCCGCCCAGGACAACCGCCGAACAGGTCAGCGGCTTCGCCCTGTCCGCGGGCCGCACCGTCCTCACCGGCGGAGTCGGCCGCATGGTCCACCTCGCCCGCACCAACCTCCGTAACGTTCCTCGCCCGTGAGCCCGGAGCGAGGTTGACGTGGCGGCGCCGCCGTTGAAACCAGCGCAGTCGGCGAACGGCGCCGTCGACGGGTCACGCGTGCCGGAGCGGTCAGCGGCACCGGTGCCGGCATGTGGCCTCGGTAGTGGACGGGTTTCCCGGTGCCGGTGTGGCGGCGGATGTACAACCGGCGCTCCACAGCTCCCTGATCTGGCCGCGGCCCCGAACCGGTCACGGCCAGGTGCTCCAGCGCACGGCGGCGCTCCCCCGCAGATGTCTCGGAGCGCGGCCCCACACCTCGGGCAAAGGTGATATCTGCCGCAAAAGAGGTTGATTCTTACCAATAGTGCGACCTGCACGGACACTATATGGACATGTTTTCTTTCGTCCGCAGATGCGTTGCACACTCTGGTGTCTCAATCCTTTCCATCGGCAGGCGGAGTATGAACGCAGGGCGGGAACACAGAGGTCGACTGCTGGGGCTGACGAGCCTCACGATCGCGGCAAGCGGCCTGCTCGCCTTGCTCATAGGCGTCGGCTTCGCCGTCCTCATATGGGCTATCGACGACTCGAACAACGCCACATCGGCCAGACGCGCCTCCCGGTCCGCCCTCGTCGAAGCCGGAACCATGGAGCAGCTGCTCGTCGACCTGGAGACGGGGCAGCGTGGTTACGTCATCACCCAGCACGAGGACTTCCTCGCCCCGTGGGTGGCGGCGCGCGACGCACTGCCGGCGGAGACCCGGCGGTTCACCGAGAACACCACGTCCCGGGCGCAACAGCGTGCCGCCCAGCGGATCGCGCGGGGCGTGCGGTCCTTCCTCGACGTCCACTCGACTCCGCTGGTCGAGATGGTCCGGCGCGGCGACCCGGCCGCCGCCGATCTGAAGGAGACGTCCGAGGGAAAGGCCCGCGTCGATGCACTGCGGGCAGAATTCGACCGTTATGTGAAGAACGAGCGCATTCAGCTGGCAGAGCGCGAGGATGCAGCGGAAGCCAACAGCCGACAGGCCGTACTCGCCGCTGCCCTGGGGCTCGCGGCGTCGACGGCGCTCGTGGCCGTTTTCACGGTGCTCCAGCACCGCGCGGTGGTACGGCCCGTGCGCGGGGCCGCGGCAGCGGCACGGAAACTGGCCGGCGGTGACCTGTGCGTGCGGGTTCCACCCAGCAGGGTGGCGGAGATCGGAACGCTGGGCGCGTCCTTCAACAACATGGCGTCCTCCCTCCAGAACAGCCGCCGCCGCATCATGGAGAGCACCGAGGCTGTGCACCGCCGTACCGCCCGGGACCTCCACGACGGGGCACAGCAGCGCCTGGTGAGCCTGATGATCGGGCTGCGGCTGGCGCGGGAGCTGATCCCCGACACGGAGACATCCGCCGTCGACCTGTTGGACCAGTCGATCGACAACGCCCAGACGGCGATCAACGAGCTGAGGGAACTCGCCTCGGGGATCTACCCGCTCGTGCTGACGGTGAAGGGCCTGGTCCCGGCGGTGAAGGACCTGGCGTCCCGGTGCCCCGTGGCCACGGTCGTCGAGAGCAGGGACGAGCGCAGGATCTCCACGACGGTCGAGTCGAACGCGTACTTCGTGGTGGCCGAGGCCGTCACCAACGCGGTCAAGCACGCCCGGGCGTCCAGGATCGATGTCCTCGTCGAGTTCGGCGACATGCTGGGGATCACCGTCTCCGACGACGGGATCGGCGGCATGGACATGGCCCACGCAGGCAGCGGGATGACCGGTCTGGCGGACCGAGTGGCGGCCTTCGACGGCAAGCTGGCGATCGACTCACCGGCCGGCAGCGGCAGTACGATCCGGATCCAGATCCCGATTCCGGACTGATCCCTCCTCCAACCCCGCCCCTCTCGGCCCGGGCTCCGTTTCCTCGGTGACGTGGACGGCGCGGGGTACCGCCGCGCGGCGGCGAGCGCCTCGACCGTCCCGGCGGCCTCCCGTACGGAGCCGCCGACGTCCGGCATGTGCCCCCGGAGGAAGAGGGGAAGGCGGTCATGAGCAGACCCGTGTTCCCGGATCCGTCCTGTGCTCCCTCACCGTCGAGGCATCCCTACGTGTCTCTAGGGCCCGCCCCGCTCCGCAGCGTGCGTCACCCTTCTGACCTGCGGCGGAGCCGTCGAACCGGCAGACCTGCACCGGCCCCGTCCGGAGGTCGGCGGCTGCGAACCTAGGGTTTCCCCCACAGTCTCCGTAAGGCCCACCCTCAACGGCATCTCAGGTGTCCTTTACAGCCATCGGCCCCGGTGATGACAGATCCTGTGAGAACCGAAGACACCACACCTGCGAAAGCCGATGACCAGGGACGAGGGCAGCCGGTCGCTCCCTCCCTGCCCGGCGCAGCTGCGACAGCGGCCCACGACGCTCCGTGCTGCCCCGGCCCCAACGGCTCACGTATCACTGGAGGCTGCCATGATCCGCGCGACCCACTTCCCGCCGGCGACGAACGACGCTCCGAGGCCGGGTACTCATGACGGCCATGCTTCTGCCTCGACCTGGCACGGCCCCCGAAGACAGAGCGGCGAAGGAGCCGGGGACGTCGCGGGGGGCGCGGCACCGGCAGAGAGGAAGGACCTGGTGGACGCCCTGTACTCGACGGAAGGGGTGCCCGGCCACCAGCGACCGGCCTACTGGCACGACGCCGTCTCGCGCATGCTCCCCTCGGCCGACCTCTCGATCCGCGCCGACGAATGCCGGGGGACCCTCAGGCTGTCCCAGCTCGGTCCGGTGCAGGCCGTCACCATGCAGGGAAACGCCATGCGTATACGCCGGCCCGCGCGGCCGGCTGCTTCCCACCGCGACGAGTCCCTGCTGGTCGTGGCACCGGCCGAGGGGCACGTCGTCGTCGACCAAGGTGACGGAGACATCCACGTGCGTCCGGGAACGACCGCCTTCTGCGACATGGCCCGCCCGCTGTGCATCGACCTCTCCCGCGCCCATCACGTGAAGTTCCTCATCGTCCCCCGGTGGCTCCTGAGTCTGACGGAAGACGAACTGCGGCGGCTGACGGCGACACCCATCCAGGCGGACACACCGTCGGGGTCCCTGCTGTCGCTGCTGCTGACGCAATTGGTGAACACGGCTCCCACTCTGCCCTGGGGCACCGGTGAGACGCTGGTGCGCAATGTCGTCGACCTCATCTCCGTCCTGGCGGGCGAGCGGCTCCACCAGGCAGCGGACGAGATACCGGAGGCCACCCGGCATTTGTTGCCCCGGATTCAGGAGCACATCGACCTGCACCTCGCGGATCCGGACCTGACTCCCGAATCCATAGCCCAGGCCCACCACATCTCCGTCCGCTACTTGCACAAGCTCTTCGAACACGAGGACACCACGGTCAGCCGGTGGGTCCAGCGCCGACGTCTCCATGAGTGCCGCCGAGAACTGGCCCGCCGGACCACATCGAGCCGGACCATCTCCGCGGTGGCCCGCCGATGGGGATTCACCAGCGCCGCCCACTTCAGCCGCGTGTTCCGGATGACGTACGGCATGTCCCCGGCCGAGTGGCGGCGCCTGGCCCGTCAGAACTCTCCCGCGCAGGCGGCTACCCGCACGGCCACGGGGTACGAGGCCGCTCCCGGGGCGCTCTCACAGAGCGCGGACCGTCGCCCGGCGGGGCCCCGCGCCGGCGTCGGCACCGCGGCAGCCTGATCCCACGCCCTCGCCGCCCGGACCATGCCCCGCGGGGCGTGGCGGTGGATGGCCACGGCAGAAGAGACATGCCGTCCCGCACCGGTCCATGCGGCCGGAGACCGGCGTGGCACGAGCCCTCCGGCTGCCGCCCCTCGCGTCATGCCGCTCCAGGAAGTGATCCTTTTGCCGTCGTACGTCACCTGCCCCCCGACGCTTGACGCCCATGGCCCTGAAGGGGATCAGCGGCGAACATCTGCTGCTCGTGGGCAGCGCCGACGAGGATTTGTGCGCGGTGGTACACAAACCGTAGGGATCCCCCTATGGTCGGGGCGCCACCGCGCTGTGCATGCTGGGTCGATGTGCATCAACATCGTCGTCGTCGACGACGACCCCGGGTTCCGGCGCATCGCCACCACACTGCTGACGGCACGGGGCCTGCGTGTCGTGGCGGAGTCCGGCGACGGAGCCTCGGCCCTGACCACGGTGCGGGCGCATCGCCCCCACGGCCTGCTGCTCGACCTCCACCTGCCTGACCTGGACGGTCTCAGCGTGGCCCGGCAACTGGCGGAGGAGGACGACCGGCCCCGGGTGGTGCTCACCTCCACCGACGACCTGCAGTGGTCGCGGGAGGAACTGGTGAGCGCGGGAATCGAGTCCTTCGTCCCCAAGGACAAGCTGTTCGACGCTGATCTGCGGGGCCTGTTCGCGCCCTCCGCGCCCTGACGTCCGCTGCGGTCAGGGGCGTCACCGCCACTGCTCGTTCGCTACTGCCCGAGGTAACGCAGCACGGCCAGCACGCGCCGGTGCCGGCCGTCCCCGGACGCCGTCTGGCTCAGCCCCAGCTTCAAGAAGATGCCGGTCACGTGCCGCTCCACAGCCGCGATGCTGACGAAAAGCTGCTGGGATATCCCCGTGTTCGAGTGACCTTCGGCCATCAGCCCCAGCACCTGCCGCTCCTTGGGTGTCAGCGCGGCCAGCGGATCCTGCGGCCGTTTGCGCCCCAGAAGCGCCGAGATCACGTCCGGGTCCAGCGCGGAGTCCCGGGCCACCACCCGCTCGACGGCGTCGATGATGATCTGCGGGCTGGCCACCTTCTCCTTGAGGAGGTAGCCCACTCCGCTCGGATCGTCCCCGACCAGGTCGAGCGCGTAGGAAGCGTCCAGGAACTGGGACAGGACGATGACCGCGGTCTCCGGTCGCTCGGCGCGGATCTTCCGGGCGGCCTCCAGGCCGTCCGCCTCCAGGTTCGGCGGCATCCGGATGTCGGTGATCACCACATCGGGGAGGTGCTCCTGCGCGGCGTGCACGAGGTCCACCGCGTTGTCGACGGCCGCGACCACGTCGATGCCCGCCTTGCGCAGGATGGCCGCGATGCCTTCGCGCATGATCGGCTGGTCTTCTCCCAGCACCGCCCGCAGTGGTTTGCCCATGGCCGCATCCTAAGGGCTGGCCCGTAATCCCTGGCGGGCGCACGACGACAGCTACGGCACCTCGCCGCGTCGTCGCAACGCCCGAATACATTTAGTATGCGGACGTCCGGTCAGGCGAGGTGCCGCAGCAGAGCGGCGACGGCGGGGGACGGCTCCCCGGGCGGGCGTACCACCATGACCTTCCACCGGGGCGCATGCCGGCTGATGGGGTACTGGCGCAGGTCGGGGAAGCGGTCGGCAATCGACAGGGGCATGATGCAGACGCCCAGGTCGTTGCGGACCAGCTCGGCTGCCGCGACGATGTCGTTCACCTCGAAGGTGGTGGCACGGTCGACGCCCGCGGCTCGGAAGGAACGGTCGACCGCGTAGCGGATGGCCCAGCCCGGCGAGAAGTCCACCAGCGGCAGACGGGCGATGTCGTCGAGTTCCACTCCGCTGTCAGGCGTCGTCCCGGAGAGGGTGCGGCTGGGCGCCGCGAGCACCACCATCTCCTCCTGGGACAGCAGTCGGGTGGTCAGACCACGCTGCTGCTGGCGGTCGAGCGCCACGACCGCCAGGTCGACCGATCCGTCCCGCAGCGCCTGCCGGATGTCGGAGACCGCGGCCTGGCGCAGCTGGACCACCACGCCCGGGTGCTCACCGCGCAGCCCTGCGAGGGCGTGGTGGAGTCCTGCCCACACCCCCTGCATGGTGCCGACCGTGACGCGGCCCCGCAGCTGTCCCCGGACCGCGCTGACTGCTTCCTCGACCGCCTCCGCCGCGTGCAGGGCAGCCCTGGCCGCGGTGACGAACGCTTCGCCGGCCGGGGTCAGGGCGACTCTGTGCGTGGTGCGGTCGAACAACGGGGTGCCGAGTTCCCGCTCCAGGGACTTGACCGTCCCGGACACGGCCGACTGCACGACGTGCAGTCGCCGGGCCGCGGCTGTGAAGGTACCCGCCTCGGCCACCGCGACGACGACCTCCATCTGTCGCAGATCCATCATGCGCTCCTGATCGAGGACTCCCCCGCCGGACGGGGGCGGCCGTTGTCGGGCCGGGCGACATCGTAGGTGGCCGTGGCGGTCCGGCGTCCACTCAGACGCGTACCAGCGGGGTGTCGACCAGATGCTCGGCGAGGAACCACACCTGGAGTTCGCCGGTCCGGATGATCTGCGAGACCAGCAGGTCGTTGGTGCCGTCGTCGCCCATCTCGTCGGCGCGGGCGGCGGCGTCGTGCGCCTCGACGAGGATCGTCTCGTGGGCCTCCAGCAGACGGGAGAGCATCGCCGGGACCTCCTCGACGCCGTCCGGGGGCCGCGGGACCGACGTGATCTCGGCGACGTGCCGGGGGTCGCCCACCGCGACGCCGCCCAAGGACTGCACGCGCTCGGCGGGTCAGGCATCCGGCGTCGCGCGGCGAGGTGTGCGCGGTCGGAGCGAACCCGTGCACCTCAGGACAATCCGGCGACGACGACCGGCCAGCCTCGGCTGGCTGCTGAGCGAGTGACGTCCGCCGCGTTCGGTCAGGTCAGCCGGCGGCGCCCAGCCGCGGCCGGCGTTCGAAGGCCCAGTAGACGAGCGCGATCAGCGGGAGGGCCCCACCCAGCACGGTCACTCCGCTCCAGCCGGCCGCTTCGTAGACGACCGTCCCGAGCTGGGATCCGATCGCGCCACCGGCGAAGAACATCGCGATGAAGACGCTGTTGAGTCGGGAGCGGGCACCGGGGTCGAGGGCGTAGATGGTGTGCTGACCGAGGATCAGCGTGGTCTGGACCGCCACGTCGACGAGGATCGCGGCGAGGGCGAGCAGCACGATGCTGTGTCCGCCGAAGCCCGCGAGGGCGAAGGCCAGGGCGGCGGCCACGAGGGCGATGCCGGTGGCGGGGCGCGCGAGTCCGCGGTCGGCCCAGTGCCCGGCCAGCGGGGCCACTGCGGCGCCCGCGGCGCCGACGAGGGCGAAGACGCCCACCCCGACTGCGGAGTAGTGGAAGCGGGGCCCGGTCAGGACGAAGGAGACCGTGGTCCAGAAGGCGCTGAAGACAGCGAACATGGCCGCCTGGTACAGGCCTCGGCGCCGCAGCACCGGATGCGTGCGCAGGAGCTGGAAGGTGGAGTGCAGTACGTGGTGGTACGGGACGGAGGTGGTGGGGGCGTGCTGCGGCAGGGCGGCGCGCAGGGCTACCGCGAGGACGGCCATGAGGACGGCGGAGCCGAGGAAGACCACCCGCCAGCTCGTCACGTCGGAGAGCAGGCTGCTCAGGGTGCGGGAGAGGAGGATGCCGGTGAGCAGACCGCTCATGACGCGGCCCACGACGCGCCCCCGGGCGTGGTCGGGCGCGAGGCTCGCGGCGAACGGCACGAGTATCTGGGCGACCACCGAGGTCGCTCCGCTGATCATGGAGGCGGCGATGAGCACGGGGAAGTTCGGGGCGAGGCCGGCCACCACGAGCGCCACGGTGGTGATCGACAGCAGGACGGTGACGAGCTTCCGTTTCTCCAGCCGGTCGCCGAGCGGCACCAGGAACAGCATGCCGACGACGTAGCCGACCTGGGTGAGCGTGATCAGGGAACCGGTCGTCGCCGTGCTGACGCCGAACACGTCACTCAACGAGGACAACAGGGGCTGGGCGTAGTACAGGTTGGCGACCGTCAGGCCGCTGGCCACGGCCAGCAGCGCGATGAGCCAGCCGGGTACGTCCCGAGCGGGGCTCGCCGTCGGGGAGGTGGCGGAGTGCTTGCTTGTGCTGGACATGTGCACCTTCTTTCGTCACACATCTGCAACCAGCACCCCAGGCCGCCCCTTCCTCACCCAGCGCGATGGTGCGAGATGTCAGTTATCTCGATGGCAGATGGGAGGACCCGCGGCGCGCTCACCACCGGAAAAGCCCCGGGACAGACCCGGGGAGGACCGGGCAGGTCCCGGGGAAGCCCGTTCTGAGGGGCTACAGGCCGGTCGTATCGTTCCCGTGGTGCTGCCTTGACGTCGCGCCCGGCTGAGCGTGGGAAGCGGCTTCGGCGCGTGGGCCGCGCGCCGCCCCCGCCCGCTCCGGGGGCTCAGGCCGGAAGCATCCGCTGGCGCAGTTCGCCGATGCCCTGGATCGAGCTGACGAGTTCGTCACCGGGCCGCAGCCAGCGCTGAGGCGTGCGGCCGAGGCCGACACCTGCGGGCGTACCCGTGTAGATGACGTCGCCGGGGAAGAGCGTCAACACCTGCGACAGCTGCGCTATGAGCGCCGGGACGGAGAAGATGAGCTGCCGGGTGGAACCCCGCTGGACCTGTTCGCCGTTGATGCTGCAGGTGAGTTCGAGCGCGTCGGGGTCCTCGAAGTCGTCCGGGGTGACCAGGACCGGACCCATGGGTGAGAAGCCCGGGTAGGACTTGGCGAGACCGAACTGGGGAGCCGGGCCACTCATCTGAAGGACGCGCTCCGACAGATCCTGTCCGACGGTCAGGCCGGCGACATGGTCCCAGGCGTCCGCCTCGCGCACTCGGCGGGCCGTCCTGCCGATGACTGCGACCAGCTCCACCTCCCAGTCGGTGTGGCCGCCCTCGGGCAGCACCACGTCGGAGAGGGGGCCGGTGATGCTGCTGACGAACTTGGTGAAGACCGGCGGCATGCCCTCGGGCTGGGTGTACCCCGCCTCGTCGACGTGCTCGCGGTAGTTCAGTCCGATGGCGAGGAGCTGGCGCGGAGCCGGGGCCGGGGCGCCGAGGTCGGCCGCGTCGTAGGGCCGGCCGGCGTCGCCGAGGTCGGCCTGCGCGGCCCAGGTCCTGAACTCCTCCCACCGCTCGTAGATCGCCTGCGGGTCGGCCGGGAAGCGGTGACCGCTGGCATCGTGGACATCCACGGCTCGCTCGCCCAGGACCAGCGTCAGTCGTCCGGACAGATTGGCGATTCGCATGAGGTTTCTCCTGTGCTGGCTTCTTGCGGAGGGCGGGGGGCGCCGTGCTCAGTCGGGCCGTGTGACCCTTTCGAGGAGCAGCAGCACCGACTCGTAGGGGCGGCCCGTGACGTGCTCCATGCCGATCTCGCACGTGCGGTTCGCCGAGAGGTAGGCGTCGTGGTCGCCCGCCAGGACCTCTTCGGCCTCATGCGCCGTGGCCGACTCCGCCAGCTCCTTGTGGAGCATGCCGCGGTCGCCGGCGAATCCGCAGCACTCCGCGTAGACCGGGACGGTCACCTCGTGGGCCACGAACCGGGCCAGCTCGTCGAGCTGCTCCACGTCGCCCAGGTGCCGCATGGAGCACGTCGGGTGGATGACCGCGCTGTCGACCTTGCGGGCGGCGGTGAGATGGGGCAGGAGTTCACCGGCGGCCCATACCAGTGAGTCGATCACGTCGAGCTTCTCGTGCTTGCGCCTGTTCTCCGGCGTCAGGTACGGGATGATCTCCCGTCCGATGCCCAGAGTGCAGGACGAGGCGTCGACGACGAGGGGCAGCCTGCCGCCGTCCGTCCACTCCCATGCCCGTTCGACGGTCTGGTTGGCCATGAACCTGTTGCCGTCGTCGTAGCCCTTGGAGTGCCAGATCGTGGCACAGCAGGAGCCGACGATGTCGGAGGGGACCCAGACGGGGCGGCCGGCCCGCTCGGAGAGCTTCACCACGGCGTCCGGCAGGGAGAGATCCTCCCCGCCCTCCGGTCCGGCGAAGATCCGGTTGACGCAGGCTACGAAGTAGACGGCGACGGCTCCCTCACGCTGCGTCAGGGGCAGGCCGGAGGAGGCGGGTCCGGGGATCGCGCTGATCCACTCCGGCACCAGGTCGGGGGTGACCGCCTTACGGGCCACGGCGGTGGCACGGGTGAGCACGCCGTCCTTGACGTGCCCGGCGACGCCGAGCGCGGCGCGGACGGCCTTCTCCACGGTCGCGAAGTGCTCGGCGACCCGCTCGGCGTTCCGCTCGGCGACGTCACCGTGCCTCTGGTGCCGGAACTCCTTCATCATGGCGCCGGTGTCGATACCGACCGGGCAGGCGATCTTGCACGTCGAGTCGCCTGCGCAGGTGTCGACGGCGTCGTATCCGTACGACTCCAGCAGGCCGTCGGTGACGGGTGAGTCGGCGGGCTGGCGCATCATCTCGCGTCGGAGCACGATGCGCTGCCGCGGTGTCGTCGTCAGATCGCGGCTGGGGCACACCGGTTCGCAGAAGCCGCACTCGATGCAGGGATCGGCGACGGCTTCGATGGTCGGGATCGTCTTCAGGTGCTTCAGGTGAGCGCGGGGGTCCCGGTTCAGCACCACCCCCGGCGCGAGCACTCCGTGCGGGTCGAGGGCCTGCTTGACGCGCCACATGATCTCGGTGGCCTGGGAGCCCCACTCCGACTCCAGGAACGGTGTCATGTTCCGACCGGTGGCGTGCTCCGCCTTGAGGGAGCCGTCGAACCGGTCGATGACCATGGCGCAGAACTCGTCCATGAACGCCGCGTACCGCTCGACGTCTTCGGGCCGGGCCGCGTCGAAGGCGAGCAGGAAGTGCAGATTGCCGTGGGCCGCGTGTCCGGCCACCGCCGCGTCGTAGCCGTAGCGCCGCTGCATCTCCAGCAGCGCCTCGCACGCCTCGGCCAGATGAGTGGGAGGAACGGCGAAGTCCTCGGTGATCAGCGTCGTCCCCGTGGGCCGGGCCTTGCCCACGGCTGTCATGAACGCCTCTCGGGCGTGCCAGTAGGTGCGCACGGTCCGCGGGTCGGTGACGAAGTCGTTCGTCACCGACGGTACCGGGGTCACCAGGGTGAGCCCCTCGGCCACTTCGGCGGCGGCCCGCCGTTGGGCGAGGTGGTCCTCTTCGGTCGCGGCACGGAACTCGACCAGGAGCGCGGTGTTCTCCTGCGGAATGTCCCGCCAGTCCCCGGGTACGCCGTCCACCTCGGCGCAGGCACGCAGGGTGTTGCCGTCCATCAGCTCGACGGCGCGCGCCCCGGCCCGGTTGAACTGCTGCACCGCGGCGGCGGCGGCAGGCAGGTCGGGGAAGAACAACAGCGCCGTGCAGGTCTTCCGGTCCAGCGGGACGGTGTCGAAGACGGTCTCGGCGATGAAGCCCAGAGTTCCCTCGGAACCGACCATGAGACCGCGGAGGATGTCCACGGCGGTCGTACCGTCGAGGAAGGCGTCCAGCCGGTAGCCGCTGGTGTTCTTCAGCTCGTACTTGGCACGTATGCGGGCGACCAGCCCGGCGTCGGCCTCGATCTCCTCCTTGAGCGCGAGCAGAGCCGCGTGCAGGTCCGGTTCGGCGGCCCTCAAGCGGGTCTCGGCGTCCGGGCCGGCCGTGTCGACGACCGTTCCGGACGGCAGGACCGCGGTCAGTGAGGACAGCAGACGGTAGGAGTTGCGGGTGGTGCCGGCGGTCATGCCGGAGGCGTTGTTGGCCACGACGCCGCCGACGGAAGCCGCGATGGAGCTGGCGGGGTCGGGGCCCATGAGCCGGCCGTGCCGGGAAAGCGCGATGTTGGCCCGGCCGATGGTGGTGCCCGGTTTGATCCGCGCCCTGGCACCGCCGTCGATGACGTCCACTCCGGTCCAGTGACGGCGGACGTCCACCAGGATGTCGTCCCCCTGGGCCTGTCCGTTCAGGGAGGTGCCGGCCGCGCGGAAGACGACGTGCCGACGGTTCTCCCGGGCGTAGCGCAGCACGGTGGACACATCGCCGATGTTCTCGGCGATGACCACGACGCGGGGCACCAGGCGGTACGGGCTGGCGTCGGACGCATAACGCACCAGGTCGGAAATCTTGTGCAGGACCTTGCCCGCGCCCAGTTCCGCGAGCAGCGCGTCCCGCAGCCCGTCCGGCGTACCGGACGCCTGGTCGTCGGCCACCCGGTCGACGGACGGTCCCTCCACGGTGTGGGGGCGCAGCATTCCAGGCTTCGGTTCGAGCAGCGGCATGGGTGTTCTCTTCCTCCCGTTTCGTTGGCTGGTGCTGTGGCCCCGTGCCGGTCGCGGCCCGGCCGGCGGGGCGGCCGGCCGGCGCGGAGCCGCCCGGGTGCCCGAAGCGAACTCCTTCGGACACCACGGATACGGCGCGGCTCACCACGGACGGTGCGGGCGCGCGGGTGTCGCCGCGGAGGGCACGTGCCGCTCCGGTCCGTCCGGTGGGTGGTCAGTGACCGGTGGAAACGGCGTGCGCGGCCTTGTCGAGCAGGTCGGCGACGGCGCGCGGGTCGCTCACCGTGGCGGCGTGCGGTGCGTGAACGGTGACCGTGTGCGCCTTGGCGCGCGCGGCCATCCAGCGCTGCGCCTTCGGCGGGATGTTCCGGTCCTCGGTGGCGATGAGGTACCAGGTGGGCACGTTCTTCCAGGCCGCCGCGGTGGCCGGTTCGTTCAGCGCCGCCACGGTGATCGGGCGCTGTCCGGCGGCCATCGTCCGGGCGGTGGCCTTCTCGACGCCGGCCGCGAACTGCTGGGGGAACAGGTCCTGCCTGATGACCAGCTCGTCGCCCTCCCCACCGCCGGGCAGCGGGTACTTCTGGACGACGGTGGTGTCGCCGAGCGAACTGCCCGGGTACTTGCCGCTCAGCTCGGCGGCGCTCTCGCCGGTGTCCGGGACGAAGGCCGCGATGTACACCAGCCCCTTGACCTGGGCGGAACCGACCGCGGCTCGGCTGATGACGGAACCGCCGTAGGAGTGGCCCGCCAGCAGGACCGGACCCTCGATGCTGTCCAGGACGCTGCGTACGTAGGCGGCGTCGCCTGCCACGCTGCGCAGCGGGTTCGGCGGAACCACGACGCGGTGGCCCTGGCGCAGGAGTCGCTGGACCACGGGAGCCCAGCTGGAGGCGTCGACGAAGGCGCCGTGGACCAGCACGATGGTGGGGAGCTGCTTCTTGTGCTTGGCCGCCTCGGCGGTGGCCGAGGTCTCGGCGGAGGCCGAGTGGCCGATGCCCGTGACGCCGAGGGCGGCGGCGCCGGCCACCACGGACCGGGTCATGGTGCGACGCGAGATCGATGTGCTCATCGTTGTCTTTCTGCTCGGGACGGCTCGCCCGCAAGCGATGCGGGCCCGCTGTGGGCACGGCAGGTGAGCCGTGCCGGGAGGGACAGGGAGAGTCGTGGAAGGGACTACGCGGAGGTGGTGTCGATGGCCTGTTCGATGAAGGCGACGACCTTCTTGGGGTGGGCGAGCATGACCAGATGCGAGGAGTCGACCTCGATGGTGGTCATGCCGGCACGCTGGTAACCGAACCGCTCGACATCGGGATTGATCGTGTGGTCCGAGGACGACACCAGACCGAACGACGGCTTCGTCTTCCACGCAGCCGCCGGAGCGACATCCGCGAACGCCTGCGCCGCCAGCGGACGCTGCGAGACCGCCAGCACCCGCGCCAGCTCCGGATCGACATCCGCCGCGAAGATCGCCGGGAACTTGTCGACCTGCACCGACACATCCGTACCCGGAGTGTCCGAACCCTCCACCGGGAACGGCGTGTACACCAGCGCCGCCGCCAGATCCGAGTCCGGGAACCGCCCCTGCAGCTCACCCAGACTCTCGCCCACCTCAAGCGCATAGCCCGACAGGTAGACCAGCGCCTCGACGTTCTCCTCCACACCCGCCACCGTGATCACGGCACCACCGTAGGAATGACCCACCAGCACCACGGGACCGTCGATCTGACGCACCACCGACGCCACGTACGCCGCATCCCCGATCAGACTCCGATTGGGAACAGCCGGAGCCACCACCCTCAGCCCACGCCGCAGCAACTCGGGAATCACAGCGGAATAACTCGACGCGTCGGCAAACGCGCCATGCACCAGAACAACGGTCGGCTTCTCGGAACGCGACATCATCGGGCTCTTTTCTCTTGCTGGTCAGTGAGATCGGTGGATACGGGGAGCCAGGCGGGGCCGGCGAGTCCGACGGCTTCCGGATCTCGCGTCGGTGCGTCCGGAAGCGGGCCCGGTCCGGTGACCGGGGATGCCGATCGGTTGGCGAGTGCCCCGGTTCTCGGCTCCCCGAGCCGGATTCGGCAGCGGGGCCGTCCCTGGGTGAATCCCGCGGGTATGGAAGTAAACGTACTGTTCGCACGGGAGGGGAACTTGCCTCTGTGTGCCCCGGACGTTATCCCTGAGCGCCGCGACGCCCGCCGCTCGCAGGAGAGGGCTGTGGGCATGCGAAAAGCGGCAGCGGCCGGTGACGCACCGCTGCCGCGGGCAGGTGTTCCACGCCTGCCGGTCCGTCGCTCCGGGCAAGGAGGCGTAACGGCCGATCAGCCGTTCCAGCCGTCCAGGAAAGACAGGACTGCCGCGTTGACGACCTCGGGCTTCTCCTCCTGGCAGAGGTGGCCGCACTCGGGGATCGCCAGTCCCCGGACATCGCGGGCGATGCCCTTCCATACGTCCAGGACGTCGTAAGCCTTGCCGACCGCGCTGAAGTCCTCCCCCCACATCGTCAGCACCGGGCAGTCGATGAGCTGGTCCTCGTCCTCGCGGTCCTGCGCGACATCCTCGGCGGCCGCGCGGTAGTCCATGCACGAACCGCGGACCGCGCCCGGCTGCCGGTAGGCACGCACGTAGACGTCGATCTCCTCGGCCGACAGCATGTCCGGGTTGTACGACCAACTCCGGTAGAAGTGCGTGAGCCAGGCTTCCTCCTTGCCCGCGATCAAAGCCTCGGGCAGATCAGGAACTTGGAGAAAGGTGAAGAACCAGTAGCCGGCACGGGCCATCGCGACGTCATAGGTGTCCGCGATGACTCGCGTCGGAATGTTGTCCATGGCGACGAACCGGTCGACCCGGTCGCGATGGTCCTTCGAAAGCCGCGTACCCACACGCGCTCCGCGGTCATGGCCCACCAACGCGATCTTCTCGTGGCCCAGGTGATCCATCAGAGCGATGGTGTCCTGGGCCATGGTGCGCTTGTCATAACCGGACGCCGGCTTCTCCGTGTCGCCGTAGCCGCGGAGGTCGGGCGCGATCACGGTGTACTTCTCCGCCAGAACCGGAATCTGCTTCCGCCAGCCGTACCAGGTCTGCGGGAATCCGTGCAGCAGATAGACCGGCGGGCCCTCACCCGCGGTGACCCAGTGCTGGTTGATTCCGTTGAGCACCGCGGTGTGGTGCGTGATTTCCATCGGAACAGTCATGCTGTCTCTCACGTTCTGGAGGAGGGGTGGCGGCTAACACGCCTCAGGCTTCGACGGTGTCGACGGCCTGTTCGATGAAGGCGACGACCTTCTTGGGGTGGGCGAGCATGACCAGATGCGAGGAGTCGACCTCGATGGTGGTCATGCCGGCACGCTGGTAACCGAACCGCTCGACATCGGGATTGATCGTGTGGTCCGAGGACGACACCAGACCGAACGACGGCTTCGTCTTCCACGCAGCCGCCGGAGCGACATCCGCGAACGCCTGCGCCGCCAGCGGACGCTGCGAGACCGCCAGCACCCGCGCCAGCTCCGGATCGACATCCGCCGCGAAGATCGCCGGGAACTTGTCGACCTGCACCGACACATCCGTACCCGGAGTGTCCGAACCCTCCACCGGGAACGGCGTGTACACCAGCGCCGCCGCCAGATCCGAGTCCGGGAACCGCCCCTGCAGCTCACCCAGACTCTCGCCCACCTCAAGCGCATAGCCCGACAGGTAGACCAGCGCCTCGACGTTCTCCTCCACACCCGCCACCGTGATCACGGCACCACCGTAGGAATGACCCACCAGCACCACGGGACCGTCGATCTGACGCACCACCGACGCCACGTACGCCGCATCCCCGATCAGACTCCGATTGGGAACAGCCGGAGCCACCACCCTCAGCCCACGCCGCAGCAACTCGGGAATCACAGCGGAATAACTCGACGCGTCGGCAAACGCGCCATGCACCAGAACAACGGTCGGCTTCTCGGAACGCGACATGACAATCCTTCGGTAGGGGCTCGGAAGCGGGATGCGGCTCGTCCCCGGCGAGAGGGCGGCGGCCGCCAGCCGGTTTCGCGGGGAAGGCCGGTGGTACGGCTCCACCGCCTCGTCGGCGGCGCGTCGAGCACACTGACCTGACTCTGTACGCGATCCGGGGTTCGGCTTGCCCGGGTGTGCATGCGCCCTGGTCTCTCCGTGCCCTCGCACCACCGTTCGCCGAGGACCTCCCGGTAGGTGGCACACAGGCGTGCGGTCAGGGGAGAAGGACCGCCGTCATGTCGCGGCGGTGAGGCGTGCGAGCCGCGTGCGCGCCTCGCAGAGACGCACCGGGTCCGCGTCGGGGCCGAGAGCCACACAGGCCCGGAAGGCCTCGTCGGCCTCGTCGTCCCGCCCCTGGGCCAAGAGGGCCTCTCCCAGGTAGAGGAGGTGGGTGCTGCGCACGGGGAGGTTGCCCAGAGCGTCGCAGAGGCGCACCGCGTGCTGGATGTGCGTGACAGCGTCGTCCCACCGCTCCAGCAGCGCGTGACTTCTCCCGATCCCGGACACGATGCCGATGCGCGCCCCCGCGGCGATGTGCGGTTCGACGAGGTCTCCGGCCTCGTCCAGGACCGTCAGAGTCTGCTGGTACGCCTCGAGAGCCGCGGCGCCGTCGCCCTGCGACAAGAGGTTGCGGCACAGGCCGTGCCGGGCCTGCAGGACGCCGTGCAGATCGCCCACCGACGCGAACAGCCCCGTGGCGCGCCCGTAGTGTCCGGCGGCCTCCACGAAGCGCTTCATGCTCCGGTTGGCCCAGCCCTGGTAGTAGTGACCCCACGCCTGCTGCCCGACATCGCCCGTCCGGTGCGCCACCGCCAGCGCCTGAGCGGCCACGGGCAGACCGGCCTCGGGACGGCTCTCGCACACGATGAGCGCCCAGGCGTAGTAGTTGAGATGAGTGGCTCGCATGACTTCGTCGCCGAGGAGACCGGCGCTCCGGGCGGCCATGTCGAACACCTCGGTCCAGTGACCCCAGAAGATCCACTGATCCGAGAACCAGTGCAGGGACTCCGCCACCCGCACCACCATCGCGTGTTCTCCGGCCTGGGCCGCGGCACGCAGAGCGGCCAGCCAGTTGGTCCCCTGTATCTGCAGCCACTGCCGGGCCAGTTCGGCGGAGGACAGGTCCACCAGCCCACGCCAGTCGGCAGGAGGCGCCCCGTGGCCGGGCTCGAACCAGAGGCCGGCCACGATGGTGGTCTCCAGCAGCCAGCGGTACAGGCCGGCCCGTACCCGCTCCGTCTCCTCGGGCCCCTCCTCGGCCCTGAGGCGGCCGTTCGCGTACAGGCGCAGCAGGTCGTGCAGGCGGAACCGGTCGCCCTGAGGTCCGAGCAGACCGGCCTCGACCAGCTCTTCGAGGGTGTCCTCCGCCGACGGGAGATCCTGTCCGATGAGCTGCGCGGCACAGGCCACCCCGGCATCCGGACCGGGCACGAGGGACAGCCTTCTGAACAGCCGGGCCGCGTCGGGGGTGAGCTGCCGGTACGACAGGTCGAAAGCGGCCGAGACCTTCCGGCCTCCCGCGACCGGCGAGTCCAGGCGGTGCTCGTCCAGGGCGAGCCGGTCGGCCAGGCGGCGTACCGTCCAGCCCGGCCGGGTCGCCAGCCAGCTGCCGGCGACCCGCAGGGCCAGCGGAAGACGGCCGCACCGGTCGGCCACCTCACGAAGCGCTGCCGCCTCTCCGGAGGCGCGCTCCTCGCCGATCGCGCCGGTGAGGAACGCCACGGCCTCGTGCGGGGCCAGCTCACCCAGGTGGATCCGGTGCACCTTCCGCAGTCCGGTGAGCACTCTGCGGCTGGTCACTATGACCATGCTCCGGCCGCGCTCGGGCAGCAGCGGCGCCACCTGGGCTTCGTCACAGGCGTTGTCGAAGATCAGCAGGCAACGCCGCTCGGCGAGGAGATCCTGGTAGAGCGCGGCGTGTCCCTCCGGGCCGGCTTTCACGAGCTCGGCGTCGGCGACGCGGAACGCCTTGAGGACGCTCAGCATGAGTTCCGTCGCCGAGGCAGGGACCTCGTCCATGCCACGCAGGTCCAGCACCATCTGGCCGTCGGGAAAGTGAGGAACCAGCCTCTGCGCAGCGTGCAGAGCCAGCGCTGTCTTCCCCATGCCGGGTGGACCGGACACTGTCGCCACCATGGGCTGCGACCCGTCGCGCCCTGCGCCGGCCGCAGCAGCCGGGTCCTCGCCCGCCGCCAGTGCCGTCAGCGAGACCAGCTCGGGCAGGCGTCCTACGAAGTCGTCGGTCCGCCGGGGAAAGGTGTGCACGGGCAGGGTGGCAGCGTCGGGGCCGCGTCCCCTACGGGCCGCCGCGAGCAGCCGGTCGCGCTGTTCCGCTTCCAGTCCCAGGCCGTCGGCCAGAGCCGTCAACGTGCGCCGCTGCGGGGCGGCGCGCCGTCCGCGCTCCAAGTCCCCGATGCCCCGGGCGCTCACACCCGACAGCTCGGCCAGGCCCTGGATGGTCAGGTGCGCGTTGAGTCGGAGCCGTCGTAGCAGCGCTCCGAATTCCTGCTCCTCGCCGCTCACCCTGGCCGTCTCCTTCGTGACCGGGCCGTGGTCCGGCTTCGAAGGACGATCTCAGTGGCACCGCGAGCGCTGATCCGAAGTGCGCCGTGACAGGGACCGGCGGCCTCGTCCGCAACTTTAGCTCTCGCGACTTCGCGACGTCGTATCCTCCAGGTCCGCTGTGATCAGCGGCACAGCGTGCCGCTTGCCTGGCGGCGCCTGGATTCTTGCCCCAGGGCGCACAATCGGCGCGGCGCGGGTGCCCGGTCCTGGTCCCTGACCGAGGCAGGTCAGTCGCTGCGACCCGTGAGCAGGGCGAGTTCGCTGTCGATGTCCACGTACGCGCTTTCCGTCCCCGGAGGCACCAACGCGTCGGCGTTCTGCAGGAAGCGCGTGACGTCGGACGCCGGGAGCTCGACCAGCGCGGCGCCCGCGAGGGTTCGCAGGACTATGCGCATGGTGTCCGGAAGACAGCGGTGCCGGGGGAAGACCAGCACGTCTCCGATGCCGGCCGGCCGGCGCAGTCCCTCCGCCAGCAGCGCACGCGCGAACACCCATACGACCGACTCGGCCGCGGGCGCCCCCAAGGAGAGGTGGACGGCATAGGGATCCGCCGCGTCGTAGCGAAGTCGGCTGGGCAGGGGAACCCGCCGGTCTTCCGAGACGCTGACGAAGGCCATGACATCGCACGTGACGGATGTGAGCGGTTGACTCATGGGGTCTCCTGGGAAGCAACGGAGTGGTTGTCTGCGCCTCACCCTAGAAACATGCGCACGTCACTCGTTGTCGCTCAACGCATCCACCATTGCTTCTGGGAGTACGGGTTTCGGCCACTCGTCCGACGAGCGAGGGTCCGGCCGTCCGACGAGCGAGGGTTCGGCACCCTGCGTGATCACGCCTGCCCCGGGCGCCGGCGTCCACACCGCCCCGACGGGCACGCGCATTCGCCCCGCGTAGGGGGAGGAGCCCCTGAGCGCGTCCGGGACACCCCTACGGCCGGCTCTCCCGCTCCGCTCACGACCGGGTGACGCCTTTCTGCCTCCTAGCTGCCTGGAGTCGGACGCCACGGGCGGCTTTGCTGGTCAAAGCGGAGAACCGGACCACATGTCCCCTTTGCGGGGGTGTGGTCCCGGTTCCCCGCTCTTGCCACGCGGCGGGCATCCGCCCGGTCCGTGCGCAGGACGGCTGGGCGGCGGTTTCCGCCTATGGCAGCGGTTCGAGAGGAGGCCGGGTGAGCCCGGTCCTGTTGACTTCCCAGATTCCCGAGGAACAAAGACTCGTCTCCTGGCACAAAGCGGTGGACCGGGAGCTGGTGCCCGTGACAGTCGTGCCGCACGACGCGGGGCCGTTCACCGGGCGGCTCGTCACCGATCGCGTGGGGACCCTGCGGGTCACCACCGTCGAAGCCGACGCCCATCGCATCAAGCGGACGAAGACCCACATCGCGCGCTCGCCGGAACCTCTGATCGCCGTCGGTGTCCAGGTGACAGGCCGGACCGTACTGGTCCAGGCAGGGCGTCAGGTCACCGCCGACCGAGGTGACCTCTTCGTCTACGACACGTCACGCCCCTACTTCCTCGAACGCCCGGAACGCTTCGCCGTCCACGTGGTCCTCATCCCACGCCGGACGCTGGACCTGTCGGACGAGGCGCTCGACAGCATCAGTGGCACCGCGTTCGGCACCGCGCAAGGATGCGCCGCCGTCCTGAAGCCCGTACTGATGACGGTGGTCTCCTCCGCTCACGAGTACTCGGCCGCCGCGACGGGCGGGCTCGTCAACGGTCTCGTCGATCTCTTCTCCACCCTGGTCACGGAGCGGTACGAAGGCCTGATCGAGGGTGCCGGGACCACGCGGGATCATCTCGTGGTGCGCATTTATGAACACATCGACCAGCATCTGGGCGACCCGTCCCTGTCGCCCGATTCCGTGGCGCGGGCGCACCAGATCTCGGTGCGCTATCTGCACCGGCTCTTCGAGGACGAAGGCATCACCGTCGGCCGGCTGATCCAGCGACGTCGGTTGGAGAGGTGCGCGCTCGAGCTGGCCCGCCGCGGCCGGACCATGCCCACCGTGTCGGCCATCGCCCAACGCTGGGGCTTCGTCAATCCCGCGCACTTCAGCCGAGTGTTCCGGGGAGCCTACGGCCTCTCACCCCGCGAGTGGCGCACTCAGCGTCTGGAGAGCGGCGTGACGATGCGTGCGGCGGAGCAGCACGCGGACGGGTGACCGGTGTTGGCCCGCGAGCAGGAAAGCTCCGGTCCCCGCCGCACCGGCGTCGGCGAAGAAGGCCGAGGTCAGCCGTTCAGACGGTCGGCCCAGTCGGCCGGTACGCGTCCGGCGGGGCCGGGCACGGGCTGGTCGGCGGAGTGGCTGTGCGGCGGGGCCAGCCGCGGACCCTCCTCGTACAAGGTGGACGTGTCGTAGTCCCAGAACCAGCTCTCCCCGGGTTCGAAGCTCTGGATGACCGGGTGGCCGCTCGTCCGGGCGTGTGCGGTCGCGTGCTGGGAAGGGGAGTCGTCACAGCAGCCGATGTGGCCGCAGTTCGCACAGCGCCGCAGGTGGAACCACCAGGTACCGGCGGCCTCGCACTCGACGCAGCCGGTGCCGCTGGGCGGGGCGTCCGGGTCGATCGCGTTCGGCGTGCTCATGGGGGTCTCCCTCTGTCGTGGGGTGGGGTGCCGTGGCTGCCTTGCCAGGGCAGGGCGCGGAGCCCTGATGTCGGACCGCGGTGCGGCCGCACCGCCGAGGGATGCCACGGCATCGCGCAGCGTCCGCCGAGGATCGTCACCGGGTGTCGCTGCGGTCTTTCGACGGCGGACCCGAGTTTCCGGGTTCCGGCGGCTCACGGACTCAGCGCCGCCTTCGTCTCGTCCAGGCACGGTCAATCTAGGGACGCCCCTGGCACGAGAGTTGTCCCGGAACGCACTCACGTACGCCCGTCAGCGCACAGCGACCGAGGCGGGCCCGCCGGCGTCCGCGGTCGGAACACAACGGGCCTCCCCGCCGACATGCCCGTCATCTCGCTTGGCGTGGGCGCCCGCGTTCTGCCTGAAGGCCTGCGTGACCCGATGCCTGGCCGGCCTGAGCGAGGTACCGGGCCGCACCGCAGCGGCCCGGCGCCCATTCCGGAGAGTCTCATCGAGTGGCTTCCGCCATCGGACAGCCGTCGGCCACGAGGTGATCCCCTTCTTCTTCCGCGACCGCATCGATCGCGTCGAGACGCGTGATCGCCTCGCGGACGGTCTGTGGATCGGCGTAGGGCCCCAGGGAGACGATGCGGGCGTAGGCCTCCCGTGCTTCCGAGGTCCGCCCCAGGTCGAGCAACATACCGCCGAGCGCATTGAGGTGACGGCTTTCCATTCCGGTGTTACCGGTCTGCCGGCTGAGATCGGTGGACTTCCGCATGGAGGCGACCGCCTCGTCCCACTCTCGCAACTCCTTGTAGGCCGACGCCATACCGCTGTAGATGCCCGCCA
Source organism: Streptomyces sp. NPDC005803 (assembly GCF_040630435.1). NCBI lineage: Bacteria > Bacillati > Actinomycetota > Actinomycetes > Kitasatosporales > Streptomycetaceae > Streptomyces > Streptomyces sp. NPDC005803. Next base: position 44,830 of record NZ_JBEXXO010000037.1, on the reverse strand, counting down.
GGGCAAAGGTAACGATATGCACCTCCAGGCGGTCGCTCTTCTCTTCGATGAAGGCGAGGGTGTCCTGGAAGGCGCCCAGTGCTTCTTCACTGCGGCCGGACTGCAGAAGGACCAGAGCTCTTCCGTGCAGCGTGGTGAGGCCGCCGTGCAGGTCGTCCGCCGACGCGAAGAGGCGACTCGCCCTGGCCATGTGGTCGGCTGCATTCTCGTATGCGCTGAGCCTTCGGTAGGCGCTTGCCTGGTAGAAGTGCGCCCACGCCTGCTGGCTGGTGTCGCCCGCACGTTCCGCGAGGGCCAGGGCCTGGGCGGAATCGACCAGGCTGTCGCGGTAGCGGCCCTCACATATGAGATGCGCCCACGCCAGGTAGTTGAGCTGGGTCGCCTCCTGGACCGTGTCGCCCAGGGCCTTCGCGCTGGAGGCGGCGGCGGCGAAGACCTCGGGCCAGTGGCCCCAGAAGATCCATTCGTCCGAGAACCAGTGCAGGGACTCGGCCACTTCCACCACCGCAGCGTGATCGCCGGCCTTCGCGGCCTCGCGAAACGCCGCCAGCCAGTTCGCACCCTCCGCCTGCAGCCACGCGCGTCCCTTCTCCGCGGAGGACAGGTCGACCTCTCCCGGCGAGGCGGCGGTCGGGGCCCCGTAGCCGGGCTCGAAGCACCGGCCGGCCACGACCGTGGTCCGAAGCAGCCACTCACGCACAGCGGTCCTGGCGTACGCGACGGCGTCCGGGGCCTCCTCGGCACGCAGTCGCGTCCCGGCGTAGAGCCGAAGCAGGTCGTGCAGTCGGTACCGGTCCCCCGCCACGCCCAGCAAGCCCGTCTCCACCAACTCCTCGAGGGTGTCCTCCGCGTCGAACAGACCCTGCCCGGACAACTGCGCGGCCCCGGCCGACGAGACGTCCGGGCCCGGGATCACGGCAAGCAACCTGAACAGGCGGGCCGCTTCGACGCTGAGCTGCCGGTAGGAGAGACCGAACGCCGTGGATACGCGGGTGTCGCCGACGTCGAGAGCCTGCAAGCGGCTGTCGTCAGGGGCGAGCCGCTCTGCCAGCTGACGCGCGGGCCACGTCCTGTGCGCCGCGAGCCAGCTGCCGGCCAGACGAAGCGCGAGCGGCAGGTACCCGCAGTACCGGGCGATCTTTTCGAGCTCGCCGGCGTCGGTGGACGCGCGTTCCTCGTCGAGGAACGTGCTCAGGAGCGCTGTGGCCTCGCCCGGTTCGAACCCGTCGAGGGGCAGCCGGTGCACCCCCTCCAGGTCGGTGAGCATGCGTCGGCTCGTGACCACCACGATTCCGGCGCCGGAGCCCGGCAACAGCGGACGCACTTGGGCCTCGTCGCGTGCGTTGTCGAGTACGAGCACGAAACGTCGTGCCGCCAGGGTCTGCCGGTACAGGTCGATGCGGCCCTGCGCGCCGACGCGGAGCAGTTCCTTGTCCGGGACCCGCAGAGCGCGAAGCACACCGGTCATCAGTTCGCCCGCGTGCGGTGGTTCCGCGTCCAGTCCCTGCATGTCGACCACGACCTGACCGTCGGGGAAATGGTCCGCCAGCCGGCGGGCCGCGTGCAGGGCCAGCGTCGTCTTGCCTGCGCCGGGCGGCCCGGAGACCGCTGCGAGCACCGGCTGGGCACCCAGGCCGTCCGCCGCCCGGCCGCTGGACATCTCCTCCGCGAGCCGCACCAGCCGTGCCAGCTCCCGTTGCCTGCCGACGAACTCGGGCATTCCTTGCGGTACGGCCTGCACGCCGACGGGCGTGTACCCGTCGCTGCGGCCCGCGCGGGCCGCAGTGAGCAGCTTCTGCCGATCGAGGCCGGACAGGCTCAGCCCCTCGGCAAGCGCGGCAGCGGTACGCGGTCGTGGCGCCGCTCGTCTTCCCCGCTCCAGGTCACCGATGGCACGGACACACACCCCTGAAGCCTCGGCCAGACCCTCGAGGGTGAGCGTCGCCTCCAGCCGCAGCCCACGGAGCAGGGAACCGAAGTCCGGCTCGTCCGCCGACGTCACTGACTCCCCCGCCACCACGCTCTTCGTACCTCGCCCTCTGTCCGACCTGCCTGTCCCCCGCGGACATCGGCCGGTCAGCCCGTTCCCGGACTGTCCTCGGGGATGGGTGCGAGGTCCGGAAGAACTGCCTCGGTTCCGGAGGCCCGCGCGTCGGTGGTGCGGTCACTCACCTCAGCAGACGCGCTGGTCACCGGCCTCTTCGGTTCTCCCGGTCGTGCCCTCACTCCCGAATGCCACGCGGGGGCGGTATGTCGGAATCCTACCGAGACACCACACCCCGGACGGAGCCCGGACCGGATCAGTGCGCTCTGCGACAAGGGGCTGTGCGCTCTCGATCAACCGGTCCGCCGCCGCCCTGTCGGCGCGAGGAGGTCCCGTTTCATGTCCCCCGGGCGCCGGGGCCTCGCTCACCGTGCGGGGACGGCCTGGGCCGGTGCTCCTCCGCTTCCGACTACTGACGCGATGGTCACAGGGGTGCACGACGGCCCCGAGCGGCGGTCGCCCATTCTTCCCATCAAGTGCCTGTACGCCCGCCCGACCTGTTGCTTGACTGATCAAACGGGGAACGGGGCCGCAGAGTGGCTGCCCCGCTCCCCTCATGGCGCGAGACGTTCCGCGCATGAGGACAACCGCACCGCCCAGGTGTCAGCCGGCTCCCGGCGGGTGCGCGCTGTGCGGTACCGCCGGTTCCCGGAGGTACCGCACGGGGGGAGAGGAGAGCCGAATGAGTCCGGTCCTGACAACTGCCTTGGCTCCTGCGAAACACACACTGGAGTACTGGCGTGAGGCCGTGGGCCAGGCTCTCGTGCCGACGACCGTCGTCCCTCAGGGTGACGCCGCATTCGCTGGACGCATCGTCTGCGGCCACGTGGGTGGCCTGCGTACCGCCTCCGTCGAAGGCGTCGCTCAGCGGATGCGTCGGACGGCGGCCCATATCGCGTGCTCACCGGAGCCGCTCGTGGCCCTGTGCCTCCAGGTGGCCGGGCGAACGGTGCTCACGCAGGACAGCCGTGAGGCCACCGCCCACACGGACGACCTCTTCGTCTACGACACCAGCCGCCCGTACCTGCTGGATCATCCGGAACGCTTCCGCACGCACGTGATCCACATCCCGCGCCGCATGATGGCCGTCAACGACGCGGACCTCGGCCGGGCCTTCGGAAGCGCGTTCAGCACGCGGCAGGGATGCGCCGCGGCGCTGAGGCCCATGCTCGTCAACGCGGTCGCCTCCGCACACGAGTTCTCGCCCGCTGTCGCGCATGGACTGGCCAACAGCGTGATCGACCTGCTCACCGCTCTGGTGACCGAGCAGGCGGCGGAACCCGGGCCGAGAAGCGACGCCCCGCGGAGCCACCTCGCGCAGCGCGCCCGGGCGTACATCAACCAGAACCTGGGCGATCCGGCTCTGTCGCCGGACTCCGTGGCGCGGGCCCAGCACATATCGGTGCGTTATCTCCACCGGCTCTTCCAGGACGAGGGCATCACCGTGAGCCGGCTCATCCAGCGCCGGCGACTCGAGGAGAGCGCGTACGAACTGGCCCGGCTCCGGCGTACGGCGCCCACGGTGTCGGCGATCGCCGAGCGTTGGGGCTTCGCCAATCCCACCCACTTCAGCAGGGCGTTCCGGGAGGCTTACGGCCTCTCACCCCGCGAATGGCGCACCGTGCGCCTGGACGCGGGGCGTGAGCACGCCCAGGGACGGTCCGGCACGTGAGCCTGGCAGAACAGGGACCAGTTCCTCACGTCGGCGACGAGAGCCGGCGTGGATCCTGCCCCCCCACCTCCTTGCGCGCCCGAGCCGATGCCGGCCCCCTTCGTCCGCACGGCTGAGTCGGGAGCCGGTGCCGCCACCCCGGCCCGGCGCCTGAGCGCTCGTGGAGAACGAACGTGAGCGTCCGCGGATGTCGCCGTTGGGACATGTCGCACCTGTGCCAACGGAATCGAGTGACAGCGATGTCATCGCCGTCTGATTCTGGCGAGCGAATGAACATCGCATCACGTGTGGGGGAAGGCATGGCAGTGAGAAGACGGATCCGCCTGGCGGCAGCTGTGTCGGTGGGCCTGGCGCTGATCACCGGATCGGTGTCCCCGGTGATCGCCGGCGCCACGGAACCGACGGCGGGGTCCGTCACCACGACGACGTCCGCCGACACGGCTACCGTGCGCCTGATCACGGGTGACAAGGTCGTACTCACCGCAGTCCCGGGCAGCGGACGGCAGACGGCGAGTATCGAACCGGGCCCCGGACGGCGGGGCATCGTGTTTCGCACGGTGGAGCAGGACGGCCATGTGAGCGTCCTGCCTTCGGACGCCGCGGAACTGGTGTCGGCGGGACGGATCGACCCGGCCTTGTTCGACGTGACGGCCCTCGTGGCACAGCACTACGACCAGGCGCACACCGATGCCCTGCCGCTGATCATGAGCGGCTCCGTCGGCGCCGGGAAGCCGTCCGCCCGGGAGCTCGCCGCTTTCGCCGACGACGGCTCCCCGGTCCGTGAGCTGCGGAGCATCGAGGCCCGGTCGGTGCGGGTCGGGCAGGAGCGTCTCGGCCAGTTCTGGAAACGGTTCGCCCCGGACGCCGACGCGGTGACGGCCGGCCAGGTCGCCGCCACCCCGCACGTGTGGCTCGACGGACGGGTGCGACCGGTTCTGGACCGCAGCACGCGGCAGATCGGCGCTCCGGCCGCGTGGGAAGCCGGTTACCGGGGCGAAGGCGTGAAGGTCGCGGTCCTGGACACCGGAGCGGACGCCTCGCACCCGGATCTCGTCGGCCGTATCGCGCAGGCCGAGGACTTCTCCGGCAGCGCGGGAACGGGAGACGTTTTCGGGCACGGCACCCACGTCGCGTCCATCGTCGGGGGCAGCGGAGCGGCGTCCGGCGGCAGCCGCAAAGGAGTCGCCCCGGCCGCCGGCCTCCTCATCGGCAAGGTACTCGGCGACGACGGCTACGGCTCCGAGTCCCAGGTGATCGCCGGCATGGAGTGGGCGGCCTCGGAAGGCGCCGAGGTCGTCAACATGAGCCTCGGTTCGGACCAGGCGACGGACGGCACCGATCCGATGAGTCTCGCGGTGAACGAGTTGAGCCGCGTCACGGGCACGCTGTTCGTCGTGGCCGCCGGCAATTCCGGCGAGCAGGGAGCACGCACGGTCGGCTCGCCCGGCGCGGCGGACGCGGCCCTCACCGTAGGGGCCGTCGACCGGGACGACTCACTGGCGGCGTTCTCCAGTCGTGGGCCCCGACTCGGCGACGACGCGGTCAAGCCCGACGTGACCGCGCCTGGCGTGGGCATTGTCGCGGCACGGGCGGCCGGCACGACGATGGGTGACGCCGTCGACGAGGAGTACGTCGCGGCGTCCGGTACCTCGATGGCCACACCGCACGTCGCGGGCGCCGCCGCGCTGCTCGCCCAGCGCCACCCTGACTGGGACGGTCCCGCGCTCAAGAACGCCCTCATCAGCTCGGCCGTCAGGATCACCGGGCAGGAAGCCACCGAGCAGGGGGGCGGGCGCATCGACGTCGCCGCCGCCCTGGGCCCGGTGTCCGCCACGGGGACCGTCGCCTTCGGCCCCTTCGAGGCCGGTGCCACCGTGCCGCAGACCGCCCCGGTCGCGTACACGAACAGCTCCGCCGAAGACGTCACGCTGACGCTCACGCCCAACTGGTCGGCGTCGGACGGCCGCCCTGTGCCGGCCGGCGCCGTCCGCCTGGGCTCAGCGACCGTTCGCGTTCCGGCCGGCGCGACGGTCGAGGTACCGCTGACGGTCGACCCGGAGCGGGTGCCGCAGGGCAAGTACTACGGATACCTCATGGCCACCGGTGCGGACGGGTCGGCAGCGGTGCACACGACGCTCAGCCTGATCGTGCACGGCCCCGTCCACAAGCTCACGGTCAAGACCTATGACAAGGACGGCAAACGCGTCCAGGCCCTGCCGTCGATCTGGGGAACCGAGGGCTTCGTCACCTACCCGGACCCCACCACGGCCGTCACGGAGGTCGAAGAGGGCGTCTACTCGGTCTCGCACACCTCGCTCGACACCGCCGGTGACGGCGAGGAGTTGCGCGAGGTGATCCTCCCGGAGGTGTCCGTCACCAAGGACACGGTCATCACGCTGGACGACCGGGACGCCCGCGAGGTCGACATCCGGACCCCGAAGCCGGCCGAGCAGCGCGGTGTCCTCAGCTACCAGACGTACCGAGAACTCGACGGCCGCAGTTCCCTGCAGGGCACGATGTACTTCGACAACGCCAAACGCCTCTACGTCAGCCCGACTGCGAAGGTCGAGCACGGCACCTTCGAGTTCTCCTCGCGCTGGCAGCTGGTCGCGCCACTCCTCGACGTGACCGTGCGCGGCTCCGGCGGGAAGCTGGACGCCTACTACATGCCCGCGTCTCCGCTCCTGGACGAAGGTGGAGCCACCCTCAAGGCCGTCGCCGCCGGGGACGTCGGCGCACCCCGTCTGTCCCGCGCCCGCGGAAAGGTGGCGCTCCTGACCAACGACGAGGGCGTCGACGTCGTACCGGCGATCGAGCGAGCTGCGAAGGCCGGCGCCCGGGCCGTCGTGCTGGTGCACAGCGAGGACAACGCGTGGACGCGCTGGACGCCGGACGGGGAGCGCTGGGCCCTGCCTGCGATCCGCATAGGCGCCCGGGCGGGCAACGATCTGCTGGCCCGCATCGCGCGCCGCACCACGGAGTTGTCGTTCGCCGGCACGGCCCTCAGCCCTTACCTCTACGACGTCATGCAGGTGTCCAGGCAACGCGTTCCCGCTCACGTCCGTTACGACGTCTCCGCCGGGAACAGCGCGATCGTCCGGACCACGTACGCGGACAACGGAGGCCCTGGCTGGGCGGCCGAGCAGCGCTTCGGCTGGCGACCGTCCCAGAGCACCGCGTGGCTTCAGTACAGCCGGTACGTGCCGACCGGCTTCGCTCGCACCGAGTACGTCAGCGCCGGAGACACGACGTGGCAGCACCTTGTCCACCACCGCTTGGTGTACGACGTCGACCTTCCCCTGGCTCACGGCATGCGGGACCTTCCTCAGACCTACAGGCCCGGCACCCGTTCGCAGGAGACGTGGCAGGGTGCCGTGGTCCGGCCGTCCATCCCGGCGGGCACCACGACCCCGACCGTCCGGGACGGCGACGTCCTGCGGCTGCGCATCCCGGAGTTCACCGACTCCCAGGCCGGTCACTGGTCACGCCTGGTACCTCCCGACGGCGGAGGGGTGGGTACCTCCGCCGCGCGGGCGTCCGGGGACGCGGTCAAGGCCACGCTGTACCGGAACGGCAAGAGGACTCGTGATCTCACCGACGCCTGGCAGGACGTGGAGGTGCCGGCCGGCTCCGCGCGATACCGGCTCGATCTGACGACGCGGCGCGAAGCCGAGGACTGGCGGTACGGCACGGCAACCGAGACCTCCTGGTCCTTCCGGTCCGCCGCCACGCGCACTCCCTCCGGTCTCGATCTGCTGCAGCTCGACTACGAGGTCCCGGTGACGGCGGCCAACGCGGTCGTGACGGGCGGGAAGTACGGCTTCGTCGTGAGGGTCCGCGCCCAGGACGGGCTGCCGGCCCCCCGCGGCGTCAGAACCCGCGTGGAGACGTCGTACGACGACGGCAGGACCTGGCAGCCCGCTCGTGTCCGGGACGGCGGTCACAACGAATTCCGGGCCACCGTCCCCCGGCCTCCGGCAGCTCACGGCGACACCGCGGTGAGCGTGCGGGTCACCGCCGAGGACGCGGCCGGCAACTCGGTACGTCAGACGGTGCAGAGGGCGTTCCTGCACAACAGGTAGCCCCGGGTTCTTCCCCGGGCGGCGGGTGGGTGAACGGTCGCGCCGTTCACCCACCCGCCGCCCCCGTTTCTCTGCAGTACGCTTTTCAACTGTCTGGTGTGCTGCAGTTCGGGAAGGTGTCCGAGGTGTTGGAAGCGGTGGGGGTCCCGGAGCCGGCGGAATCCGTCTACCGGCTCCTCGTCGTCTCCGGCCGCGCCAGCGCCGAGGATCTCACCCGCCGCACCCTCATGGACCTCACCGAGACCCGGCGAACTCTCAGCCTGCTCGCCTCTCTGGGGCTGGTCAGCCACACCGACGGCGAACCTCGCGTCTACCGTGCCGTCCCGCCTGATGTCGCGCTGCTGCCCCGCATCAAGAGCAGCACCGACGCGCTGGACCAGGCGCGCGCGGAGGCGGCCAGACTGATCGAGTCCTACCAGGAGACGGCCCGACGCCACCACGCGGGCCACCTCCTGGAGGTCATCACGGGAGCCGAGGCCCTGCGCCAGCACCTACGGCAGATACAGACCTCCGCGCGCGAGGAGATGCTGTGGTTCTGCAAGGCCCAGTACGTGGCCATGCCGTCCGGCAGCAACGCGGAGGAGTTCGCCGCTCTGGCACGTGGCGTCGAGTATCGGGTGCTGTACGAGAAGGCGTTTTTCGACGACGAGGGCGCCGTGGACAACGTGGTGGCCGGCGTGCGCGCCGGCGAGACAGCCCGAGCGGTCCCTCATCTGCCGCTGCGCCTGGCGATCGCCGACCGCTCGGTCGCGATCTTCCCGCTGGTCCCCGGTGGCCCGGGTGGAAGCCCCGACGAACCCACCACCGCCTTGGTCCGGGACAGCAACCTGCTCAGCGCCCTGCTCGCCCTTTTCGAACGCTACTGGGAAGACGCCGTTCCGCTGAACGTCGACGACACGGCGATCAGCGGCCTCGACGGCGCAGCCGAAGGCTTCTCCCTCTCGGCCACCGACCGCCAGCTGCTCTCCCTGCTGGTCGCCGGCGTCGCCGACAAGGCGATCGCCTCCCACATGGGCCTCAGCAGACGCACGGTACAGCGGCACATCCAACGCGTGATGGAGCGCGCCGGAGCGGGCACGCGCATGCAACTCGCGTGGCAGGCAGCACGTCGAGGGTGGGTGTGACGCGGCTCCAGGCACGTGTCCGACCAGGCGAGCCGCGGGAGAGTCCAGCCCCGGGTCGAGCCGCCGGGGGCACGAAGACCTCCGTACGGCGAGGCGCTGTCGCGCCGCACACGGAGATCTCCGTCCGTGGCCGAGGCCCGCGTCGACCACGCACGTGGTCGACGCGGACGCCCCTTCCCACCGCCTGCGCTGTGACTGCCGGCGGCTGGTGGCAGCCCTTCGCTCCCGAGGACAGTGCCCGTACGCCGGCGCGTGCCGGTCGGACAGGGTGGCGGGACGAGCTGGTCAGCCGGTAGCTCGCGCAGCCGCGATGACCGTGTCCGTGACCGTGTCCGGACGGGTGATCAGGGACAGGTGACCGGCCGGCACCTTGACGATGTGAGAGCCGGCCCGCTGGGCCATGGCGAGCTGTTCGGCCGGGGGGATGACGTGGTCCTGGGTACCGACGACGGCCCAGGAGGGCAGCGTCTTCCACGCCGGAGCACCGGAGGGCTCAGAGCCCGCGCTCACGGCGAACGGACGCTGGCCGGCCGCGAGGAGGCTCGCCTGATCGCTGGGGACCCCGTTGGCGAAGCACGAGTCGAACCCCTGGTAGACACCGTTGGGCGCGGTCTTGAGATAGGCGTCGGCGTCGCCGGAGGCGGCACCCGGGTAGGGAACCAGATTGAGGAACGCCGAGGGGTCGACGTTGACACAGGACCCGGGTTCGGCGGCGTTGATCTGGAACACCGTCTCGTTCTGGGCGGGAATGTAGGCGTCGTCGTAGACCAGCGCCTTGACGTTGGGCAGCGAGGTGGCGGCGTTGGTGATGACCATGCCGCCGTAGGAGTGGCCGACCAGGACGACCGGGCCGGGGATGGTGGCCACAAAGTCGGCGACGGTCTCCGCGTCGGAGGCGACGCCACGCAGCGGGTTCGGCGGCGCGTAGACGGTGTAGCCGGCGCGCTGGAGACGGGACATGACCGGGTTCCAGCTGGAGGCGTCGGCCCAGGCACCGTGTACCAGCACGATCGTCGGCTTGGCCGCGGAACCGGCCTGGGTGGCCTTGGCCGCCACAGCGGTACGCGGCGCCGCGGTGGTGGGGACGGCGAACGCGAGGGATCCGGCCGTGACAGCCGTGAACGCGGCGACGAGGACGCGTCGGGAAGGACGAGGCATGGTGTGTCTCCTGGAGAGAGGTGGTTCGTGCGACTGGAGGATCGCGGAATCAGGTCGTGCGGTCGGTTCGTCGAGGCGCAGCCGGACGCTGAGGCCTGGGCTGCCTTCAGGGCGCCATGCGACACGGTGCGGTGTCTGGCGCAATGGCCCTGCGGCCGGTGATCGGCGTGGGCTTGGGACATGAGAAAGGGCCGCCCCGAAGAGGGGCTGCTCACTCGTGTTCCCACGCATTCCCGGGTGTTCCGTCGACCCCTGAAAGTTAGGACCTCACGAGGCGGACGAGTAGCCCCTTTGTGTACACCCTTTTGTTCTCCGAGGAACAAAGCGACGTCCGCAGATCAGTCGACGCGCGAATAGCGATGCAGCTTCAACCGAATGACGTTCACGCCAGGGCCGCCCAGGTTTCGCGATGCAGGTGCCCGGATGGTTGCCCGCATCCGGGAAATCAGGGAAGAGCAGCTGGAGAAACCCTGCGCATTTCATGGCGCAGCCAGCTTCGGACATACAGCCTGTACCGCTTACGCACGCCCATGGGCTGTGCGTCTCTTTGTGCGCTTTGCGGACAGAGCGAGTGCGCGTGCGGAACACGTACGGCCGTTCCTGCTTTTAGTGTGGAGGGACAACACAACGCACCGACAGCAGCAGGAGATATCCGTGTCCGACATCATCGAGCCGGTTCCGCCGGTGCTGGAACCCGCCGCCCAGGCGTTCGCCGAGGCTACCGCCAATCCGCCTTATCTCTTCGACCTCGGCCCCGTCGACGGACGCAAGGCCGTCGACGAGGTGCAGTCCGGGGACATCGCCAAGCCGAGCGTGGACGAGGAGTGGATCACCGTCTCGGGCGGCCCCACGGGCAACGTCCGGGCCCGGATCGTCAAGCCGGCCGGCGCCGAGGGAACCCTGCCGGTGATCCTCTACATCCACGGCGCCGGCTGGGTGTTCGGCAACGCCCACACCCACGACCGTCTCGTACGCGAGCTCGCCGTCGGCGCCCGCGCCGCGGTCGTCTTCCCCGAGTACGACCTGTCGCCCGAGGCGCGCTACCCCGTCGCCATCGAGCAGAACTACACCGTCGCCCGGTGGATCGTCGAGCAGGGCGCCACCAAGGGCCTGGACGCCACGCGCCTCGCCGTGGTCGGCGACTCGGTCGGCGGCAACATGGCGGCCGCCCTCACCCTGATGGCCAAGCAGCGCGGCGACCTGCCCCTGGTCCAGCAGGTGCTGTTCTACCCCGTCACCGATGCGAACTTCGACACCGGCTCCTACCACCAGTTCGCGACGGGTTACTTCCTGCGCCGCGACGGCATGCAGTGGTTCTGGGACCAGTACACCACCGACGAGAAGCAGCGCGCGGAGATCACCGCGTCCCCGCTGCGCGCCACCACCGAGCAGCTCACCGGACTGCCTCCGGCCCTGGTCATCACCGGTGAGGCCGACGTCCTGCGCGACGAGGGCGAGGCCTACGCCAACAAGCTCCGCGAGGCCGGCGTCCCCGTGACCGCGGTCCGCCTCCAGGGCATCATCCACGACTTCGTGATGCTCAACACCCTGCGCGAGACCCACGCCGCCCAGGCCGCGATCACCCTCGCCGTCGCGACGCTTCGCACCGCCCTGCGAACCGACTGACCGACGGCGTGACGGTCGCCGTGGCGACCACGCGAAGAAGGCGGCACCACCGGCTCGTACGGTGGCGCCGCCTTCTCGTACGTCTGCTGCCGCACCGGGCGAGGTTCGCCCGGTCGCGCAGGCCCGCACGGCGCACGAGGGCCTCGACGGCGACGTCCTGGCCTCGTCAACGAGGAACTCGGGTACCGCCTGATCCGCGATGCCGGCCCCGTACGTCTCCTCCCCCTTCGCGCGAAGGGGGAGGAGACGTACGGGGGCCTGCCTACGCCTCTGCGATGCTCGCCCGGTCCTGGTCCGCGGTGGCCGTGACCACGGGGCCGGCCGACGCGTCGAAGGCATGCGTCACTTCCGGGTGCGTATCCGGTACGAGGAGGCGGCGGACACGCTCTTCGATGTGGCGGTCGGTCGCTGTGAGACGGCCGTGATGCTGAGCCAGGTGCTCCGACCACGACGCGACCAGATAGTTCTCGGTGAACCGTTCGGGACGCCGGCCGTCCTGGTACAGGCCCCAGGTGAGTGCGCCCGTGCGGCGCCGTGAACGGGCGAGGTCCCTCATGCGGTCGGTGAAGGCGGCCTGATCACCGGGAGCGACCTGGTAGGTGAGGGAGACGAGCACCGGGCCGTCGGCCGGTCCCGGCTCGAACACCAGGGGCGGGGTGGGCCAGTGGTCGGAGAGCTGCGGATCGATGCCGGCGGTCGTGTGCAGCGGCCAGCGCCGCACGCTCACGGCCGCTGCGAGCAGCAGGACCGTGCCGGTGAGCAGAGAGACCGTCAGCCCCAGTCCGTCGGCGAGCGCACCCCACAGCGGTGCCGTCAGCGCTTGCCCGCCTTGGAACACCACCAGGTAGAAGGCGAGCCCACGGGCCCTGACCCAACCGGGCAACCGCTGCTGGATCGCCGCGTTGAGGGTGGACAGGACCCCGATCCAGGCAAGGCCCGCGGGCAGCAGCGAAGCGGCCGCGATCCACGGGGAGTGGACCACGGCCAGCACGGCGAGGCAGACCGCGAACACGACCGCTCCCCCGGCCAAGGTGCCGTTGGCTCCCAGCACCCGACGGATCCTGGGCAGGACGAAGGCTCCGCTCACAGCGCCGATCCCGACCGCCCCGAGCAGGAGTCCGTAGCCTCCGGAGCCGAGCCCGAGAGAACGGCTGGCCACGAGGGGGAGCAGCGACCACAACGCCGCCCCACCAGGAATGAACAAGAGCGTACGCACGAGGACCCGACGTACGCCGGGCGCGTGCCAGACATAGCGCCGGCCCGCGAGCACGGCCGCCAGCAGTCTCTCGTCCCCGGCAGGTGGCCGTTGCGCACGTGGTCGTTTCCACAGCAGCAGGACGGCGGCGATGCCGAGGTAGGAGAGGGCGTTGAACGCGAAGACCCAGCCCGCGCCGGCTGCCGCGACCAGGGCACCGCCGAGGGCCGGCCCGACCGCGCGAGCCAGGTTCATGTTCACGGCCCCCAGTGCGGCGGCCTGCCCCAGCTGGTTCCGTTCGACCAGTTCCGGCTGGATGGCCTGCCAGGCCGGCCCCATCAGGGCGGTTCCACACCCCAGGAGGAAGGTGAGGGACAGCAGCAGGGGGGCGGTGAGCGCGTCCTGGAAGGCCAGCACCGTCAGCGCGGTGGAGACGACGAGCATGGCGAACTGGGCGGCCAGGATCACCGACCGGCGGTCGTAGCGATCGGCCAGCACACCGGAAGGCAGGGCGAACAGGACGACCGGGAGGCTCGCCGCGGTCTGCACGAGCGTCACCAGCGCCGCGCTGTGGCCGACGAGCAGCCATTGGGCGCCCACCGTCTGCATCCAACTGCCGGTGTTGGAGACCAGTTGTGCGATCCACAGAGCACGAAAGACCCGGGCGGCCAGCGGGGCCCAGGCTGAGGCCTCGACGCGCTTCATGACCGCGGCCGTGCCAGGAGACCGGTGGGCTGCGGGAGCACACCGCCGGTGACCCCCGCCACGACCGGTGTCAGGGGCGGCAAGAGGCCACGAGGATCATCCTTGGGCGGCCCCGAGGTGCGGATACCGTCGCTCAGCAGCCGGTGCATGGAGGGTCCTTTCGTCTGTGCGCGCCGCGGCCATCGGCTGCCGCAGCACCGTGCGAGCGAGCTGCCTCCGCGTGCGGGCGGACCACCACACCGCTGGTAAGGGCCACAGCGGCCAGGAGCGCCGCTGACGACGCATGCCGACCGGGGAACGACCGAATCGTGTGCTCGGGAACGGCGAAGACGGCGACGCGTACCGGCGCTTGCCCGCACGGTGCGAACTCGTGGAAACGTTGCAACGCCAAGCTATGCCGGACTACTCGGCCGGATGTCCGGTGAGCGCACCGGGCCATCACCGACAGCGCACTGATCGACGCCGGGCCGGCCGGAGTGCGTCCTCACCGCCGTGCGGCTCGTCCCGCCGGCGCGCTCTCCGCGTCCGGCCGGACATGCGCAGGGCGCGGCCGGCCCAGCGGATGGTCGTGCGTGCCCGACGGGCCTGGATCACCGCATGAGGGATTCCAAGGGGGAGGTACGACGAAGCGGGCCCCCCGGCGCGCAAGCGCCGAGGGGCCCTTCGGAGGACTCCCGGATCAGCCGGTCAGCCGGCGTACTGGGCGAACACCTTCGTGTATTCCCAGGGTTGCTGGGAGACGCCCGAACAGGTGTCGGCACCGCCGCCCGTGCACGGGCGGTCCCGGTTGACCGACCAGAAGGTCAGCCGGGCGAGGTGCCGCTGCTGCGCGTACCCGAGGATGGTGCGGAAGTCCGCGACCGTCACGGTCTCGCTGTTGTCGGTGATGCCGTTCATCGACGAGATGCCGGTGTGCCGGTAGGCCTGGTCGTCCGAGTAGCCGTAGGCGCTCTTGACGGTGTTCTTCAGCCCTTCGGCCGCGCTGACGGTGAGGGCCCCCATGTTCTGGCCCGCCCCGCCGAAGTCGAACGGCATGATCGTCCAGCTGTCGACGGTCAGGCCCGACGCGGCGGCCTTGCCGATCAGGCTGCCGTCGGGGCCGTTCTGACCGGTGCCGAAGGTGACGTAGACCTTGAGCCCGGGATTGGTGGCCTTGACCGTCTTCAGCGCGTCGACCGTGCGCTGCTGGACCGTGGCGCTGGCGTACGCCTCGGCCTCGATGTCGATGTCGATGGCCTTGAGCCCGTAGGCGTTGATGACCTTCTGGTACGCGGCAGCCAGCTCACCGGCGCTGGAGCAGGAGCTCTCCAGCTTGTTGCCGCTCCAGCCGCCGAAGGACGGGATCACGTCGCCGCCCGCGGCCCGGACGGTGTTCACCGTCTGCTGGTCCACCCCTCCGGTCAGCGGTCTGCCGCCGTCCCACTGGGGGTTGCAGTAGCCGTTGCTGAGGACGAAGGCGAGGGTGAACCACTTGACGCCGGTGGCGTTCATGACCGTGGTCGGACTGGGCGGGCTGCCCCAGCCGTTGTAGAGGTACGGGGCGACGGCCATCGCACCGGCGGGCGGCGTCGGGTCTCCCCCGCCGCCGGTGGGCGCGGTCCACTTCTGGTTGGCCGCGCCCGTGCACGTCCAGATCTGGAGCCGGGTGCCGTTGGCCGAACTGTTGCCGGTGACGTCCAGGCACTTGTCCGCCTGCGGGTTGACGATGTCGTGCGCCGCGGTGACGGTCCAGCGCTGGGCGGCGGAGCCGTTGCACTCCCACAGTTGGACGGCGGTGCCGTTCGCCGTACCGGCCGACGTCACGTCCAGGCACTTCCCGAGGGCCTTGACGCTTCCGTCCGAACCGACGTCCCACTGCTGTGCGTTGGTGCCGTTGCAGTCGTAGAGCTGCACCGGCGTGCCGTTGGCGGTGCTCGCGCCTGCGACGTCGACGCACTTGCCGGCGAGGCCCGTGATCTGTCCGGTCGCCGCGGCGGCGCCCAGGGCAGGGGATCCGGTCAGGCCGGCCATCAGCACCGCGGCGACCCCCGCGCCGAGCAGGCTCCGGACGGCCGGCACGCGCTCACCCGAGAGACGACCGCGCATCAACGGGTCACCGTCCACTTCTGGTTGGCGGTCCCGCCGCACGTCCAGATCTGGAGCCGGGTGCCGTTGGCCGAACTGTTGCCGGTGGCGTCCAGACACTTGTTCGCCTGTGGATTGACGATGTCGCGCGCCCCGCTCACGGCCCAGCGCTGAGCGGCCGAGCCGTTGCAGTCCCACAACTGCACGACGGTGCCGTCGGCCGTTCCGCCCGAGGCCACGTCGAGGCACTTGCCGAGGGCGCGGATCGTACCGTCCGCGTTCACACTCCACCGCTGGGCGTTGGTCCCATTGCAGTCGTAGAGCTGTACGGGGGTGCCGTTGGCGGTGGCCGCCGCTGCGACGTCCACGCACTTGCCGCCGATACCGGTGATCTGTCCGCCGGTCTGCGGCTGGGTGTCGCTGGTGGTGACGCGCACGTGGTCGACGACGAGCTGCTGGGGGAAGGCGGTGTTGCCGTCGGGGTCGCCCGGCCAGTAGCCGCCGACCGCGAGGTTGAGGATGAGGAAGAAGGGCTTGTTGAACGCCCACGTGTTCCCGCCGGTGTCGGCGGGCGTGCGGTGCTGGTAGACGGTGCCGTCCACGGACCAGCTCACCGAGTTGGGGGCCCAGTCGATGGCGAACGTGTGGAAGGCGTCGGCGAATGCCTGCCCGTTCGGCAGGGTGTATCCGGCGCCGATGCCGGCGGAGCCGGAATAGCCGGGACCGTGCAGGGTGCCGTGGACGGTGGAGGGCTCGAAGCCGACGTTCTCCATGATGTCGATCTCGCCGGAGTTGGGCCAGCCGACCTGTCCGATGTCGTCACCGAGCATCCAGAAGGCCGGCCACATGCCCTGCCCGCGCGGGATCTTCATCCGCGCCTCGACATGGCCGTAGGTCTGGGTGAACTTCCCCGAGGTGTTGAGCCGGGCGGAGGTGTACTGACACGTGCCGTACCAGCACTGGTAGTTGTTCGGGTTCTCCTTGCGCGCGGTGATGACCAGATGGCCCTGGCCGTCCAGCGCGGCGTTGCTGTTGCCCGCCGTGTAGTACTGCCGCTCATGGTTGTTGACGTTGTCGCCGGTCTCGATCTGCCACTTGCTGCCGTTCACCGCCGAGCCGGCGGCGCCGTCGAACTCGTCGGCGAACGTCGTGACGGCGGCGGCCGCCGCGGTGTCGGCCACCGGGGCGGCGGATGCGGGTCCGCCGCCACCCGCGAGGGTGGTGGTGACCAGGGCAAGTGTGAGAACCGAGAGTACGGAGTGCAGCAGGCGCCGCGTACGGCGTGGGGAGTCCATGACTCTCCCTTCCGGTGCGTGAGGGGGGAAAGGGAAACTGTCATGCATATGACAGACATATCCGTGACAGACACAGGGCGCGGGGGGACATCGGAGAGCTGCGCCGACCGGGGTGGGGGTGGCACGTGAGGCACGCGCGCGGATGTGACGGTGGAGCCGCTTAGTTCACTCGGTGATTTAAGAAGTGAACTAAGCGGGTGTCAAGACCTTGGTCCATACCACTGG
Organism: Streptomyces sp. NPDC005803; assembly: GCF_040630435.1. Classification (NCBI taxonomy): domain Bacteria; kingdom Bacillati; phylum Actinomycetota; class Actinomycetes; order Kitasatosporales; family Streptomycetaceae; genus Streptomyces; species Streptomyces sp. NPDC005803. The sequence goes on along the minus strand of NZ_JBEXXO010000037.1, from coordinate 27,640 downwards.
CCGAGGCGGCCGATACACGCCCCCGGAATGCGGCGAAACCTCCACGCAACCCGGCCGCCGCGCGTCCGGGACCCCCGGCCGGGAGGGCCCTCCGGCCAGGCGCCACCCGCCGGGACACCGCGCCCGCGGCCGGCCCCGGACCGCCGCGCTTCACCCCTGCCGGGGGAGCCCGCGCCGTCGAGCCGTCCCCGGCGGATTAAATCGACTCAGCCCCGGCGTTATGCCTGGTCGGAGCGGATTCGTAAGCATACGGACCGGCGGAAGTGGAGGCATGGCTGTGCACGGTGAGTACAAGGTCCCCGGCGGCAAACTGGTCGTGGTGGACCTGGACGTCCGGGGTGGGGCCCTGCGCGACGTACGGGTGGCGGGTGACTTCTTCCTGGAGCCGGACGAGGCCATCCTCGACATCGACGCGGCGCTGGAGGGGGCGCCGGCCACCACCGACACCGCGGGCCTGGCGGCCCGGATCGACGCGGCCCTCCCCGGGTCGACGGTGATGCTCGGGCTCACGTCGGAGGGGGTCGCCGTCGCCGTACGCCGCGCGCTGGCGCACGCCACGGAGTGGAGCGACTACGACTGGCAGCTCATCCACGACGCCCCGCAGTCCCCCGCGCTCCACATGGCCCTCGACGAGGTCATCACGGCGGAGGTCGCCGCCGGCCGGCGGCCCCCCACGCTCCGGGTGTGGGAGTGGGACTCCCCCGCGGTGATCATCGGCAGCTTCCAGTCCCTGCGCAACGAGGTCGACCAGGCGGGCGTCGACCGTCACGGTGTCACGGTCGTGCGGCGCGTCTCCGGCGGGGGCGCGATGTTCGCGGAGCCCAGCAGCACCATCACCTATTCGCTGGCGGTGCCTCAGAGCCTCGTCTCCGGCCTCTCCTTCGCGGACAGCTACGCCTATCTGGACGACTGGGTGCTCGAAGCACTCGGCGACATGGGGATCAAGGCCTGGTACCAGCCGCTGAACGACATCGCGACCGAGGTCGGGAAGATCGCGGGGGCGGCGCAGAAGCGCGTGGTCGGGCCGGACGGCGGCCCCGGCGCGGTGCTGCACCACGTGACGATGTCGTACGACATCGACGCCGACAAGATGCTCGACGTCCTGCGCATCGGCAAGGAGAAGATGTCCGACAAGGGAACGAAGAGCGCCAAGAAGCGCGTCGACCCCTTGCGCCGGCAGACGGGCCTGCCCCGGCAGGCCGTCATCGAGCAGATGATCGAGTCGTTCCGCAAGCGCCACGGCCTCACCCGGGGAGACGTGACCCCCGAGGAACTGGCCCGGGCCGAGGAGCTCGTCCGCACCAAGTTCGGCACGGCCGAGTGGACCGCCCGGGTGCCGTAGAGCCGGTTGCGGCGCCCCAGAGACGGTGTCCGCTGCGGGCGGCGGCGGGCACGGCGGCCAGCACGGGGAACGCGCCCCGTACCGGATCACGGACGAGGACGTGGCCGCCTGGCTCGCACCGCCGTTCACCGACCACTGCCTGGTCCATCTGACCGCGTTCGGCGCGACCTGTGCCGTGGGGCGCGTGGAGGCCACGCTCACCACGGGGACGAAGGAGCGCGCCTGACATCCGCAGGGGTGAGGGGTGACCGTCCGCCGGGCCGTGCGGCCGTCAGTACCTGGCCGGCGGGCGGTGCTCGTACCAGCGCCGGTCGGCCTCCAGTTGGGCGGCGAGCGAGATGAGCCGTTCCTCGCTGCGGGAGGGGCCGAGCAGCTGGGCCCCCACGGGGAGGCCGTCCGGGGTGAAGCCCGCCGGGACGTTGATCCCGGGCCAGCCGAGGACGTTCCACGGCCAGGCGTACGGACACGCCTCGGTGATCGCCACATCGGTGCGCCAGGCGCTCAGCCCGTCGAACCTGCCGATCCGCGGGGGCGGCAGGGCGGTCGTCGGGGTGAGCAGCACGTCGAACCCCGGGCGTCCCGATCCGGCTCTGCCACGGACCGGGTGGAACAGGGCGCCGATCCGCCGGTGCTGGCGCACCTCCCGCTCCCTCGCCGCCCTCAGCACCCGGCCGCCGAGCCGGGTTCCGGTGCGCAGGGCGCTGCGGGTGCGGGCGTCCAGGAGCGCGGGTTCCGGGTGCAGGGCGGCGAGTTCGGCGATGCCGGCGGTGGCCCGGGGGAGGAAGCCGAAGCCGATCAGCCCGTAGCGGGGCCGGGCCTCCTCGACGTGGTGGCCGAGCCGGGCCAGTGCCTCGGCGACTTCGGTGACCGCCCGGCGGACGTGGGGATGGGGCGCCGTGCCGGTGAGGGTGAGCGGGGGGCGCCAGGCGAGGGCGATCCGCAGCCGGCCCGGATCACGGCGGGCGGCGGCCGAGGCCTGGACGGGCGGCGGGCGGTGCGGGTCGTCGGCGTGCGGGCCCGCGACCGCGTCGAGCAGGAGGGCGGCGTCGGCGACGGTCCTGGCCAGGGGGCCGTTGACGGTGAGCCCCTGGAAGGCGTCGCTGTGGGGGTGCACGGAGATCCGGCCGCGCTGGGGTTTGATGCCGACGAGATGGGTCCACGCGGCGGGGATGCGGACGGACCCGGCTCCGTCGGAGCCGAGCGCGGCGGGCACCAGTCCGGCTGCGACGGCCGCCGCCGAACCGCCGGACGAACCGCCCGGGGTGTGGGCCGTGTTCCACGGGTTGCGGGTGGCGCCGAAGGCGGGCCCTTCGGTGAACGGCCACTGGCCCAGTTCGCAGGAGTTGGTCTTCCCGACGATCACGGCCCCGGACGCGCGCAGCCGGCGTACCGACTCGCTGTCGGCGATCGCGTCGGGCCGCTCCCCCGCGCAGCCGAAGTGGGTGGGCATCCCGGCGACGTCGGTGTCGTCCTTGACGGCGACGGGCACCCCGAGCAGCGGCAGCCGCTCCCCCGCCGCGAGCCGGCGGTCGGCCTCGGCGGCCTCGGCGAGCGCGGCATCGGCGCGCAGGTGCCGGAAGGCGTTGAGGGTGTCCTGGCTCGCCTCGATCCGGGCGAGGGCCTCGGTGACGAGCCGGGTGGCGGTGGTGCGGCCGTCCGCGAGGGCCCGTGCGCTGTCGGCCAGGCCGGCCGGGGTCTCGACGTCCGTCCCGGTGAATTCCGTTGAGGACATGGGCTGCCCGCCTTCCTCGTGCCCCGTCAGGCGTGCGCCTGTCCGACATCCGACCGAACGAACTTACTGGAGGGTAACGAGTCGGGGCCGCTCGCTCAACCGCTCGGCGGAGAGCGACGGGGCCGGGTCGCGGGACAGCCGCCCGCGCGGTGCCGCTCCCGCTCGAACGGCACCACCCGAACGCCGCAGGCCCTACGGCTGGACGGTGATCTCGCCGATGCCCGTGCCGATGCCGGCACAGTGCGCGGTCGACTGGCCGGACTGACCCGGGTTCAGCGTGACGTGCTCACCGTCGACGTCCGGGGACCAGCCGCAGACCAGGTGCACCCAGAAGGTCTGGGCGGCGGCGCCGTTGTTCCGGCACAGCGCGTAGCCGGTGTAGTCGTCGACGGCGTGCTTGCCCGTGTCGCAGGAAAGCCCGGGCGGCGTCGCCGCCGGAGCGGCGGCCGAGGCGGCCGTGGCCAGACCGGTGGCCACCGCGAGCGCCGTGGTCAGCCCGGCGACGGCGGCGCCCCGCACGACGGCCCTGGACAGACTCCCCATGGACTTCTTCATGTTTCCCTCTCGGTCGTGACTCGGGCGTGACGAACGGCCGTGATCCGGACGTCACCAAGGCGGTGCCGCGGCAACCGTCCCCCGGCCCCCTTCAGCGAAAACACCGCAGAACATCACGCTGCGTACATACGGGAAGCGCTCCGCACGCAGGCGCCAGGCCTTTTAGGGACCCCGCTCCGCCGGGCGACCGCCCCTCCTGCGGCGTACGCTCGGATGACCGGGCCGCAGACCCGGGCAGCCCCGCCACGACCCTTCGAGGAGGCGACGTGACCGGTCCACACCTCGGCACACGTCCGGCCGCGTGGACTGCGGCGATCGTGCTCTCCGTCACCGGCGGCGGCCTCATCGGCAGCGGTGTGGCGCACGCGGAGGACATCGACACCCTGACCGCGCAGCAGATCGCCGACCGCTCCCGTGACGCGCTGCTCAGCGCGCGTTCCCTGCACCTGAGCACGAGGGGCGACCTCGGCCGGGGCAGCACCCCCATGTCCCTGGAACTCACCCTGGACCGGGACGGCGACTGCAACGGTTCGGTGGACCTCGGCAACAGCCAGGGATCGGCGCTGATCGTGAAGCGGGGCGACGACATCTGGATCAAGCCGGACGCGGACTTCTGGAAGAACCAGGTCCCCAACGGCGGTTCCGCCTTCGCCGCGATCGTGGGCGACCGCTACATGAAGGGGTCGGCCGACGACCCCCGGCTGAGCGCCCTGACCGAGACGTGCGACCTCAACACCTTCCAGAAGCTGGTCAGCGACAACGCGAACGACGACACGGGCACGCTCAACAAGGGCGCGAAGACGACGCTCGGCGAGGCGTCCGTCATTCCGCTGACCAGGATGCGGGACGGGACCACGCTGACGCTCGACGTGGCGGCCACCGGCAAGCCGTATCCGCTGCGCCTCGCCGTCAAGGGTGACGGCGCCGACGCGGTCGTGGGCTTCTCCGCCTTCGACCGGCCGGTGCCCCGGTCCACGCCGCCACCGGACGAGACCTTCGACGTCAGCGCGCTGCTGGGCCGCTCGACGAGCCCGGTGTGACGCACCGGGCGTCCGGTGGCACCCCATACGGCACCGGTGCGGCCTGCGGCTCGAAAGCGAGCCCCCTTCCGGGAGCGGCTCAGGATCGCAGCGGTGCGGACAGCGGTGGCAGGCGGCTGTTCCGCCGGTGTGCGGCGGTCCTCATCTGACCGGCCGTGCGGTGATGATCACGGCGACAGCAGCTGGCCGGGCGGGCTTTCGTCGCGGAAGCCCGCCCGGCCTGACGGTGTGACTACCGGACCTCGTAGGCCCGGGTGATGGTCTGGCTGACCGCGTTGCCGTGGGCATCGGTGAAGCCGGCCTTGATCGTGACCTGCTTGCCGCCGGCGCCGGAGTGGTCCAGGACGGCCGTCCACTTGCCGTCCCGCTGCTGGGCCGGCGCCTGGGTCCAGGTGGCGCCGCCGTCGTAGGAGTAGGACAGCGAGGCCGCCGTGATCGCGCCCGGGGTGTAGCCGGCGTGGCCTTCGACCGACAGGCCGACCTCGATGCCGCTCCGCGCCAGCAGGGTGTTCATGCCGTCCACCGGCATGTCGTAGACCGGGAAGAGGATCGGCAGGCCGCGCGAGAAGACGTCCGGTTCCAGGTGGGAACGGAAGCTCCAGGCAGTGGTGACAGCCGTGGAGCGCAGCCAGTTCCGGTCCGAGGAGGGGATCTTCTCCAGGTACTGGGTCAGTTCGTACGCGGAGTCCTGGTCCGGCACGCTGAACACGCCGTACGGATACGCGCTGGAGGCCACCTGCTGACCGTCGCGCTTCAGCGTCAGTTTGCCGAGGTCGCCGAACGATCCGCCGTAGGACCAGTGGTCGCCGGATCCGTCGAGCCAGAGGGCGGTCTGAATGCCGATCAGGCCGGCCTGCCGCTCGGCGGCCAGCACCGGCTTGCCGTCGGCGTCGCGTGGGGCGGCCGGGCGCACGGGCCCGCCGTACCACTCCTCGGCGCCCCGTTGCCCGGCCCGGTAGACGCGGTCGCGGTCGCCCAGGGACGCGGAGAACGGGAAGCTGGTCATCGCGCTGTGACTCCAGGCGGTGTCGCCCGTCGTGTAGTAGGCGGTGCGGGTGCCGGGCACGTGGACCGTGCCGAACGGGCTCACGGGGATGTAGGCGCCGCCGCTGTCGGCGGGGCGGGCGAACATGGCGTCCAGGTAGTCGGCCTCCTTGCCCATGGCGTGCCACGTCTCGGTGACCTGGGCCAGCTCGGAGTCGTCGGGCTCGTAGACCTGGTCGGCGCGGAGCGGGCCCTGCGTCGGGAAGGACACGTTGTAGACGTAGGACGAGCCGCCCTCGGAGCCGGTCGCACGCCAGCTGGGCCGGAACTCGAAGGTGCCGTTCCGGGCACGTCCGTCGATGTCGGCGTAGAACTTCTGGACGGTGCTGCCGGCCATGAGCGATCCGGAGATCAGCCAGGTGTCGTCCCACGTGCGGGTGTAGCTGAACGTGGTGCTGTCCACCGTCGAGGCGTGTGCGGTGCACAGGCTCAGCCGGTGGGCCTTGCGGGCGTCGAGGACGACGGTGGTGTCACGGGTGATCCGCAGCTGCGGGTTCGCGAGGTAGCTGACCGACTCCGGCGCGTCGGCCGCGTCGTAGCTCCCCACGAAGCTGCTGAGGGCGTAGTCGCCCGGGCGCACGCGGTACGTCTGGTCGGTCGCGCCGCTGTTGCGGCGGCGCTCGCCCTTGTCGGTGTCGAGGCTGACCAGGTCCAGGGAAGAAGAACCGGCCGCGGGCTTGCCGTTGCGGTCGATGACCTTGACCCGGAGGGTGACCGTCTCCGGCTGGACGTGGAGCGTGACGGGCACGGAGACGTGCGCACGGCCCGCGGTGGCCAGGATCCGGCCGGTGACCGCACCGTACTGGGCGTCCTTCAGACGGGCGGTCGGGTCGATCCGCAGCGGCACCTGAACGGTGCCCCCGGCGGGGACCTTCACCTTGCTCCGCCCCAGCTTGACGATGCCGGAGTGGACATCGCTGCCGTCGTTGCCGTGCACACCGCTGACCTTCAGGTTCAGGGTGACATCACCGGCGCCGGTGTTGGTGAACGGCACCTGCACGGTGGTGCGGTCCGAGGCGTCCTGCGGCCAGTTGTAGTCGCCGGCCTGGACGGCGGGAGCGGAGAGCACCTGCTGGTTCACCGCGCCGAACACGTCGAGGACCCCGCCGCCGGTCTCGTCGGCGCCGGCCACCTTCCCGCCGACGCGGGCGGAGGAGACCAGGGCGGCCTTGACCTGCTGTGCGGTCCAGTCGGGGTGGGCCTGGCGGACGACGGCGGCGGCGCCCGCGACATGCGGTGTGGCCATCGAGGTGCCGGACATGGTCCGGTAGGCGTAGACACCCCGGCCGCCCGCGCCGGCCGCCGAGATCTCGACGCCGGGGGCGGCGATCTCGGGCTTGAGGGTGTGGGTGACGGCCACGGGACCGCGGCTGGAGAAGGGCGCCGTGGTGTCGTCGCGGTCGACGGCGCCGACGGTCAGCACGCCGGGCACGCAGCCGGGCGAGGAGACGGTCTCCGTGCCGGAGCCGGCGTTGCCGGCGGCGACGACGAACAGCGTGTGGGTGTTCTGAGCGAGCTGCCGCGTCGCCTGGGCCATCGGGTCGCCGCAGTCGCCGATCGAGGGGTTGCCCAGGCTCATGGAGACGACATCGGCCCGCTGGTCGACGGCCCACTGCATACCCGCGATGATCCAGGAATCCAGGCCGTAGCCCTGGTCGTTGAGGACCTTGCCGACGAGCAGCGAGGTGCCGGGGGCGACACCCTTCTTACGGCCGTCACTGGCCGCTCCGGACCCGCCGACCGTGGAAGCGGTGTGCGTCCCGTGGCCTACGTGGTCGTCGGTGCTGTCGGAGTCGGTGAAGTTCTTGGAGCCGGCGACCCGGTTCACCAGGTCCGGGTGCTCGGCGTCCACACCGGTGTCCAGCACGGCGACCTTGGTGTGCGAGCCGTCGTAGCCGGCCCTCCAGGCCTCCGGCGCGTGCACCTGTGCGGTGGACCGGTCCAGCGTGGCCTCCACCTTGCCGTCCAGCCACAGCTTCTTCAGCGTGGCGGCGGAACGTGAGCGGGGGTCGGTGACGTCCTGCCAGAAGGTGGCGGCCGTGTCCTTGCCCGCCTTGAGCGCGACGCCGTCCACGACGGGCAGGCTCAGGCCCCGCTCGGAACCCCGGGGGGCCGCCGGCGTGCTCGCGGCGACGTTCACACTGCTGCGGTAGGTGGCGATGAGCGGCAGCGTGTCCGTGTGGGTGTCGTCGTATCCCTGACGGATGAGCCCGGTGACGTTGAACAGCTGCTCGTCGACTCTGCCCTCGGCGATGGCCTGGGAGGCGTCCTCGGGGTAGACGTAGAGGTCCGTGCCCCTCTGGTAGGTCTGCACCATCGGCTGCGTGCCGTCCGCACGGGGCAGTACGGCCGCCGAACTGCGGCCCGACGGGTCCGTGGTCACGAGCACCTTGTCGCCGGTGACGAGCGTGACCGGGACCTGCTTGCCGGCCGTCGCCGCCGCCCCGCTGCCGATGACGGGCCTCTTCCCGGGGGCGCCGCCAGGCGGCGCATCCGCCGCCCCGGACGGCGCGACCGCCGTGACGCCCAGGCAGGCGGCGGTCGCCACACCCAAGGCTATATGCGTGATGGAACGCATGAATCTCCCCACTCGATACCGTGCACAAGCCGTGCTGACGCGCAGCCTGGCAGACCCGCGGAAGGCGTGGGGACGCCGCGTGTGACGGGTTTCCCGCATGTCGGTTACCCGTCACGCGGTCACCTCCGCGCTGGTTCGTCAGCTCCATGGGGCACCCCGCGACGGCCGTGCTCGCCGGGCCGCGGGCAGGGGAAAACGACTCACGCCGGGCGGAAGCCGGGTGGCCCCCGGGCTGCGCGGGAGAAGGTCAGAGCCAGCCCGCACGCGCGGCGTGCCACCCGAGCTGCAGGCGTGAATCCGCTCCGGCAAGGACCATCAGGCGGCGGGTCCGCCGCTCCACGGTGCGTATCGAGAGGCCGAGTTGGGAGGCCGCCCGCCGGTCGGAGATCCCCGCCAGCAGCAGTGCGAGGACTTCCAGTTCCTTCTCGGTCGGCCGCTGATCGGCCGTCGCCTCCGCGCGTACCCCCGTGGTGGTGGTGTACAACGGCCGCGCCTGGGCCCATTCCTTCTCGAAGAGCTGGACCAGGGCGGCCAGCAGACCGCTGCGGTGCACCACGATCGCGCTCGGCTCGCCGCCGGAGTCCGCCAGGTCCAGGGGCACCATGGCACGCTCCCGGTCCGACACGAGCATCTTCAGCGGCAGCGTTTCGGCCACGCGCAGCTCGATGCCCGCCGTGATGCCCGCCCGCACGTCCCGCGTCACGTCGGGATCGTCCAGGTAGTCCTTGGTGGCCACGATCCGGAAGTCGACTCCCCGGTCCAGCGCGGAGCTCTCCGACATGTCGGTGTCCTCGCGCGGCACCGCGGTGGGCTCGCCGACCAGGAAGCTCAGCAACTCCCGTTGCGCGCCGAGCTGCAGTTGGTGGAACCGGTGTGCGACCTGTTCCACGCCGACGACCACCTCCACCACGCTGCCGGCGGGGTGGGCGGCGGTACTGCGGTACTGCTCGGTCAGCATCGAGAACGCGGCCTCGGCCCGCTGCAGTGCGCTGCGCTGCTCGACGAGGAGCGGGGCCAGGGCCACCGAGGGCGGCGTGAGCCGGTAGCGGTCGGCCGACCCGGGCGCCCCGTTCCCCGCCTCGGGGGCGGTCGCCACCAGACCGCGGGCGGCCAGGTCGAGCAGGATGCGGTCCGTCTCGCCCCTGTCGAGTCCGGTCTGCCGGGCGAGATCCTGAGCGGAGCCTGTCGGGCGGGCCAGCAGGGCGGTGTAGACGGCCTCTTCGGCAGGGCTCAGTCCCAGTGCCTGCAGCATCCAGCTCCCCCTTCGGGCGGCCGCCGTGTCTGGCCTCGTAGCAGCTCAGGTGGACCGAGCAGAGTCTTCGTCGTCGCACGGTATCCCACGGTCCGGGCGGCCCCCTGAGCCGTGTGCACCGCCGTGCGCCAGGGACGTGTCCGCCGGTTCACGGCTCCTCCTCAGAGGGAACGACCACGATCTCGCGCTTGAGGATCTTGCCCGTCGGACCCTTGGGAAGCTCGGCCACGAACGTGACGATCCTCGGGTACTTGTACGCCGCGATCCGCTCCTTGACGTAGTCGCGGATCTCGTCGGCCGTCGCAGCGGCGCCGCCGCGGAGGGCGATCACCGCGGCGACCTCCTCGCCGTGCGCGTCGTGGGGCACACCGATGACCGCGACCTCGGCCACGGCGGGGTGCTCGTACAGCACTTCCTCGATCTCGCGCGGGTACACGTTGTAGCCGCCGCGGATGATCAGGTCCTTCTTGCGGTCGACGATGAAGTAGAACCCTTCCTCGTCGACGCGGGCCAGGTCGCCGCTGTGGAACCATCCGTCGCGCATCGCCTCGGCGGTCGCCCCCGGCTGGTTGACGTATCCCCGCATCACGTTCTCGCCGCGGATCGCGATCTCGCCGACCTCGCCCGGGCCTGTGCGGGAGCCGTCCTCCGCGACGAGTTTCATCTCGACGCCGCGGATCGGCACGCCGATGGAGCCGGCCTTGCGCGGCCGGTCCGGGTGGTTGAACGAGGCCACCGGTGACGTCTCGGAGAGGCCGTAGCCCTCCAGCACCGTGGCGCCGAAGCGTTGTTCGAAGCCGCGCAGCACCTCGACGGGTATCGCGGCGCCGCCCGAGACGGCCACCCGCAGCCGGGAGGCGTCGAAGCCGTCAGGGAGTTCGGCGTGGAGCAGCGCCGCGAACATGGTCGGTACGCCGAGGAACACGGTGACCCCGTCGCGGTGCACCACCTCCAGCGCCCGTTGCGGATCGAACCGCGGCAACAGGGTCAACGTGGCTCCCGCGGCCACCGATGTGTTGAGCGCACAGGTCTGCCCGAAGGCGTGGAACAGTGGCAGACCGCCGAACAGGACGTCGTCGGGGCCTGCCTGCACCAGTGTCCCGGCGGTGGTGGCCGTGTTCGAGACCAGGTTGCCGTGCGTCAGCTCTGCGCCTTTGGGCGTGCCCGTGGTGCCCGAGGTGTAGAGGATCAGCGCGGGGTCCGCGTCTTCCCGGCCGACGGCGCCGGACAGCGGGGCGGCGGCCGTGAGCAGGTCGTGGAACTCCCGGGGTTCCGTCACCAGGCACTCGGCCCCCGCTTCCGCGGCGGCGTGCGCGACCTCGTCCGCGAAGAGCGGGAACGCCACCGCGACCCGGGCGCCGGAGTCACGGAGGACGTACGCCGCTTCACGGGCCTTGAGCAGGGGGTTCATCGGCACGACCACGCCCCCGGCCCGCAGGATCCCGTAGTAGACGACGGGGAACAGCGGCACGTTCGGCATGGTCATGGCCACGCGGTCACCCGGCCGCACGCCGCGGTCCCGCAGCACGGCGGCGAACCTGGCGCTCAGGTCGTCCAGTTCGGCGTAGGTCAGGGCGGTGTCGTCGTGGCGCACGGCGACGTGGTCGCGGCGGTTCGCCGCGGAGTTCAGCAGAAATGCGGCGAGGTTCGTCATGGGCGGCAGTCTCCCTCTGTTCGTCTCAGCCGTCGGCACGGTGCCGACGGCGGTCCTCGCATGGGCCGGCGGGGCGGGCGGGGCGCAGATTCCGGGGCCGGACGATGTCGAGGGGGGTGACCCCACGGCGGATCTCCAGGGCGCGGGGACCGCGAGCGCCCGCACCCGGCGGTCCGGTGTCCCCGCGCCGGGCCAGCCACATGCGCAGCAAGTGACGGCCTCGCCCGGGTGGACCGACGTCCTCGAACGCCGAACGGGCGTGCAGGACGGCGTGGTTGTCGACCAGCAGCAGGTCGCCGGCTTCGAGGCGGAGGTCGAGCCGGAGCCGGGAGGAGCGGGCCAGGGCGTCGACCAGGTCGTAGAGTTCCGTGTCCGCCTGCTCTGGCCCGGGCACACCGGCGAGGTCTCGCGCGGCCTCCAGCCGGCCGCGGTCGTAGCGCAGGCTGAGTTCCGCGCCGTACGTGGTGGCGAGCGGGGCGGCCGCGTACGGAGGCTCGCCGGGGGCGTGCGCGTCACGCCGGTCGAAGAAGTGGGTGCGGTACAGGCGCTCCGCGAGGTCGGGTCGGCGGTCCACCACCGCGTTGTGGAGCGCGGCCGAGCTGACGAGGGAGGTGTCTCCGCCCGAGCGGGCCGGCCTGAGACAGAGCAGGCCGAGCAGGTCCGCCTCGTCGGTGTGGAAGGGCACCCCTGCCCGCGACCGGAGGACGGACACCGCGGGGCCGGCCGCGGCGGCTGCCGCGTCGCGGACGTGGCAGAGCGTGCGGCCCTCCGCGTCCTGGGGCACGGGCCGCCCCAGGTACTGGCAGATGCCTCGCAGGACGGTGCCGGCATCGCGGTCACTGAGCTCGCCGACCCCGATGCCCTTGACCAGGACGAACCCCCGTCCGGTCGCCAGCTCCGCGGCGGCGCCCGCCAGCTCATCGGCGAGGGTGGGGAGCGGGAAGTCGGCGATGGTCATCCTCAGCAAGGGGGTACCGCGTCCGCGTGCCGTCCGCAGTGCCGTCCTCAGCTCACCGATCCGCCGGGGCGAGAGCCGGAGGACCCAGTCCTCGCGGCCCGCCAGATCCGGGCCGCGCCAGACGGCCGGGCCGGTGAACGGCCTTCGCGCCAGATCCCTGATGTTCGGTATGCCGGGCATGTGTGCCTCCGTGTCATGACAAGCGGGTCCGAACCATGGACCGGCTTCCGTCCCCTGACGCGTCCGGGGACGTCGCGTGCCGGGACCGCATGGAGGGGATGCTAGAGCGCGCACACCCCTGATGCTTGACGTGAGGGGACGGGAAACTTAACTTCTGGGGACCGAGCACCTGGAGTGGTCATGAGGCCCCTTGTCCGCACCGCAGCGCTGAACGGCTACGTCGAGCTGAGCCGCTCCCTCGGCGTCGACCCGCGCGCGCTGATGAAGCGCGTGGGTCTGGACACCGCGGACCTGGCCGTCCAGGACCGGTGGATCTCCGGTCCGGCCGCCGTCCGCCTCCTGGAACTCTCCGCGGCCGCCTCGCACCACGACGATTTCGGCCTGCGCATGACCGAGCTGCGCCGCTTCTCCAACCTCGGCCCCATCAGCCTGGTCGTCCGCGAGGAGCCCGACGTACGCAGCGCGCTGGGCCTGCTGCTGCGCCACGAGCACATGTACAACGAGATCCTGCACGCCCGCCTGTCCGAGCGGAACGGCCTGGCCACCATCAAGGTGGAGCTCCGGCTCGGCGAAACGGCGCCGGCCCGGCAGGCCACGGAACTGATCGTGGGCGCCTTCACCCGCATTCTGCGGGGCTTCCTCGACACGCGGTGGCAGCCTCTCTCGGTGTGGTTCACCCACAGCGCTCCGGCGGACTCCGGCAGGCACCGCCGCCTCCTGGGCCCCGGCCTCGAGTTCGACCGTGAGTTCAACGGCATCGTCTTCTACGCCGATGCCCTGGACGCCCCCAACGCCATGGCGGACCCGCAGCTGCGGAACTACGCCCGGCAGTACTTCGGCGCCATCACCGCCACCCCCAGGGACACCTCGGCGGCGGATCGTGTGCGCGAGCTCATCGAGGCCCTGCTGCCCACCGGCCGGTGCTCCATCGAGCAGGTCGCCCGCAGCCTCGGCGTCGACCGGCGCACCGTTCACCGTCATCTGGCCCACTCCGGCGAGACGTTCTCGTCCATGCTCAACGCCACACGCATGCGGCTCGCGGGGCAGTTCGTGGCCCAGCCCCGTCGATCGCTGACGGAGATCTCCGACCTCCTGGGCTTCTCGTCCCTGAGCGCGTTCTCCCGCTGGTTCCACCAGCAGTTCGGGTGTAGCCCGAGGGCGTGGCGCAAGGAGAAGGGCCGGGAGCAGCACTCCGGCCTGGGCTGACGCCCACAGCACCACGAGGCACCACGGCACGCCGGCTGCATAGGCCCACGGTCGCCGGTCATGACGGCACGCCGGCCCTCCAGCCCCACGGCCGCCGGTCACCGCTGTCCCCAAAGGACAAGTCATCCGTCACCAGGGGTCAAGCACCCGTGCTCGGCCGGTCCTACCTTTGCTGCATCGCACACGGCGGTCGGCTGCCGGAGGTGAGCCGGGGCGTCCCCCCGCCCCGCGCTCCCTCCGGACCAGTCGGTCGCCCCCGGGCCCATGCGCCCGGCGTTCTCCCCGGCCCGCCCGCGCCGGTCCCCGCCCTCCCCGGCCCCGACACCGCGGCCGCCGACGGAACGACCGGTGATCATCCGTACGCGAAGGAGAAGGACCATGCACTTCCACGACGACTCACTCTTCCCCGAGAACCAGGAGAAGCTGGTCATCCAGGCCGCCCCGTACGGGCCGGAGTGGCTGCCCGGCGACGCCGACGACCTGCCCCTGACCATGGACGAGCACGTCCAGGCGGCCGTCGACTGCTACAACGCCGGTGCCACGGTGCTCCACATCCACGTGCGTGAACTCGACGGCAAGGGTTCCAAGCGGATGTCCATGTTCAACGAACTGCTGGGCCGGCTGCGTGAGGCGGTCCCGGACATGGTCCTGCAGATCGGTGGCTCGATCTCCTTCGCACCCGAGGGCGAGGGCGGGGACGCCAAGTGGCTCGCCTACGACACCCGCCACCTCCTGGCCGAGCTCACGCCGGCTCCCGACCAGGTGACCATCGCCATCAACGCCAACCAGATGAACATCGTCGAGATCATGACCGACGACGACCTGGAGGGCACCTCGATCGCGAAGCCGGAGTACTACCGCGCCTACCGGGACATGGTCGTCGAGGCCGGTCCCGACTTCTACCTCGAACACCTCGAGCGACTGCACGCGAACGGCGTCCAGCCCCACTTCCAGCTGGCCACCATCGCCCAGCTCGAGACCGTCGAGCGGCTCATCCGCACAGGCGTCCACACCGGCCCGCTGGTCCTCAACTACGTCGCGATCGGCGGCGGTTTCGCCGGGCGGCACCCCGCCGACCTGATCGAGTTCATCCGCCGCGTACCCGACGGCGCCGTCCTCACCATCGAGAGTTCGATGCGCGCCGTGGCGCCGATGAACGCGATCGCCATCGCACTCGGCGTGCACGTCAGGGTGGGCAACGAGGACAACCTGTGGCGGCGCAAGGGCGAGCCGATGTCCTCCGTCGAGCAGGTCGAGCAGATGGTACGGATCGCGGACTCCCTCGGCCGCGACATCGCGACCGGGCCGGAGGCCAGGAAGATCTACAAGATCGGCGAGTACTACGCGGACGCCGACGAGGCCATCGGCCGTCTCGGCATGGTCCCGAACCGCCGGGCCGGACAGCGCGGCTTCATGCTGCGCGATCTCACGAGCTGACCCGGCCACTCGCCGCCCGCAGTCCCCCGCCCGCCCAAGCAAAATCGGAGCAACCCTGTGGCCCACGCCGTCCGCTTCTACGAAACCGGTGGACCCGACGTCCTGACCTGGGAAGAGGTCATTGCAGGCGACCCGGGTCCGGGCGACGTGCGCATCCGGCACATCGCCGTCGGCCTCAATTTCGCCGACACGTACTTCCGTACGGGTCTCTACCCGGCCCGGCTGCCCGAGGGAATCGGCGTCGAGGCCTCCGGAGTGGTCGAGGGCGTCACCCACGTCGCCGAAGGCGATCGTGTCACCTATACCGGCAGCCCGTTGGGGGCGTACAGCACGGAGCGGGTCATGCCCGCCTCGCACCTGATCAAGCTGCCGGACGAGATCGGCTTCGAGACCGCCGCGGCCATGACCATGCGCGGTCTGACCTCGGCCTACCTGCTCCGCCGCATCCACCCGCTGAAGGCCGGTGACACCGTGCTGCTCCACGCCGCGGCGGGCGGGGTCGGCCTGATCGTCAGCCAGTGGGCCAGGCTCCTCGGCGTCACCGTGATCGGAACGGTGTCCAGCGAGGAGAAGGCGGAACTCGCCCGTGCGCACGGCTGCGAGCACGTCATCCGCTACCGGCGCGAGAACGTCGCCGAGCGGGTGCGCGAGCTGACCGACGGCGCCGGGGTGCCGGTCGTCTTCGACAGTGTCGGCAAGGACACCTTCGCCGGCTCGCTGGCCTCGCTGTCGCGCCGCGGACTGCTGGTCTGCTTCGGCACGGCCTCCGGTCCGGTGCCGCCGATCGACGCCATGCGACTCGCCATGAACGGTTCGCTCTTCGTCACCCGTCCGGCTCTGGCCGACTACATCGCCGAACCGGCGGAGCGGGACGCCCTGGCCGGCGAACTCTTCGGTCACGTCGCCTCCGGACGCATCAAGATCGAGATCAACCAGCGCTACTCCCTCGAGGACGCCGCACGGGCACATCGCGCCCTGGAAGCCGGACGGACCACAGGGTCCTCCGTCTTCACCCTCTGAGGCGGCCCCCACCACACCCCAGGAGTGAGCACCATGCCCAAGACCCTCCGGCCGCAGCAACGCACTCCGGCCCTGGTGCGCCCGGACGCGCTCCGCACCTCCCTCGGCGTCGAGCCGCTGACCTGCACCATCGGCGCCGAACTCTCGGGCGTGAGCCTCGCCGACGCCGCTCGTGACGACGACCTCTTCGCCGAGATCAAGAGCCTGCTGCTGCGGTACAAGGTGCTGTTCCTGCGCGACCAGGACATCACGCGTGCCGACCACGTCGCCTTCGCCCATCGCTTCGGGCCGCTGGAGGACCACCCGGTGGCCGGCAGCGACCCGGAGCACCCCGGCCTGGTCCGAATCTACAAGGACCTGGACAGCGCACCCGAGCACTACGAGAACGCTCTCCACACCGACGGCACCTGGCGTGAGAACCCTTCCATGGGAGCCGTGCTCCGCTGTGTCGAGTCGCCCCCCGTGGGCGGCGACACGATCTGGGTCAACATGGTCGAGGCCCACCGCCGCCTCCCGGAGCACGTCAAGGCGCAGATCCAGGACCTGCGCGCCCGGCACAGCATCGAGGCCACCTTCGGGGCGGTCATGCCCGAGGAGCGGCGCCGCGCGTTGGCGGCCCAATTCCCGGACGCGGAGCACCCGGTGGTGCGCATCCATCCGGAGACCGGCGAGGAGATCCTGTTCGTCAACGCCTTCACGACCCACTTCGTCAACTTCCACACGCCCGCGAACGTCCGCTTCGGCCAGGACTTCGCACCGGGCGCCGGTCACCTGCTGAACTACCTGGTCAGCCAGGCCGCGGTGCCCGAATACCAGGTCCGCTGGCGCTGGCAGAGGAACAGCGTGGCCGTCTGGGACAACCGTTCCACCCAGCACTACGCCGTCCAGGACTACTGGCCCGCCGTCCGCAGGATGGAGCGCGCCGGGATCGTCGGCGACAGGCCCCTGTGACCTCTCCCTTTCCACCCACAGCAGTCGAGGTGATGACAATGGGGTTTCTCACCACTGCGGCACCCGCCCCGCGCAGAGCCGGCGCCGGCTCCCTCCGATGGCCCGTGTCCCGGCGCTACGCCTGGACCGTCTTCGCGCTGAGTTTCGCGCTCCTGCTCTCGGACTACATGTCCCGGCAGGTCCTCAACGCCGCCTTCCCGATCCTGAAGGCCGACTGGCTGCTCTCGGACGCCCGGCTGGGCTCGCTCAGCGGCATCGTGGCGGTCATGGTCGGCCTGCTGACCTTCCCCCTCTCCCTGGTGGCCGACCGGTGGGGCAGGGTGAGGTCCCTCGTCGTCGCCGCCACGCTGTGGAGCCTGGCGACCCTGGGCTGCGCGGTGGCGGCGAACTACGGCCAGATGTTCGTCGGCCGGCTCTTCGTGGGCGTCGGTGAAGCCGCCTACGGCAGTGTCGGCATCGCCGTGGTGCTCAGCGTCTTCCCGCACGTCCTGCGGGCGACGCTCTCCGGGGCCTTCATCGCCGGTGGGGCGTTCGGCTCGGTCCTGGGCATATCCATCGGCGGCGCCGTGGCTCAGGCGTACGGCTGGCGCTGGGCGTTCGGCGTGATGGGCGTCCTCGGCCTGGTGCTCGCCGGCGTCTACGCCGTCGTGGTGACGGAGAAGAGGCTGACCCCTCGGACGGAACCTGCCGAGAGCGAGGTGGGCGGCACCGGCACGAGCGGACGGCTCCGCGTGCTCCTGCCGCGGCTGTTCTCCTCCGTCTCGGTGGTCAGCGCCTACATCGGCAGCGGTCTGCAGCTCTTCGTCGCGGGCGCCCTGATCGCGTGGCTGCCCAGTTACTTCAACCGCTACTACGAGATGCCGACCGCGAAGGCCGGTGCGACGGCGGGGCTCTTCGCCCTGGTGATCGGCATCGGGATGATCACCGGTGGAGTCGCATCGGACCGGTTCAGCCGGCGCGACCCGATCCTCAAGTGGTCCGTCGCCATCGGCTGCAGCGTGGGCTCCCTCGTCCTTCTGACGACCGCGTTCCACCTGCCGGCCGGCCGGACGCAGCTGCTGGTGCTGGCCCTGGGAGCCCTGCTGTGCGCCGGTACGGCCGGGCCCGGAGCGGCCATGGTGGCGAACCTGACCCCCGCGGCCATCGCCTCGACGGCGTTCGCCACGCTCACCCTGGCCCAGAGCCTGCTCGGGCTGGCCCCCGGTCCGGCGGTCACGGGCATGCTCGCGGACCGGCTCGGTCTGCTCGGCGCGCTGCGGATCGTCCCGCTCGTGGCGATCGCGGCCACCGCGGCCTTCCTGATCGGCCGCCGCCACTACCGACGCGATCTCTCCCGCCTGACCGCGTCCTGCGGGGCGGCGGAACGTGGAGATCCGGAGGCGTCGTCATGACCGGGACCGCGGCGCCGGCCATCGTGATCGTTCCCGGCCTGCGGGACCACGTCGAGGACCACTGGCAGACCGTTCTCGCCGGGCGGCTCGGCGATGCGGGCCGCACGGTCCACACCGTCCCCCCGCCGGTGGGCGACCGGCTCAGCCGCGACGCGCACGTCGCCGACGTGGCCCGGGTGATGGTGCGCACGGCCGGGCCTGTGCTCATCGTCGCCCACAGCGCGGGCGTCATGACCACGGTCCAGTGGGCCCAGGGGCACGGCGCGGACGTCCGGGGCGCCCTGCTCGCCGTGCCCCCGGACTTCGGGAGACCGCTGCCGGACGGCTACCCCACCCCTGCCGAGCTGGCGAGGCACGGCTGGACACCGGTGCCACGGAAGCCGCTGCCCTTCCCCAGCATCCTCGCGGCCAGTTCGAACGACCCCCTGGGATCCCTGGGGCGCGTCACCGGACTCGCGCGGGACTGGGGAAGCCGCCTGGTGCGCATCGGGCCCGTCGGACACCTCAACCCCGCCTCGGGACACGGTCCGTGGCCCTATGCCGAGGAACTCCTCGACGCCCTGGAACGCGGTGGGATCCCGACGGTCCCCGGCCCGCCGTACCCCCGCCCACGGAAAGGCAACGATGAACACTGAGACCGATCTCCTGTGGTCGCCCGGTCGCCGAGAGCTCGAGGACTCCAACGTCGCGGTCTTCATGCGATGGCTCGAAGAGGCCCGGGGGCTGCGCTTCGCCGACTACGGCGAGCTGTGGCGGTGGAGCACCGCCGACCTGACCGGATTCTGGTCGGCAGTGTGGGAGTTCTACGGGCTCGACGCCGTCACCCGGTACGACGAGGTGGTGGGCGACCCATCGATGCCGGGCGCCTCCTGGTTCCCCGGCGCCCGGCTGAACTTCGCCGAGCGGTGCTTCGACCGGGCCACCGGCGCGCGTCCCGCGCTGGTCGCCGTGGCGGAGTCCGGCACGCCCGTCGAGATTTCGTGGGAGCAGCTCCGCCGCGAGGTCGCGGACGTCGCGGCTGCCCTGCGGCGGATGGGGGTGGGGCCCGGCGACCGCGTCGCCGGCTACCTGACCAATGTCCCGCAGGCGGTGGTGGCCCTGCTGGCCACCGCCGCCGTCGGCGCCGTGTGGACGGCCTGCTCACCGGACTTCGGCACGCCCAGCGTGCTCGCCAGGCTGCGCCAGGCCCGGCCCACGGTCCTCGTGGCCACGGACGGGTACCACTACGGGGGCAAGGAGTACGACCGGCGCCCTGCGCTCGCGGAACTGGTGGACGGTCTGCCCACCGTCCGTCATCTCCTCCTGGTGGAGCATCCGTTCAGGGAACCGGCCGACGCCTGCGCCACCCGTCCGGACATCGAACGGCACGTCTGGTCCGCGCTGCCGGCGGCGGGTGAGCCGCTCGTCTTCGCCGACGTGCCCTTCGACCACCCGTTGTGGATCCTGTGGTCGTCCGGCACCACGGGGGTCCCCAAAGGGATCGTGCAGAGCCACGGCGGCATCGTGGTGGAACTCCTCAAGGCCCTCGGTCTCGGCGTCGACCTGCGCCCCGACGACCGGTACCTGTTCCTCACCTCCACGAGCTGGATGGTCTGGAACCTTCTCGTCGGTGGCCTGCTGCACGGCAGCACGGTCATCCTGTACGACGGCAGCCCCACCTTCCCCGACGCGGACGGCGCCTGGCGGATCGCCGAACGGACGCGGGCGACGATGGTCGGCGCCGGCGCGGCCTATCTCGCGGCCCTCGAGAAGACGGACGCGCATCCCGCCGCCGAGCTCGATCTCGGTCCACTGCGCTCCATCCTCCAGACCGGGTCCACGATGGCGCCGAGCACCTGGCGCTGGGTCCACGACCGGCTCGCCCCCGGCGTCTGGGTGCAGTCGATCTGCGGCGGCACGGACGTCTGTTCCGTGCTGGCGGGCGGCTCCCCCCTCTTGCCGGTGCGGGTGGGCCGGATCCAGTGCCCCGCACTCGGCGTGGCGCTGGCCGCGTGGGACGAGTCGGGACGGCCCCTGACCGGCACGCAGGGCGAGCTCGTGGTGACCGCCCCGCTTCCGTCCATGCCCTTGCGGTTCGTCGACGACCCTGGCGCAGAGCGCTATCGCGCCAGCTACTTCGACACCTACCCCGGGGTGTGGCGCCAGGGCGACTGGGTCACCGTCGATCCGGACCTGTCGGTCGTCGTGTCCGGCCGTTCGGACTCCACACTCAATCGCATGGGGGTGCGAATGGGCTCCGCCGACATCTACGCCGTGGTGGAGCACCTCCCGGAGGTCGCCGACAGCCTCGTCGTCGGCGTCGAACAGGCGGACGGCGGGTACTTCATGCCGTTGTTCGTCGTGACCACCGGGGGCACGGCGCTCGACGCCGGGCTGCGGGAGCGGATCACCACGGCCATCAGGAACCAGCTGTCCCCGCGCCACGTGCCCGATGTGATCCTGTCGGTCCCGGCCGTGCCTCGGACGCTGACCGGCAAGAAGCTCGAGGTGCCCGTCAAGCGTGTCCTGCAGGGCGCGCAGGTCGCCGACGTCAGCAGCGAGGGCGCCGTCACCCACTTCGGGATGCTGCGCTGGTTCGCCGACTTCGCGGCGCACAGGGCCGAGGCCGCGGGCTCGTAGAACTGCCCGAGCAGCACCCCCGGCCCTGTGCGCTCGTCCCTTCGTCCGGGACGGGCCGTGCGGGGCGGGGGTGCGTACGGCCCCGAGGGACGCCGAGCGACGACGCGGTCAGTCGGTGAGTGCGGGGATGACGGTGGAGCCGTAGGCGTCGATGGTCGCCTCGCGGGCGTCGTGCATGTTGTAGACGGCGAACTGGTCGACGCCGAGGTCGCGCAGCGTGCGGAGCTTCTCGATGTGCGCCTCGGGCGGACCCAGCAGGCAGAAGCGGTCGACGATCTCGTCGGGGACGAAGGTGGTGTCGGGGTTCCCGGCGCGGCCGTGGTGGCTGTAGTCGTACCCCGAGCGTCCGGCGATGTACGCGGTCAGGGCCTCGGGGACGAGACCGGAGTGCTCGCCGTAGCGGGAGACCAGGTCGGCGACGTGGTTGCCGACCATGCCGCCGAACCAGCGGCACTGTTCGCGGGCGTGGTCGAGGTCGTCGCCCACGTAGGCGGGCGCGGCGACGCAGATGGTCACGGAGTCCGGGTCGCGTCCCGCCTCGGCTGCCGCGTCCCGGACGGCTTTGATCATCCACTCGGTGAGGAAGGGGTCCGCGAGCTGGAGGATGAAGCCGTCGGCCTTCTGCCCGGCGAGCGCGAGCGCCTTGGGTCCGTACGCGCCCATCCAGACGGGCAGCCGGCCGTCCTTCACCCAGGGGATCTGGATCGGCTGCCCGTCGACGACCGCCTCGCGGCCCTCGGCGAGGTCGCGGATGACGTCGATGGCCTCGCCGAGCCGGGCCAGGGTGTTGGGACGGCGTCCGGCGACACGCATCGCCGAGTCGCCGCGGCCGATGCCGCAGACCGTGCGGTTGCCGTACATGTCGTTGAGGGTGGCGAAGGCCGAGGCGGTCACCTCCCAGGTGCGGGTTCCCGGATTGGTCACCATGGGGCCGACCACGAGGCGTTCGGTGTGTTCGAGGATGCGGCTGTAGATGACGAAGGGCTCCTGCCAGAGCACCGCCGAGTCGAAGGTCCAGCCGTAGCGGAAGCCGTTGCGTTCGGCGCGGCGCATCAGGCCGACGACGGCCGAGGCGGGCGGGTCCGTCTGCAGGACGAGTCCGAAGTCCATACCAGGTGCTCCTAGTCCAGGTACTGACAGGTGGAGCGCGGGGTGTCCGTCCGCGGCCGGCGCGGCCGGTCAGGGTCCGGCGGTCGACCGTGACGCCCTCACCCCGCGAAGCGCGTACCGCCCTCTCCCGGACACCGGCCCCGGATACCGAGCGCACGTCGGCAGAGGTGCCGGGGCGCCGCCCCCGAGTGCTGTGCTCCGGCAGATCCTTCCACAACGGGTCGCACCGAGCGGTGTACGACGCCGTGCCCGGCGCGAGTCGCGGGGGGGATGATTCTGGCCCCGGTCCGGGGGTCTTGGGAAGAGGCCCTCCGTACATTCCGGCTGATCGCCGGCCGGTGCCCGGCCCACGGCGAAGAAGGGGTGGTCCGTACGGGCGGATGCCCGCGACACCGTGCCGATCGGCCCGGGGATGCCCGTCGGCCCTGGAGCTGATCGTTTGGCGGGGTGTGTCGCGGGCACTTCGAAGGATCGAAGCGCGACCATCGATGACGGAGCGCGACCCGACCTGATCACGAAGCGCGAGGTAGTGATGAGCGACCAGAACATGGCGGACGACGTCTACCAGCCCACCGGCGACAACGAGGAGCAGGAGGACGCTGCGCCGCTGGACCTCCAGGACGCGGTGGACGAGCGCACCTACGACGACATGCTCGACGAGGGCTACTCACCGCCGGAGAAGCCACTCGGTGTCGACAAGACGGGTACCACGGCCGCGGAGCAGCACGAGGGCGAGTCGCTCGACGAGCGCCTGCGGCAGGAGGTGCCGGACACGGAGCAGCCCGACGGGGACGGCATCGGTGACCTGCCGGGCGGCGAGGGCGAGCCTCTCGACCCGGAGGCCGGCCAGAGCCGCGCCGGACGTCTGGTGGCTCCGGACGAAGGCTCCCGCCCGGACACCACCAAGGAAGTCGTGGCCTCGGACGAGGGTATCGACGGTGGCGCGGCCGGCGCCGAGGAGGCCGCGGTCCACATCGTCCGCGAGGAGGACCTGCCGCCGGCCCCCGACACCGAGGACTGACGCGCGGCCCGGCGAGCGGCAGGGGCCACTCGCCTGCCGTCAAGGGCCATGACGGCGGGCGAGGCGACGGACGGGGGCGCACCCCGCACGCGGGCGGGCGGCCGCAGGGGTCGCCCGCCGCCCCGGGGCCGTGCCTCAGCGGGTGACGGTGTGCCGTTCGTTGGGGACGCAGTGCGTCATGGTCAGCCCGTTCACGTCGCGCGGCGGGTTGTCCCCCAGGCCGGCGAGCCGCTTGCGGTCCTCGTCGCTCAGGTCCTGGCTCGCCAGCGGCTGGAGTGCCGCGACGTCCTGGGCGCCGATGCCGAGCCCCTCGCCGACCTTGAGGCCCAGCTCGTTCTCCACCAGGAGGAAGTGCCAGACCATCCGCTCCTGGACCGCCCGGTCGCACTGGGAGAGCATGCCGACGAGGTTCCGTACGAGGTCGTCCCGCTCCCACTGATCCATCAGCAGGTAGCGCTGCCCCGCCTGCAGGTAGTCGTTGGCCCGCGGGATGCGCTTGCGCGTGAGCCTGCCGCGGAGCTCCGGCCCCACCTCGTCGTGGGTCGGGTACTGCGCCTCCCGCAGCCCGCCGGTGATCGACGGCTCGTAGTTGACGAGGGGGTTCTCACCGCCTCCGTCGACGTGATAGGTCATCAGGCCGTCGCGCTGGTTCGTGCGCACGACGGCGTTCTTGGCCTGGTTGACGGGGAGTTGCAGGTAGTTGGGGCCTACGCGGTAGCGCTGCGTGTCGCTGTAGGAGAAGGTGCGGCCGACGAGCATCTTGTCGTCGGAGAAGTCGAGCCCGTCGACGAGCACACCGGTGCCGAAGGAGATCTGGTCGTTCTCCGCGAAGTAGTTCTCCGGCATCCGGTCCAGCACCATCCGGCCGACGGGCTTCGGGGGGAAGTCCTGTTCGGGCCAGGTCTTCGTGTCGTCGAGGGGATCGAAGTCCAGCTCGGGGTGGTCGTGGTCCTCCATCACCTGGACGAGCAGCTCCCACTCCGGGTGGTCGCCGCGCGCGATCGACTCGTACAGGTCCTTGGTCGCGTGTCCCAGGCCTTCGGCCTGTACGTTGGCCGCGTCCTCCTCGGTCATGCTGCGGACGCCCGCCTTGGGCATCCAGTGGTACTTCACGAGCAGGGTCTCGCCCTCTTCGTTGACCCACTTGTACGTGTTGACGCCGAAGCCCTGCATGTGCCGGTAGTCCGACGGGATGCCGCGCGGGCTGAACAGGTTGACCAGCATGTGCATGGACTCGGGCGTCTGCGACATGAAGTCGAAGATCCGCCGCGGCTGCTGCTCGAAGGTCACCGGGTCCGGCTTGAGCGCGTGGATGACGTCGGGGAACTTGATCGCGTCCCGGATGAAGAAGACGCCCAGGTTGTTGCCGACGAGGTCCCAGTTTCCGTCCTCGGTGTAGAACTTGACCGCGAAGCCTCGGGGGTCGCGGGCGGCCTCGGAGGAGTCACGGCCGCCGATGACGGTCGAGAAGCGCACGGCGACGTCCGTGCGCTTGCCGCGCTCCTGGAAGAGCTTGGCGCGGGTGAAGCGGCCGATGGGCTCGTCGCCGAAGGTGCCGTACGCCTCGAAGTATCCGTAGGCGGTCACCCCGCGGGCGTGGACGACGCGCTCGGGGATGCGCTCGCGGTCGAAGTGGCTGATCTTCTCGAGGAACTGGTAGTTCTCCAGCGTGGCCGGTCCGCGGGCGCCGACGGTGCGCTGGTTCTGGTTGTCGTAGACCGGATGGCCCTGCCGGTTGGTGAGCGTCTCGCGGTCGTCACCGGAGGCGGGGCCCTTGCTCGCTACGTCCGTCACGTTCGTCGACTCCTTCGACCCATGTGTTCCTATAGTCCGGTTTACCACGGTATGCGAGCTTTGGGCTTCGAGCGGGACGAACGGCCGGTCGGGCCGGTGACCGGGGGTGCATCGGCCCTGTCCGGCTCAGCGGTCCGGGCCGTCCTCGCCGTCGTCGTCGATCCCCCTCGGCCTGTGACGGGGTGGTGCGCGGCGGCTGAGGGCGGCCCGACTCGCTCCCTTCCTCACCGGTCACGTCGTCGCGGTCGCCTTCGGCTTGGGACGAGGTGTCTTCGCTCATGTGTCCTGTCTCCGATCCTCACTGAGATCCGTGGTGCGGCTGGGCCGCACGGGTCTCATGGTCGTCGCGGCACGGGTCGTGTCATCCGTGCGTGCCGGTCGCTGCGTGCCCGGCCGCCCCCTGACCGCGCGTGCGGACGGAGACCCGGGTGTGTGCTTCGCCTTCTCCCACCCCGGCGCGCGGCCTCCGGCCCTGCGGTTCTTCCGGGGGCCGCGTCCGGGTCCGGGCGCGGGTCGGGCGAAGACGTCATGACTCCAAGTTCGCCGATCGCACCGGGACGTGCCCGCTCAGCGCAGCCGATCGCCGCACGCGTCGCCTGTCCGGAACCAGGGGCGTCCGGCCGTGCGCGGGGTCCCGGAGCGTGCCGGGGGACCTCGACGGCGGCGTGGTGGGCAGGGGCCCGTGCGCCGGCTCGCCCGCGGGGCGGAGGCCGGCGGCGGCCCTGGGAGCACCTGAGGGGCGTTCACCCCCCAGACGGAAGGTGGCACGCCTGCCCTTGCGGTATAAGGGAAATCCGGCAGCGCCCGGGAGGCGCGCCAGGGTTGGGACAGGCGGCCGGCCGGTGTCGAAGGCGACAGGGCGGGTACCGGTCTCTGCCTGGGGCAGTAATCGTCGAAGACTGCCGGACTGCACGGTCAGTGCGGCAGCCGGCGGCCGGAAACGGAGCAGCAGGTGACGCAGAACGCGGAAGGCACCACTCCTGACGGACGCACGCCCGTCACCGAACTGCGTCCGGCGGGCGGGACCGGAGGGTCCGCCGGAGGGTCGTCGCACCACGAGGTCCCCTCGGAGGAGCTGCCGCCCGACCTCAACCAGGCGATCCTGGAGGCGGCCAAGCAGGTCGCCGCCATCCTCAAGAGGCACGGGCACGCCTTCGCCCTCGCCGGCAGCGTCGCCGTCTACGCGCACGGCGGGACCGGCAACCTCCGGCACGACGCCGACTTCTGCATCAGACCCGAGGACGCCGAATCGGTCGTGGCCACCCTGCAGGGGGCCGGCCTGCCGGTCTTCACGCCCCCGGAGGACTGGCTGGTCAAGGCCAAATGTCTCGGCCAGGACATCGACCTCATCTTCGAACTGGCCCACCGGCCGGTCACGACGGAGTTGCTGGGCCGGGCCGTGGAACTGCCGGTGGACTCGGTCCGCATGCCGGTGCTGGCGCCGACCGATCTGATGCGGGCCCTGCTCTCCGCCTTCTCCGAGCACCACTGCGACTTCGGCGCCGTGCTGCCCATCGCGCGGCAACTGCGTGAGATGGTCGACTGGCAGGCTGTCCGCGACGAGTGCGGCAACGCACCCATGCCGGCGGCCTTCCTCTATCTCCTGGAACGCCTGGACGTCATCGCGCCGCGAGGAGGAGAACGATGAACGATCCCGCCAACGCCGAGTACCGCATCGCCCACCTGAAGGAGCGGCTCGCCGCGGAGGAACTGGGTGAGCTCGGCATCCGTATCGAGAACCGCGGGTCGTCCGTCTCGGTCATGGGAACCGTCCCCACGGCACACTGCCGCGGCGAACTGCTGCGTACCGTGAACGACGAACTCGCCGGACTGACCGTCCACGTCGACGTCGTGGTGGCCGATCCCGCAGCCCCGGACCATCCGGAGGAGGTCGCATGATCCGCGTCGCGGCCGTGGGGGACATCCACATGGGCCTCGACAGCCAGGGGGTGCTCCGGCCCGCCTTCGAGACGCTTCCCGACTGCGCGGACCTGCTCCTGCTCGCCGGGGACCTCACGCGCCACGGCACGCCCGACGAGGCGCGGGTCGTCGCCCGGGAGGTGGCCGGCCTGCCGGTGCCGGTCGTCGCCGTGCTCGGCAACCACGACCACCACGCGGAGCAGCCGGAGGAGGTCACCGCCATCCTCCGCGAAGCGGGCGTACGCGTGCTGGAAGGGCAGGGAACCGTCATCGAGGTCGGTGGCACGCGCGTGGGCGTCGCGGGCACCAAGGGTTTCGGCGGCGGCTTCGCCGGCCGGAGCGGCAGCGAGTTCGGCGAGCCCCTGATGAAGGAGTTCATCCGGTACACCCGCCGCTGCGCCGAAGGGCTGCGGACCTCCCTGGCCGCGCTGGCCGAGCAGGGGTGCGGGACGAGGGTCGCGCTCACGCACTTCGCCCCGGTGCCGGACACCCTGGCGGGCGAACCCCTGGAGATCTACCCGTTCCTCGGCAGCTATCTGCTGGCGGAAGCGGTCGACGCGGCCGGCGCGGACCTGGCCGTCCACGGCCACGCGCACGCGGGCACCGAGCACGGGATGACCAGCGGCGGCGTACCCGTACGCAACGTCGCCCAGCCCGTCATCGGCAAGGCGTTCCACGTCTACCACCTACGAGGCGACCGGAGCGAGAAGAGCGCGGCGGCCGCGCACAGCCGTGAGGAACGCTAACTTGATCTTTAACCTCAGGGCCCGAACGATCTCTCGTACTTGATCACTCGGACTGGTAACTGCGGTGCACGCAGGCGGCCTTCGGCTGAG
>NZ_JBEXXO010000036.1:0-71407 GCF_040630435.1 Streptomyces sp. NPDC005803 | reverse complement strand
CTCTATCAGACTCTTTCGTGTCCGATTCCCGGTCGAAGCGGGTCTTGCTTTTCTCGCTTTCCAGTTCTTCGCTTTCGCGTTTCCCTTTCCGGCGATTCCGACTCTATCAGGCCTTTGCACTTACCTTGACCGGCCCCCCGCAGACATACGGGTGCCCGATTTCGGGTTAGGGTCTGGGCTTGAAAGTCGCCGCCGACCCCCGACTCATAGTCGCGTTGGGGCCAGGCAGGAGTACGACAGTACAGGCTGCCGGTAGTCGAGGCAAATCGTTTCCGGTACGTCCCTAGGTCCTCGAACCACCAGGACTCGGGCGGAACCGGGACTTCTTATGACTTACGCTGCTCAGCAGTACGCCGCCCCTCCAAGTCGCGGCGACACCGACGAAGCTCCACTCTGGGAGGCCCCCCATGACCGCTGTGACGTCCCCTCTTGCCGGACGTGCCATCGGGCTCGCCGCTGTACCCGACCCGGTCTTCTCCGGGGCCATGGTGGGTCCCGGTACCGCCATCGACCCCGTGCGTGAGCCGTCCGAGGCCGTCTCACCCGTCGACGGAATCGTCGTCTCCCTTCACCCGCACGCCTTCGTGGTCGTGGACAGCGAGGGTCACGGAGTGCTGACCCACCTCGGCATCGACACGGTCCAGCTCAACGGCGAGGGCTTCGAGCTGCTCGTGAACAAGGGGGACACCGTCACCCGCGGCCAGGGCGTCGTCCGGTGGAACCCGGTTGCGGTCGAGGCCGCCGGCAAGTCGCCGGTGTGCCCCGTCGTGGCGCTGGAAGCAACCGCCGACTCGCTGTCCGAAGTGGTCGAGGACGGCGACGTGAAGGTCGGCGACGCGCTGTTCGGCTGGCAGTAGCGCGGACGGCGCAGTGACAGCCGACTGGATATCCACCGCGGCGGCATCGTCCGCCGCACAACCGGAGACGGGTGACATGCAGACAACGCTGCGAGGCGTAGGCGTGAGCCACGGCGTGGCGATCGGCGAGGTACGGCACATGGGCACGGCAGTGCTCGAACCGCCGGCCAAGCAGATCCCGGCCGAGGAGGCCGAGCGCGAGCAGGGGCGGGCCCGGCAGGCCGTGGAGGCCGTGGCGGCCGACCTCGTCGCCCGCGGCAACCTGGCCGGGGGCGAGGCCCAGCACGTGCTGGAGGCCCAGGCCATGATGGCCCAGGACCCCGAGCTCATCGCGGATGTGGACCGGCGCATCGCTGTCGGCAGCACCGCCGAGCGCGGTGTGTACGACGCGTTCGCCTCGTACCGCGCGCTGCTGGCCGGCGCCGGTGAGTACCTGGCCGGCCGGGTCGCCGACCTCGACGACGTGCGCAACCGGATCGTGGCGCGCCTGCTCGGCGTGCCGATGCCGGGTGTGCCGGACAGCGATGAGCCGTACGTGCTGATCGCGCGGGACCTGGCTCCGGCCGACACGGCTCTGCTCGACCCCGCTCTGGTCCTCGGCTTCGTCACCGAGGAGGGCGGGCCGACGAGCCACAGTGCCATCCTGGCGCGCGCGCTCGGCGTGCCCGCGGTCGTGGCGCTTCCCGGCGCCGGCGAACTGGCCGAGGGCACGGTGATCGCCGTGGACGGCAGCACCGGCGAGATCTTCGTCGAGCCGAGTGACGAGAAGCGGGCGGAGATGGAGAGCTCCGCCGCGGCGCGCAAGGCGGCTCTGTCCGCGTCGACCGGTCCCGGCGCGACGTCCGACGGGCACCATGTGCCGCTGCTCGCCAATATCGGCGGACCCGGCGATGTCCCGGCGGCCGTCGCGGCGGGCGCGGAAGGGGTGGGGCTCTTCCGTACGGAGTTCCTCTTCCTCGACGACAGCAAGCAGGCACCGACCGAGGAGAAGCAGATCGCCGCCTACCGCGCGGTGCTCGAGGCGTTCCCCGAAGGCCGGGTCGTGGTGCGGGTGCTCGATGCCGGGGCGGACAAGCCCCTGGACTTCCTTACTCCGGCCGACGAGCCGAACCCGGCGCTGGGCGTGCGTGGGCTGCGCAGTCTGCTGGATCACCCCGACGTGCTGCGGACCCAGCTGACCGCTCTGGCGAAGGCGGCCGAGGGGCTTCCCGTCTACCTCGAGGTCATGGCCCCCATGGTCGCGGACCGTGCGGATGCCAAGGCGTTCGCCGACGCGTGCCGGGCCGCCGGGCTGCGGGCGAAGTTCGGCGCGATGGTCGAGATCCCGTCGGCCGCGCTGCGGGCGCGCTCGGTGCTGCAGGAGGTGGAGTTCCTGTCGCTGGGCACCAACGACCTGGCGCAGTACACCTTCGCCGCGGACCGTCAGGTGGGCGCTGTTTCCCGGCTGCAGGACCCGTGGCAGCCGGCGCTGCTGGATCTGGTCGCGCTGTCGGCCGATGCCGCCAAGGCCGAGGGCAAGAGCTGCGGTGTCTGCGGTGAGGCCGCCTCCGATCCGCTGCTCGCCTGTGTCCTGACCGGTCTGGGTGTGACGTCGCTGTCGATGGGGGCCGCCTCCATTCCCTACGTACGCAGCACGCTGGCGAAGTACACGCTCGCCCAGTGCGAGCGTGCCGCGGCGGCCGCGCGTGCTGCGGACTCCGCCGAGGAGGCCCGCGTCGCCGCGCAGGCCGTGCTGTCCGGCGAGTAGGACGGGGCGGGCGGCCGAGGGGTCGTGCGGTGTGTGAGAAGGGGCTTCCCGCCAGTGACGGCGGGGAGCCCCTTCCCTCTGTCAGCGGTGTGCCTCCGGTGCGTCGGCGGCGATGTCGAAGCCCGCGCAGTACTCCACGCCGGATTCCGGGGAGACGGGGTCACCGGTGTCGGCGTCGGTGCAGTAGGCGCTGAACACCTCCCCGGCGGTGAGCGGAACGAGGCTGCCGTTGGTCAGGCGCCAGCCGTGGACCCGGTCCGCGGTCCCAGGGGCGCTTGTCCGCAGGACGACTCCCCCGCGGCTTTCGAGGGCGATGGCGACGGCCAGCACGGTCGTGAACTCGGCGCCCTCCGCCGAATCGAGGTGTGCGGGGCCGGTGGTGTCGCGCTCGGTGTGCAGGGCGGCGAGCAGTTGCTCGTTCTCCGTGGGCGTGCTGCAGACCAGGTGGTGCGTGCCGGGGCCGGCCGCCTCCAGGGTGCGCAGCAGGAGATGGGACGCGCGGTCGAAGGCGGCGCGGCCGATGTCCTCGCCGCAGTCCGCGCAGTCCCCGAGCCCGGCCAGGAGCATCGTGGCGTACTCCCAGGTGGCCTGCCGGACCGCCCGGGTGACCAGGAGGGGGATCAGGGTGTCGATGGGTTGTCCGGTGTACGCGACGGTGGCGCCGCAGGCCGCGACCTCCGCGGTGAAGCGGCTGCGGCCGGCCGGTGTGTCGGGTGCGATGCCCGACTCGGCGCAGAATTCCGCGTACTCCTCGGGGTCGAAGAGGGCGACCGTCGTGTGCATGCCCTGTGCGGCGAGGGCCCTGAGCAGGCCTTCCACCTCCCGCAGGTACGCGGAGTGGTCGTCGAAGGTGAATGTGCGGTAGCGCCGCATCGCCGCGAAGTCCTGTTCATCGGTCAGGAGACCGATGGTGCTCGGTGCTTCGCGGCGCAGCATGCGTCGCATCGTGGTGCCGGTCCGGCCGCGGACGGCGGCCCGCTTGTTCCTGGTCTGCGCCATGATTCCCCCAGTGCGCTGTCGAACATTGCTCACTCAGCGTAATCATGGGCACTGACAGTGGCCTCCGTCAGCGGCGCTCGCGGGCCAGCTTCTCGTAGAAGTGCAGGAGCTCCAGGTTGTCGATCGAGCCGGGGTTGACGGCCTTGGCCAGGGCGGTTCCCTGGAGCAGGCGCTTGACCGGAACCTCGATGCGCTTGCCGGTGAGGGTGTGCGGGATGCCGGGGACCTCGATGACCTCGTCCGGGACGTGGCGCGGCGAGAGATTCTCGCGGATGGTGCGCTTGATGCTGTCGCGGAGGTCGTCGTCGAGTGCGGCGCCTTCGGCGAGGTGGACGAACAGCGGCATCCAGTAGCCGCCGTCGGGCTCCTCCAGGCCGATGACGAGGGATTCGCGGATCTCGGGGAGGCGCTCGACCGCTTCGTAGATGTCGGCGGATCCCATGCGGACACCCTGCCGGTTGAGGGTGGAGTCGGACCGGCCGTGGATGACGACGGATCCGCGGTCCGTGATGGTGATCCAGTCCCCGTGCCGCCAGGAGCCCGGGTACGTCTCGAAGTAGCTCTCGCGGTAGCGGCTGCCGTCGGGGTCGTTCCAGAAGCGGATCGGCATGGACGGCATGGGCCGGGTGACGACGAGTTCGCCGACCTCTCCGGTCAGCGGTTCGCCCGCGGGGTCCCAGGACTGGAGATCCGTGCCGAGGCAGGCGGCCTGGAGTTCGCCGATGTGGACCGGGAGGGTGGGGACCGCGCCGGCGAAACAGCTGCAGACGTCGGTGCCGCCGCTGACGGAGGCGATCCACAGGTCGTCGGCCACCTCGTCGTGGAGCCAGCGGAACCCGTCGGGCGGGAGCGGGGAGCCCGTGGTGGCGACGCACTGGATGCGGGAGAGGTCGAAGTCCCGTCCCGGGTGGACGCCGGCTTTGCGGCAGGCCATGACGTAGGCGGCCGAGGTGCCGAACAGGGTGGCGCCCGTCTGTTCGGCGACGCGCCACTGGGCGCTGACGTCCGGGTGGCCGGGGCTTCCGTCGTACAGCACGAGGGTGGTGCCGGTGAGGAGGCCGGAGACGAGGAAGTTCCACATCATCCAGCCGGTGGAGGTGTACCAGAAGAAGCGGTCCTCGGGGCCCAGGTCGCAGTGGAGGCCGATCTGCTTGAAGTGTTCGAGCAGGATGCCGCCCTGGGACTGGACGATGGCCTTGGGAAGGCCGGTCGTGCCGGAGGAGTACAGCACCCACAGCGGGTGGCCGAACGGGACCTGTTCGAAGACGGGCTCGATGTCCCCCTCCGTGAGGGCGGACCAGTCGAGCGCGCCTTCGGGTGCGTCGGTGCCGAGCAGCGGGATGTGGACGACGGCGCGGACGGTGGGGAGTTCGCGGCGCAGTTCGGCCACGGTGTCCGCGCGGTGGTGCTCCTTGCCGCCGTAGCGGTAGCCGTCGACGGTGAACAGGACGACGGGTTCGACCTGCTGGAAGCGGTCGAGGACGCTGCGGGCGCCGAAGTCGGGGGCGCAGGAGGTCCAGACGCCGCCGACGGCAGCGGTGGCGAGGAAGGCGACGACCGCCTGCGGGATGTTGGGGAGGTAGCCGCTGACGCGGTCGCCGGGGGTGACGCCGAGGGCGCGGAGTTCGGCGGCGAGCGAGCCGACCTGGCGGCGCAGTGCGGACCAGGAGACCGCGACCTGGGTGTGGGTCTCGTCGACGTGGAGCAGGGCGGGTGCGTCCGCGCGCAGGGGGTCCTCGGCGGTCCGCAGCGCGTGCTCGGCGTAGTTGAGGGTGGCGCCGGGGAACCACTCGGCGCCGGGCATGGCGCGGTCGCCGATGACGGTCTCGTACGGGGTGGAGAAGCGGACGTCGAACCATTCGGCGACGGCCTTCCAGAAGGTGTCGAGCTCGTCGACCGACCAGCGGTGCAGGCTCGCGTAGCCGCCCTCGGCCGGGGCTCCGTGGTGCTCGGCCGCCCAGCTCTGGAAGCGGGTGACGGCGGCGGCCGCGATGCGGGCGGGGCCGGGCTGCCAGAGGGGGGCTTCGTCGGCTGCTGTGGTCATGGGGCGGCTCCCTGGCTGTACGGGTACGCGGTGTGTGCGTGTGTCGCGCGCACGGGCTGGGGTGTGCGCGTGAGGCGGCTCCACGGACGATGCCATGTGATCGTCCTTCGCACCAGGGCTGCCCGCCCATGGCCGCGCCGCCCGATATGTGGTCCGGCCACGCCGTGCGCGGCCGCGCCCGTGGCCGGCCACGGGTGAACGGAAGTTGAACAGAACCCGTTCCTGGATCACCGGGTGGCAGGGTGAGCCGCATGGACGGTCGTGACCTGGTGCGCTCGGTGAAGTTGGTCGGTTCGAAGCAGGGGCTGCGTACGGTGCGCTCGGCGTGGCGCCGGGCGCGGGCGGACGCCCGGGCCTTGCCTGCGCGCGGTGCGGAGCGGGCGCGGGTGCCGGGGCCCGTGGTGGGTGCGGAACCGGAGCCGGGCGGGGGTGTGGTGAGGTTCGCCCGTTCGGAGCTGCGTATCCGGGTGGCGGTGGGCGGAGCGGTCTTCTGGGGGTGGGAGGGCGCCGGGCCGCTGCCGTCGTACGCACTGCCGGGGGCCGCTCCCGACGCCGATGTGCGGGCGCTGCTGGAGCCGGACAAGGACGGCGGCTGGCAGGTGGTGTCGGAGCGGCTGACGGTGGTGGTCTCGCGGCACGGTGCGGTGGAGTTGCGCACGCCGGGCGGAGTGGTCCTCCGGCGGGAACTGCCGCCCCGTTGGTGGGAGCCGGTGGCGGGCGGTCCGGCGCGCTGGGTGCAGCGGTCCGAGGTTCCGGCGGACGCACGGTTCTTCGGGCTGGGCGGGCGGGCCGCGGGTCCCCGGCTCAGGGACGGTGCGTACGCGCTGTGGAACACGGATCCGGGCGGCCGGTTCGGGCCCGAGGACGATCCGCTGTATCTGACGATGCCGGTGCAGGTGGTCGTCGCGGACGCCGGGACGCATCTGGCGTTCCACGACAACTCCTGGTCGGGGCGGGTGACGCTGCGCGAGGGCGAGGAGGGGGCGGGCTCGGGCCATGACCGGCCGGGGACCTCCGAGGTGCGGATGGACGGAGGTCCGCTGCGCTGCTGGGTGGTCGTGGGCACGCCGGCCCGTGTCCTCCAGGGGTGGTCGGCCCTGACGGGCGCGCCGGCGGTGCCACCGTCGTGGGCGCTGGGCCCGCAGCACGCCCGCTGGGGGTTCGGGAGCGAGCGGGAGGTGAGGCGGGTCGTCGCGGGGTACCGGGAGCGGGGGCTGCCGTTGTCGGTGCTCCATCTGGACATCGACCACTTCGACGCGCACCGGGTGTTCACCGTGGACCGCGAGCGGTTCCCCGATCTGCCGGGGCTGGCGAAGGAGTTGCGTGAGGACGGGGTGCGGCTCGTCTCCATCGTGGACCCGGCGGTGGCGGCGGCGCCGGGGAACGCGGTCTTCGACACCGGCGCGGCGGTCGGCGCTTCGGGTGCGTTCGTCCGGGACGCCCGGGGACGGGTGGTGCGCGGGGAGGTGTGGCCCGGTGAGTGCGTGTATCCGGACTTCACCGATCCGCGGGTGCGCGAGTGGTGGGGCGGACTGTACGAGGAGCGACTGGCGCAGGGGTTCTCCGGTGTCTGGCACGACATGAACGAGCCGGTGTCGTTCGCGGCGTTCGGTGAGCCGACGCTTCCCCGTTCGGCCCGGCACGCGTTGGAGGGGCGCGGCGGTGATCACCGGGAGGCCCACAACGTGTACGGCCTCGCGATGGCGCGGGCCGGCTACGAGGGGCTGCTCCGGTTGCGGCCCGAGGAGCGGCCGTTCCTGTTCTCGCGGTCGGGCTGGGCGGGGATGCAGAGGTACGGAGGGACGTGGTCGGGGGACGTGACGACGGGCTGGCCGGGGCTGCGCGCCTCGCTGGCGCTGGTGCTGGGTCTCGGGCTGTGCGGGGTGCCGTATTCGGGGCCTGACGTGGGTGGGTTCGGTGGTTCGCCGTCGCCCGAGCTGTATCTGCGGTGGTTCCAGTTGGGGGCGTATCTTCCGCTGTTCCGTACGCATGCGGCGATCGACGCGGGGCGCCGGGAGCCGTGGGAGTTCGGTCCGCTGGTGCTCGACGGTGCGCGGGAGGTGCTGGCGGAGCGGGAGCGGTTGCGCCCGTACTGGGTGACGCTGGCGCAGCTGGCCCGGCTGACGGGGGCCCCGTATGTGCGTCCGCTGTGGTGGGCGGCGCCCGGCGACCGGGCGTTGCGGGAGTGCGAGGACGCGTTCCTGCTGGGTGACGCGCTCCTGGTGGCGCCGGTGCTGGAGCCGGGCGTCGAGGCGCGGTCGGTGCGGCTGCCGGCGGGGCGGTGGTACGACACGGTGAGCGGCGCGGTGTACGACGGGCCGGGGCAGGTGGTGGTCGACGCGCCGCTGTCGCGGGTGCCGGTGCTGGCGCGGGCCGGTGCGGTGATTCCGGTGCGGGGTGCGGACGGTGGGCCGGCTCTGGAGGTGTGGGCTCCGGTGGAGGGGGCCGGCGGGGGCGGCTCGGTGGTGCGTGACGTGGGGGACGGCTGGGAGCCGGCGGTGGTCGAGCGGTACACGACGCGGCTGGTGGGCGGGCGGGTCGTGGTGGAGCGGGACGGCGAGGAGGGGCTGGTGGACTGTCCGGTCCGGGTGCGGGGGATCTGAACGGGCGCCCCTCGGGGTCCGGGTAACGGCCTGAGGTGCGCGCGGTCAGCGGTAGCGGCCGGCGAACCAGGAGCGGACCGCCTCGGTGTGGAGGGGGAAGGCGAGCGCTTCGGGGGCGCGCAGCACCCGGTATCCGGAGGTCTCGTCGGTCGGCACGGAGGGCGGGAGCGCGGCGGCCGGCCGCGTGGGGAGCAGCCCGAACAGGAGCAGGTGTCCGTCGGGGTCGCTGAGGGCGTCGGCGAGACGGACCTCGTCGCCGTCCGCCTCGATGCCGGTCTCCTCGCGGAGTTCGCGTACGACCGCGTGTTTCCAGTCCTCGTCGTGGTCGATGAAGCCACCGGGAAGGGCGGTGCCGCCGAGGCAGGGTTCGATGGTGCGGGTGATGACGACGAGTCCGGTGCCGTCGGGTCCGGTGACGGGGACCAGGGCGACGGCGACCGGCAGCGGGTTGCGGTAGGCGGTGGCTCCGCAGGCGGTGCAGGCCCGGGGCCAGGCGTCGGGGGACGGCAGCGCGGTGTACGGCGCTCCGCAGCTGCCGCAGTGGGAGTCCTTCACGGTCTTCTCCGTTCCGTCCTCGTCGTCACCGGCCCGCCGGCCGGGCGGCACTCGCGGGACTGTATCCGATCACCCGCCCGGGACGAGCGGACCGAGAGAAGATGTGCTCATGACAGGTATTGCTTCCGCTCTCCGTGTTCTGGCGGCCACCGCCGCCACCCTGCTCGCCGTCACCGCCGCAGCGCCGGTGGCGCAGGCGAAACCCGAGCCCAAGGCCCCCCGCGAGTTCGTCGCGCTGCGCACGGTCGATCCCACGATCATCCAGGAGATGCGCTACCCCACCGGGCACGACTTCATGGGTGTGCCGGTGGACGGGTACCGCCAGTCGCTGTGCATCCTGACCCGGCCGGCCGCCGAGGCGCTGCACCGGGCTCAGGTCCGGCTGCTGGCGCAGGGGTACTCGCTGAAGGTGTACGACTGCTACCGGCCCCAGCGGGCCGTGGACCACTTCGTGCGGTGGGCGAAGGATCTCGACGACGAGACCATGAAGGGGGAGTTCTATCCGCAGGTCGACAAGACCCGCCTGTTCGCGGACGGTTACATCGCCGAGAAGTCCGGGCACAGCCGGGGCAGCACGGTGGACCTGACGCTGGTGCGGCTGCCGGCCCTGCCGACCAGGCCGTACCGTCCGGGCGAGACGCTGGTGCCGTGCTACGCCCCACAGGCCGACCGCTTCCCGGACAACTCGGTCGACATGGGGACCGGCTTCGACTGCTTCGACACGCTCTCGCACACCGACGACCCGCGGATCCAGGGCGTGCAGCGCGCCAACCGCCAGTTCCTCAAGGAAACGCTGACCGACGCCGGATTCGTGAATCTGGCCGAGGAGTGGTGGCACTACACCTTCAAGCCGGAGTTGTTCCCCGACACCTATTTCGACTTCCCGGTGGCCCGCAGGTCCGTCGCCGGCCACTGAGAGGCCGCCCGGTCCGGCGAGGACGCGAGCGGGCGGCCGGGACCACCCCCGTGGGTTCCGGCCGCCCGTTCTTCTCTTCGGACGCGGAGCGGGCGTATCCGGTTGCCGATCCAGCCATTACGGTGCCCGTATGTCACAGCAGACGTTCGATTCGTACGAAGAATTCTGGCCCTATTACGTCGCGATGCACTCCCGGGCGGCCACCCGGTGGATCCATCTGAGTGGCACCCTGACCGGTCTGGCGATCACCACGTACGGACTGGCGCGCGGTCGAAAGCGGTACGCGGCGGCGCTGCCGCTGATCGGGTACGGGACCGCCTGGCCCGCTCACTTCCTGATCGAGGGGAACAACCCGGCCACCTTCGGCCATCCCGTCTGGTCGCTGCGCGGTGACGCGCAGATGATCGGGATGATGCTGGCGGGCCGCGGCCGGGAGCTCGCCGAGACCGCTGCCAAGTGGCTCGCCGACAACAGCTGACCGGGCACCCCCCTGCGGCGACCCGTCGCCCGGCCGCTCCCCCGGCCGGGTACGGCCGGCCCCCTACGTCGTGGCGGGCTCGCGGAGCCGGTCCACGCGGGCCACCGCGTGTTCGACGACGGCCACCAGGACGTCCCGGACGGATGACCGGTCGCGCGCGTCGCACATGAGCACCGGCACCTGTGGATCCAGGTCGAGCGCCGCCTGCACGGTCCCGGTGGGAAACCGGTCGGCGCCCTCGAAGCAGTTGACGGCCACGGCGAACGGGATCTCCCGGCGCTCGAAGTAGTCGATCGCTGCGAAGCAGTCCTGCAGCCGCCGGGTGTCCGCGAGCACGACCGCCCCCAGCGCACCCTGGGCGAGTTCGTCCCAGAGGAACCAGAAGCGGTCCTGTCCGGGGGTCCCGAAGAGGTACAGCACCAGGTCCTCGCGCAGGGTGATCCGCCCGAAGTCCATCGCCACGGTCGTCGTGGTCTTCGCCTCGACCCCGTCCAGGTCGTCCACCGGACGCCCCGCCTCGCTCAGCCTCTCCTCCGTACGCAGCGGTCTGATCTCGCTGACCGCGCCCACCAGAGTCGTCTTGCCCACGCCGAAGCCGCCCGCCACCAGGATCTTGAGGGTAACGGGGTCAACGGGCCGCCTGTCGCGGCTAGAGCGCCCGAAGGCCATTGATCACCTCGCGAAGAATGTTCACGTCCGGCAGCTCGGCCGGCGGAACGGGACGGGTCACGTGCACCAGCTCGTCCTCGACGAGGTCACCGACCAGGACCCGGACCACCCCGACGGGCAGATCCAGACCGGCCGCGAGCTCGGCGATCGACTGGGGCATGTCATTGCAGAGTTCGACGATCTCCACGTGTTCCGGGGAGAGCATCTGGTCCCGGCCGGGGTCGTCGGCCGCGGGTTCGGGCAGGACGAGCGCGATCAGGTCGAGGCGGTGACGGGACGCGCTGCTGGTGCGCCCCCTCGTCATCGCGTACGGGCGCACCACCGGTCCCGCGTCCGCGTCGTACCAGCGCGAGGACTGCGGGTCGCCGGGGGGCTCCGGGGTGCGGGGGGCGTCGGCGCTCATCCCATCCACTCACCCTCCGGAGGTCGGACCGGTCGTCCGGGGGGCGTTGGCCAGATGGGCTCCCACCCTCTTGACCATCAGCGTCATCTCGTACGCGACCTGCCCGACGTCCGAGTCGGAGTCGGCCAGTACGGCGAGGCAGCTGCCGTCGCCGGCCGCCGTGACGAACAGGAAGGCCTCGTCGAGCTCGACGACGGTCTGCCGGACCCGGCCCGCGTCGAAATGGCGGCCGACCCCCTTGGCGAGGCTGTGGAAGCCCGAGGCGACGGCCGCGAGATGTTCGCCGTCCTCCCTGGTCAGGTCCTTGGACGCGCCGGTGGCGAGACCGTCGCTGGAGAGGACCAGCGCCTTGCGGATGCTGGCGACGCGCTCGACGAGTTCGTCGAGGAGCCAGTTGAGTTCACCCGCCCCCTGACGTGCGGAGTTGAGTGCTGCGGCGTGCGGTGCGGTCATGGACCGTCCCCTCCCGGAGTGGTTCCTCGTGCTGGGTCGCCGGGGCTGGTCCCGTCCTCGGCGTTCTGCAGGCGTCCGCGCTGCCAGCCGCGCTGGAGCGAGGCCATGCGGTCGCGTACCTCGTCGGCGTCCCGCTCGATGTCGTCGGCGCTCTCCACCGGGCCGGGCCCGGCGGCGCCCGAGTCCTCGCGGAGCTGCGGGGCGAGGCTGGCCTGCCGGATCCGGCGGGGCAGTCCGCCCACGGTGCCGGCGGCGGCCGGCGGGGCCGGGACGGCTGACGTGGACGGCCGGGGCGCCGGTGGCGACGGCGTGACCGGCCGGGCTTCGGCGGCCCGGGCGGGTGTCCGGAAGGCGCTGGGCTGCCGGGTTGTGGCGGGCCGGCGCCGGTCGTCGTACGGAACGGGGCCGGTGGCCGGGGGCCGGGCGGAGGTCCGCGCGGGCTCGTGATCGGCGGTCGTGGGGTGGGCGCGGCCGCTGTCGTCGACCCGGCGGCCCCGGTCGGTGACGAGGGTCGGCGGGGTGCGGCGGGGCAGCGGGCGGACGGCGTCCGGGCGCAGTTCCCGGACGCCGTCCGGCTCCGCCGTCCGGTCGGCGGCCTGCTGGTGCTGCTCGCGGTCGCCGCCCTGCCGGAGCTCGCGGGCGCGGAAGATGCCGCCGCGTTCGCTCTCGGTGTCCTCCAGGTCGCGGACACCGTCGAGTACGGGGTCCAGGCCCCGGTCCGCGACGGCTTCGAGGAGCGGGTCACGGTCGAAGCCCCCCGGCGCGACCGGTCCTTCCAGCTCGACCGGACCGTCCAGCAGGGCCGGGTCCGCCAGACCGCTGGGCACCGGTGAGAGGCTGCCCGGCCGGTCCTGCGGGCGGGCGGCGGCGATGCGGCGGGCGGGCGTGTCCTCCGGCCGGCCCCTCTCCGGGTCGCTGCCCGGTCTGCTGCTGGCGATCGCCTTCTCGGACCTGCGGTCGAGCCGGAACCCTGTGCCGTGCGAGTCCGGGGCGTCGGTGAGCAGCGCCGCCGGGATGAACACGACGGCGGTGGTGCCCCCGTACGGGGAGGTCTGGAGCGAGACGCGGACGTTCTGCCGCTGGGCGAGCCGGCTGACGACGAAGAGGCCGAGCCGGTCGGTGTCGGACAGTTCGAACTCGGGGGTTTCGGCGAGCCGGAGGTTGGCGTCCAGGAGTGTTTCGGGGGGCATCCCGAGGCCGCGGTCGTGGATCTCCAGGGTGAAGCCGTTGGCGACCTGTTCGCCGTGCACCTGGACCGCGGTGTGCGGGGGCGAGAACACCGTGGCGTTCTCGAGGAGTTCGGCGATGAGGTGGGTGAGGTCGGCGACGGCGGGGCCGCCGACACCGATCCGCGGGAGCCGGCGGACCTCGATCCGTTCGTAGTCCTCCACCTCGGCCACCGCGGCCCGCACCACGTCCATGAGCTGGATGGGCTTGCGCCACTGCCGGGAAGGGGCGGCTCCGGACAGGATCACCAGTCCCTCGGCGTGGCGCCGCATCCGGGTGGTGAGGTGGTCCAGGCGGAAGAGGTCGGCGAGCTCGTCGGTGTTCTCCGTGCGGCGCTCCATGGTGTCCAGGAGCGTCAGCTGGCGGTGCAGCAGCACCTGGTTGCGGCGGGCGAGGTTGACGAAGACCTCGGAGACGCCGCGCCGCATGTCCGCCTGCTTGACGGCCGCCTCGACGGCGGCCCGCTGCAAGGTGTTGAGCGCCTGGCCGACCTGGCCGATCTCGTCCCGCTCGTACTGCAGGTGCGGCGACTCGGTCTCGACGTCGACGTGCTCGCCCGCGGCGAGGCGGCGCATCACACTCGGCAGCCGTACCCCGGAGACCTCATGGGCGTCCTTGCGCAGCCGGGAGAGGTCACGGACCAGCTCGCGGCCGATGCGTACGGACACGAAGACGGAGACGAGCAGGGCCAGGAATCCGAGGACGCCGGCGACGCCCGCCTTGATCAGGACGCCGTAGCCGGCGGGCCTGCCCCGGTCCTGGAAGCGGTTGTTCATCTCGGTCGAGTCGTTGGCCAGCCGGTCCAGGACCGGTGGGGCGACCTCCTGCCAGCGGGCGGAGTCCACGGCACGGGAGTTGCGGGTGGGGCCCTGGGCGAGGAGCTTTTCCTCGGCGGAGCGCAGGGGTTCGCTGTCGGGGCCCGTCCAGTACCGCTCCACGCGTCGGCGCTCGGACGCGGGGAGCACCTGGAGGTTGATCTCGTACAGCAGTTCGCGGTTGGCCACGAGGTCGGAGATCTGCCGGAGCTCCGGGGCGGTGAACCGGCCTGCCAGGAGTCCGGAGGCGACCAGTGCGTCTTCCCTGGAGAGCATCTCGCGGGCGCGTGAGACACCGGCGAGCGCCCGTACCTGCTTGTCCATGGACACGTTCTCCATCGTGTGGAGGCCGGTCAGGAAGCGGTAGCAGGGGTCGATGA
This sequence comes from Streptomyces sp. NPDC005803, assembly GCF_040630435.1. NCBI lineage: Bacteria > Bacillati > Actinomycetota > Actinomycetes > Kitasatosporales > Streptomycetaceae > Streptomyces > Streptomyces sp. NPDC005803. Next base: position 57,261 of record NZ_JBEXXO010000036.1, on the reverse strand, counting down.
GACGGTTGTAGTAGTCCATCGCCCTGGTCCGGCCGATGGTGCGCCGGTCCACGGAGTCACGGAGCGCGTCGAGTTCCTCGACCGCGCCGAGGATCGAGCTGAGCTGGGTCTCGGCGTCGGGGCGCAGCGCGTCGCGGATGTCCTTCTGCTGCGCGCTCGCGGTCACGCGCTTCACGACCCGGTCGGTGACCCCGCGCTGCGTGCGCAGGAGCGGAAGGGCGTCCGAGGCCCGCGGGTCGGCGAGGAAGACGAGGGTCTGACGGCGCTCGTTCTGGACGGCCCTGACGGTCTCTTCCAGGGGGTGGCCGACCTTCTCCACGACGGTGCTCGCGCTCAGCAACTGGCCGGCCTCGCGCCCGGTCAGATAGGTGGCGAAGCCCCAGAGTCCGGTGAGGGAGACGAGCGGCACCAGCAGCAACGCCACGATCTTCCTGCGGATGGACTTTCCGCGAAAGCGCATGGCCTCCCCCAGCTCGGCCCCGCGGGGCGCGGGGTGGTGTTCCGTCAACAAACGGCGCGAGCCTACTACCGACACACAGACAACTCGAAGGCGTGTCCGGACGATTTTCGGCCGCCTTACTGCGAGTTGACCATGAGTTGTCCCGGTATTCCGGGAGATGAAATTCGCGAATGCGACAGAAGACGCCGATCAGAGCGGCATATTCCTCCCCTTGCCGGTTGGCTGGAACTCTCCGCTCCGTGCCGGATCGGGGGGAATCTTCCTCGTCCGGCACTCGTCTGTCTGTACGGGGGCAGGAGAGCTGCAGGAGGGCCCTGGGCAGGACGGGACGGCCCGCCCGCGTAGAAAGGGTGCATGCGGGGCAGCAACCCTCAAGACGGACAGCGATGGGGAGTTGAAAGGCGTTGGACACGCAGGAGCGTCATGGTGCGGCGGAGGTGCCGCCGGCCCGGATGACGGAAGAGGCGGGCACCGCGGAATCGGCGACGTGGGGCGGGCCGGAGATCCCACGGCAGCCACTCTGGGTCGAGGAGCCGGCCACGCGCCGGCGGATGCCGGATCCGGTGCGCAGAGCCGCCGTGCGCGCCGTACTCATCACGTCGCTGACACTCATCCAGGCCGTGGTCGCGTTCCTCGCCTCGTTGGCCGGTTCCTGGCTGGCCTTCCCGATGGTGCTCAGCAGTGTGGGCAGCACGGTGGTCGCGACGTGGTCGGTGCTGGACGTGTGGGTCACCCGGCAGGTGTGGAACCAGCGCAACGGCGTGGTGTCGGCGCCCAGCAGTTCGGCCCGGCAGCTGCGCCGCGAGCGGCGCAGGGCGAAGCGGGAGGCGCGGGTCGCCGAGCGGGACGCGGCGCGGATACGGCGGCGGGACGCGGGTCGCCGCCTCTCCCGGGCCTGACCGCGGCCCCGCCCCTCTCCTCGGGCGGGACCGTGGCCGGCTTCCGGGCCTGCGGGCCGGTCCCCGTGCCGCTTACCGGCTGCCGCGCGTCGCTTGCGTTTTTGGGCCTACGAGGCCGTGCCGGGCTCCGGAGCCCGGCGGTGCTCGTCCCCGGTCCGGGCCGCCGGCACATCCGGCGTAGCCGCGGACCGCTTGAACATGCGGGTGGCGGTGATCTCTCCGTGCACCGTCTCGCTTTCCGGGTCCTGCTGGGGCAGCCCGGGGCGCAGATGCTCCTCGACGCTGATGTACTTCAGCCCGGCCCTCAGGTCGGCGTCGTTGCGCAGCCTGATCACCAGCGGGAATTCGGCAAGCGCCGTCGTGTCGAAAAGCCCTGTGGTGTACAGCAGTTGGACGCCCAGCGCGTCCGCGACGGCGCGCTGGAGCTCCAGCAGGTAGGTGGCGTTGGCGCGGCCGATGGGATTGTCGAGGAACAGCGTCCCGGCGTGCCGGTGCTGGTGCCGGTCGCGGCCGCGGTCGTTGCTGCGCAGGGCGGCCATCGTGCAGTACAGGGCGATGGCGGCGGTGAGCAGCTGGCCACCGGAGAAGACGTCGCCCATCTGCCCGACCGGCACCCGCTCGGCCCGCAGCACCGCGTCCGGCTTGAGGATCTCGACCGCGATGCCGCGGGGCTCCAGCGCCGCCTGTACGCCGCGCAGCAGCAAGGACATCCCGTCCCGGCGCAGGTCGGAGTTCTTCTTCAGGGCCGCCTTGGTCGCCTCGTCGATGACGTCGCCGAGCCGTTCGGTGAGGGTGGCCTGGTCCGGTTCCTCGAAGCGGATCCGGAGGAATTCCTGGCCGGACCACTCCCCCAGTCCCTCCGGGAGCCGGGAGAGCCGCTGGGCGGAGCGGAGCGTGGTGAGCGCGGAATCCACCAGCCCGCGCAGCCGGTCGACGATGGAGTCACGGTTGCGCTCCAGCTGTGCCAGTTCGTCGGTGAGGACCCGCAGCCGGGGTGCGAACGCCGTAGCCCACTTCTGCGCGTGCTCGGGCAGCGCCGCGGCCGGGAGTTCGCGGATCTGCTGGCGGGCCGGGGTGCGGACCTGTTCGTAGCGGGTGGAGTTGGCGTGCCGGACGAGGATGTCGCTCGCCTCCCGTACGGCTGCTTCCGCGGTGGACAGGTCGGTGGCGCAGCCGCGCAGTGACCGGCGGGCCTCGGCCGCGGACTGCCGGGCCTCCTCCAGGCTGCCGGGGTACGGCTCGGGGGTTTCGGTCTCGTCCTCGGCGCCGTGGTCCCGCAGGAGGTCGCGCAGCAGGGCCGCGGTCTCGTCGAAGCCACCTGCCGAGTCCTCGGCGGTGCGGTGGGCGTGCAGCAGCTCCGCGTGGGCGGCGCGGGCGGTGTCCAGCGCGTCGGTCGCGGCGGCGAGCTCGGCCGTCGCGGTACGCAGCAGCGCCTGGGCCTGGTCGGCGTCGGCGGGTACCTGGTCGTCGGGGAGTTCCGTGTGCAGGCTCTCGCCGTCGGCGGGGGCCAGCCGCTCGGCCTCACCGCGCAGCCGCCCCAGCTGCTCGCTGGCGGCCGAAGCGCGCGTCTCCAGCAGCTGGACCAGGGACTCGGCGCGGGCCGCAGCGGCCTGCCGAGAGGGCCCGTCGGCGCCGTCCGTGCTTTCCAGGAGCTGGGCGGCCCGGGTGCGGACCTTGTTGGTGAGCCGGTCGAGCTCGGCCAGCGCGGCGCTCTCGTCGCTCTCCGCACGCGCCTGTTCGGCGCGCAGGTCGGCGCCCACGCCGACCTTCTCGTACAGCTGGGACGCCGCCCGGTAGGCCTCGCGCAGCGCGGGCAGGGTGTGACGCGGGGCGCCCGGCTCCGGCTCCGGGAGGTGCTCGGGGGCGCCGGCGATCTCGGCCCGCTCGGCGCGCAGGGCGCGGGCGGTGCGGCGGGCGTCGTCGGCCGCGCGCTGGGCGGCCCTGCGGTCCTCGTCGGCGGCGCGGGCCCGCTCCAGGCAGACGGTGGCACGGGCCTCGGACTCGGCCGCCTCGTCGACCAGTTCGCGCAGCTTCGCCTGCCAGCCCGCCCGTTCGCGGAGCCGGAAGGCGAGTCCGGCGAGCGCGTCGGCGGCACGACGGGCACGCTGGGCGGCCTCCTGGCGTTCGTCGCGGACGCGGGCGGTGTCCGCGGCCGCCTCGTCGGCCTCGGCCCGCACGGTTCGGGCCTCGGCGAGAGCGGCCTCGGCCGTCTGTGCGGCCGTACGGGCGGCGCGGGCGGCTTCGGCGAGTTCGGTGAGCATGCCGGGCGGGCAGTCCGCGCGCCAGGAGCCGATACGGGCGGCGAGGGCGCGGTCCCCGGCGAGGCGGGCCGCCAGCGTGCGGATGTCCTCGTCGCGGGCCGCGGCCCGGCTCCTGAGGGCCTGCCGTTCCTCGTCGGCGGCGTGCTCGTCGTGCATCGCCGGGTTCGGCGGGACGAGGAACACCCCGTCGGTGCTCGCGACGGATCCGGCGATGTGGTCCGGCACGGGCGCGAGCAGCGCGGCGGCGGTGCCCACGGCCACGGCGGAGCGCGGCAGCAGGGCGGCGGCGCCGAGCACCTCACGGGCGCGGGCGTGGGCGTCGGGGTCCGTGATGACGACGCCGTCGACGAGTTCGGGGCGGGCCGCGAGCACGGCCGCGTGGTCGGCGGGGTCGACGGCCTGGGCGAGGTAGCGCCAGCCGGGCAGCGCCGGAATGCCGTGTTCGCCGAGGTATTCGACGGTGGCGAGCACGTCCGGCCCCGGCGGCAGCAGCCCGCCGTCTCCGAGCGCGCCCAGGATGCGGGAGTCGTCCGCCGCCGCGGTGCGCAGTTCGAAGAGACGTCGTTCGGCTGCGGCCACACCCTGGTCGAGGAGGTCGCGCAGTTCCTCCGCGCTGCGGTCGAACTCGTCCGCGGTGAGGGGCTGTCCGGCGGACCCGGGCCGGGCCGCCGTGGCAGTGTGGGCTCCGTGCGGGGCCGCGCCGGTCCCGTCCGGGACGGCGGAGCCGGACTCCGGCCCCGATCCCTCCCCACCCTCGTCGTGCTGCCGCTGGTCCTCGCCACCGTCCTGCCCGTCCGGCGCGCCCCGTCGGGGCCGGGGCACTCCGCCGGTGGCGGGCAGGCCCAGGAGGTCGGCGAGACGGTGTTCGGCGGCGATCGACTCGGCGGTCCTGAGCTCGGCCTCGTACGCCTGTTCCGCGGCGCGCGCTCCGTCGGCGGCCCGCGCCGCGGCGAGTTCGGCCCGGCTCTCGGCGGCGGTGGCCTGCCTGGACCGGTCCGCCGCCGCCGCGGCGGCCTCGCGGGCGGTGTCCCACGCGGCCACCGCGGCGTGCTCGGCGTCGTTCGCCGCGAGCGCGGCGCGGGCCGGGTCCGCGTGGGGCGCGGTGTCGTCGAGCCAGCCCGCGCGGACGGCTTCGGCGGTCTCCTGCTCCACCTCGGCGAGGCGCTGGCGCAGATGACCCGCCTCGCTGCGGGCGCGCTGGGCCTCGGTGGCGGCGGTGGTGGCGTCGCGGTGGGCGGCCTCGCCCGCGGTCTGGAGGGTGTCGGAGCGTTCCTCCTCCTCGTTGGCGAGGCTCTCGCCGGCTTCGGCGGCGGTGTGCAGGGCCCGTACGAGATCGGCGGCGGCGGTGGCGCGTGCGGCAAGGGCCGGGGCGGCGTCGCGTTCGGCCTCACGGATCGCGACGGCGACCCGGGCGGATCGGTCGGCGGCGGCACGGTGGCGGAGCACCGCCTCGGCGGCCTGCCAGGCGGAGTGCAGGGTGCGGGCGTCGCCCAGTTCGCGGCGCTGGGCGGCGGCGCTCTTCTCGGCCGCGGTGAGCGCCAGGGAGGCGTGCCGGTAGGCGAGTTCGGCGGCGATCAGGGCGCTGCGGCCGCGGGCCTCCTCGGCACCGGTGACGGTGTGGGCGGCGCCGGTGACCTGCTGGGCGAGCTCCGCGGTCCGGCCGCGCTCCAGGCCGGCGCGGGCGGAGAGCCTGCGGGCCAGGGTGCGGGTGCGGCGCTCGGCGCCGGCGTGGACGTCGCGGGTCCTGGAGCGTACGTCGGCGGCTTCCACGATGCGGCCGAGCAGGTCGACGGAGCCCGCGGTGAACTCCCGCTCGGCGGTGAGCTCGGCACGGCGGCCCAGCTTGTTGCCGAAGCCGCTGACGAGGTCGGCGAGTCCGTCGGTGTCGCGGGTATCGGTGACGGCGCGCAGCAGCAGATCGGTGAAGTCGGAGTCCTTCTTCACCGCGAAGAGTCCGGCCGCCTCCCCCTCGTCGGCGTTCATCTCGCGCTGGTAGCGGAAGAGTTCGGGGTCCAGGCCCAGGTCGCCGAGGTGCTCGTTCCAGCGGTCGTGGATCTCTTCCCAGTGCACGTCCAGGTGCTGGTAGAACTTGCCCGCCTCGGTGAGCGCGTCGCGGAAGCCCTTCATGGTGCGGCGCCTGCCGCGGGCGCCGGAGACGCCTTCGGCGGGGCGGCCGACCGTGGTGGCCTCGGCGACGGGCAGCGAGTCGAGGCTGAGTCCGGGTCCGGGGCGGAAGGAGTACCAGGCCTCGGCGAACTTCCTCGGGTCGTTGGAGACCTGGCGCCCGCGCCACTCGCTGACCTTGCCGACGACCACGCACTCGCCGGTCAGGGTGTGCTGCCATTCCAGCGCGACGTGACCGCAGTCCTCCGCGAGCAGGAACTTGCGCAGGACGCCGGAACTGGCGCCGCCGAGGGTGTTGCGGTGACCGGGCAGCATCACCGAGAAGATCAGCTTCAGCAGGACGGACTTGCCTCCGCCGTTCTCCAGGAAGAGCACCCCGGCGGGGGCGGGCCGGCGCGGCGGGCCGACCGGCTCCTCCTCGAAGAACTCCGCCTGTGCCGGTGCGGGACGGGGCACGGGTTCGCCGACCCCGCGCAGGTCGAGCACGGTGTCGGCGTAGCGCGCGCCGGCAGGCCCGATGGAGTAGAGGCGGACCCGGGACAGCTCGTACATGGCGGCGGACTCTCGTCGTTCAGGCAGCGGGGGGAAGGCGTCGGGAGGAAGGCGTCGGCGGGGGTGGCCGGTCACCACCGCCCCGGTGGTGACGGGGGCCGGTCACCGGCCGCCCCGGTGGGGGCAGGTCAGCTGTGGAACGGGAGGCCGGCGTCGGCCACCAGCTCCAGGTCGTCGGGGTCGGGTGGCGGCAGCAGCGTGGCCGATCCGTCGGTGACCGGCACCACGCCCAGTTCCAGGAGCTCGGCCATGGCGGCGCTGCCTGCCATGTCGCGGACCTGGAGCTGGTAGCGGGCGGTGGTGCGGAAGGCGCCGCCGGCGTCGTCCCCGGTGCGCTGGAGGAAACCGGAGTCGGTGAGGAAGGCCACGGCCTTGCCGACGATGCCGGTGGTGGACCCCGCCAGCCGCCGGGCGTCCTTCGTCGCTCCGGTGGAGCTGCGCCGGGCGTAGATCCGCCAGCCGGCTTCCAGGCCGGGGGCGTCGCTGGCCGGGTCGGTGTTGTCGCCGTGCTCCTCCGCCCGCTCCTCCAGACGGTGGCACGCCTGGCGGACGAAGGCGTCGACGCCGTTGACCGTGATCCGGCCGATGTACGCGTCGTCGGCGAGGTCCTCGGGGCGCGGGAAGGCCATCGCGGCGACGGCCAGGTGCGCGAGCCCGTGGAGGAAGCGGTCGGCGGAGTCCGAGGAGGCCCGCCGCGCGTAGTCGCCCATGCGCACGGCGAAGACCGAGTCCTCGCCCGCCGTGACGGCCATGCCGGCCCGGGTGGACACCTCCAGTACGACGAGGCCCAGTCCGGTGGCTACGGCGTCGGCGAGCCGGGCGAAGGCCGGCTCCTCGCGGTAGCGGCGCAGCAGTTCGGCGTACTCGGCGTCGCGTGCGGGCAGCAGTTTGGGCTGGAGCCCGAAGGCGACGAGCCGGGAGGCGTCCGCCGCGTCGGCCGGGGTGACGGGGGTGGGGGCCGCCGCCGGCCCGGACGCGGGCCGGTCGGCGGGGTAGCCGGCCGTCGGCGTCACCCGGTCGGCCGGGTGCGCGGCGGCCGGGTCGCTCCACGCGTCGGTGTGCTCTGCGCGGTGGTCGCTCACGACGGTCGCTCCTCGGTGCGGAAGGTCTTCGGTACGGGGGGACCGGCCGGGGCGCCGGTGGCCGCGCCGTACAGCGCGGCGCCGGGTGCCGCAGGGGCGGCCGGGGTGGCCCGGGGCGTTCTCATGTCGCCTCCGAGCGGTCCGCCGCCATGCCGGCGGCGTCCAGCAGGGCCGTGCCGACGATCAGGTCGGCGCCGCCGAACTCGGGGTCCTGCAAGGGGGTCCCGTCGTCCACGGAGAACAGCAGGCGGCGCTCGCCCTGGCGGTAGGCGGTGCCGACCGGCGGGCTGGCGGCGTGCACCGCGAGCAGGGCGACCAGGTAGGGCAGTTCCGCGTCGCGCCGCCGGGCCTCGGCCAGGAGTCCGGAGAGGCGGCGCGGGGCGTCGTGTTCCAGGTCGAGCAGTTCCCTCGCCGACGCCAGCTGCTCCTCGCTGAACCGGCTGTCGTCCGGGGTGGCGATCAGGTCCGGCTCGGGCATCTCGGCGCCCAGGTGTTCCCGTTCGAGCGGCGGGGTGAGCAGCAGGTCGACCAGGTCGCCCACCCGGACCGCGGTGGGCGTGCGCAGCCCCGTGCCATGGGCGAAGAACGCGTCGGTGGCCCGGATGGCCTGCTCGACGGGGAGCGGCAGCAGCGGGGCCAGGAGCTGTCCGTACAGGTCGAGTCCGGTGCGGGCGGCGGGTGCGGCGAAGGCCTGGCGGTCCTGCTCGGCGCGGAACAGCGGTCCGGCCTCCAAAAGACGGGACTGGAGCTGGGTGTGGCGGCGGATGCAGTCCTTGACGATGTCGACGAGCTCCGCGGCGCGCCGCTTGTGCTCGGGCTCCTCGGCCTCGTCGCGGGCCTTGCGGATGTTGGTGAGGATCGCGTTCTCGTGGCGGTAGCGGTCGGCGACGTGGTCGAGTGCCTCGGCGATCATGTCGGGCACGGCGTTGAGCCAGTCGACCGCGCGCACGTTGCGCCGGGTCGCGTCGAGGGTCTTGCGGAGTGTCTCCGCGTACTGCACGGTCCGGTAGCGGGCCTGCTCCGCGGCGAGCTGGGCGTCGGCGAGGCGGCCCCGGCTGATCAGGACCTCCAGTTTCACCTCGGCGGCGATCTGGGCGCTGGTGACGTCCGTGTCGAGCGCGCCGACCAGGACGTTGACCGCCTCGTCGGTGGCTCGCAGGTAGACGCTGCCGCCGTATCCCGGGACCTCCTCGATCAGCTTGAAGTCGTAGTCCCGGCGGACGTAGACGCCGTCGGGTCCGAAGGTGCCGTAGACCGCGCGGAAGCCGCGGTCCACACTGCCGACGTTGATCAGGTTCTCCAGCACCCAGCGGGCGACCCGTTCGTGCTCGGCGACGGGGCGGCGAGGGGCCTGGGCGGCGACGCGCGGGAGCAGTCTGGCCACTATCTGGTCGTGGTCGGCGCCGGTGTCGAAGTCCATGTTGAGGGTGACGAGGTCGATCGCCGCGAGGGCGACCTCGGCCATCGCGTACACGGTGTACTCACCGGCGAGGTTCGCCTTGCGCACGTCGAGGTCGTGCAGCGGCGCCGTGCACGCGAGCGCGCGCAGCCGCCGCGAGAGCCCCTCGTCGGCGGCCGGGCCCGGTGCGGGCCGCGGCCCCGCGCTGAGCTGGGGCGCAGCGTTTTCCGTGTAGGCAGGCGAAGTCACGCTGCACAGATTAGGTCCTCGGACTGACAACGGTCGAAACGGCGCAGAAGCGGCCGGTTGCCCCGCAGTCGGTCATGCTCCCGCGCGCGGCTCCGGCCGGCCTTGCCGCGGGCCGTTCCCGGGCTCTTCGCCCGGGTCTCCGTATCCCCCGCCGCCCGGGGTGCGGACGACGAGTACGTCGCCAGCGCCGAGAAGGGCGGTGTCGCAGCCCTTCAGGGGGGTGCGGCTGCCGTCGGCGCGTTCGACGTGCTGGCTGCCCAGGGCGCCCGGGCCGCCGCCCGCCATGCCGTACGGCGGGACGCGGCGGTGGCCGGTCAGCAGCGCGACCGTGACGGGTTCGAGGAAGCGGATCCGGCGTTCCACTCCGCGGCCGCCGTGCCGGTGGCCGCGCCCCCCGCTGCCCTCGCGCACCTGGAAGCTCTCCAGGAGCACCGGGTAGCGCCATTCGAGGATCTCGGGGTCGGTGAGCCGCGAGTTGGTCATGTGCGTCTGCACGGCGTCGGCGCCGTCGAAGCCCTCCCCGGCGCCCGACCCGCTGGCCAGGGTCTCGTAGTACTGCACCCGTTCGTTGCCGAAGGTGACGTTGTTCATGGTGCCCGAGCCCTCGGCCTGGACGTTGAGGGCGGCGTACAGCGCTCCGGTAACAGCCTGCGAGGTCTCGACGTTGCCGGCGACCGTGGCCGCGGGGTGCACGGGCGACAGCATCGAGCCCTCCGGGATCCTGATGTCCAGCGGGGTGAGACAGCCGCTGTTGAGCGGGATGTCGTCGGCCACCAGGGTGCGGAACACGTACAGCACCGCGGCCATGACGACGGACTTCGGGGCGTTGAAGTTGCCCGGCTGCTGCGGTGAGGTGCCGGTGAAGTCGACGAGCGCGCTGCGGGCGGCCCGGTCCACGGTCAGCGTCACCTCGATCACGGCGCCGTTGTCGGTCTCGTACCGGCAACGGCCGTCGTGGAGCCCGGCGATGATGCGGCGCACGGACTCCTCGGCGTTGTCCTGGACGTGCCCCATGTAGGCGTCGACGACGTCGCGGCCGAACTCATCGACCATGCGGCGCAGTTCGGCGATGCCCTTCTCGTTGGCGGCGATCTGGGCGCGCAGGTCGGCGAGGTTGGTGTCCGGATCGCGGGAGGGGTGGGCGGCGGTGGTGAGCAGTTCACGGGTCTCCGCCTCGCGGAAGGCGCCGTCCCGTACCAGGAGCCAGTTGTCGAAGAGCACCCCCTCCTCGTCGACGGTGCGGCTGAAGGCGGGCATCGAGCCGGGCGTGATGCCGCCGATCTCGGCGTGGTGGCCCCGCGAGGCCACCAGGAATCTCAGCGCGGCAGCGCCGTCCGCCTCGTCGAAGACCGGGGTCACCACGGTCACGTCGGGCAGGTGTGTACCGCCGTGGTACGGATCGTTGATGGCGTACACGTCGCCGGGGCGCATCGTGGCGCCGTTGCGGCGCAGCACCTCCTTGATCGACTCCCCCATGGAGCCCAGGTGCACCGGGATGTGCGGTGCGTTGGCGATCAGGTTGCCGTCCGCGTCGAACAGGGCGCAGGAGAAGTCGAGCCGCTCCTTGATGTTGACGGAGCGGGCGGTGTTCTCCAGGCGCACGCCCATCTGTTCGGCGATGGACATGAAGAGGTTGTTGAAGATCTCCAGCATGACCGGGTCGACGCGGGTGCCGACGGCCTGTCGCGCGGGGCGCGGGCGGGCGCGGGTCAGGAGCAGGTGGCCGGTGGGGCCGGGGGCGGCCTGCCAGCCGGGGTCGACGACGGTGGTGGCGTCGGCCTCGGCGATGACGGCCGGACCGGTCACGGTGTCCGTGGGCCGCAGGTCGGCTCTGCGGTGGAGGGCGGCGTCCCGCCAGCCGCCCTCGGTGAACATCCGTGCCGTGTCGTGGGGTCGCGGGACGGTGGCGTCGCCCCGCTCCGGCCCGGACGGTCGCGGAGTCCCGTGCTCCCCCGCCGCCCCGGTGGCCTCGACGGAGACCGCTTCGACGACGAGTGGCCGGTCCATGGTGAAGCCGTAGCGCGCGCGGTGCTCAGCCGTGAACGCCTTGGTCATGGTGTCCGTCGTGTCCAGGTCGGCGGAGAGGCTCGCGTCGGTGCCCCGGTACCGCAGGAGTACGCGCGCCCGGGTGCTGATCGCACGGTCGGGGACACCGTCGGCGCGCAGGTCGGCCCGGGTACGGGCGGCCAGCGCGTCGCACACCTCGTCCAGTCGGGGCCGGGTGGACGCGTCGAGCGGCGCTTCGACGGACTGTTCGCGCATGGCGGTCGCGTCGGCCAGTCCGATGCCGTACGCGGACAGCACACCGGCCAGCGGGGGCACGAGGACCGTGTCGATGCCGAGGGCGTCGGCGACGGCGCAGACGTGCTGGCCGCCGGCTCCGCCGAAGCCGGTGAGGGCGTACCGGGTGATGTCGTGCCCGCGCTGCACGGAGATCTTCTTGACCGCGTTCGCCATGCCGAGCACGGCGATCTCCAGGAATCCGGCGGCGGTGTCGGCAGCGGTCCGCCGGATCCCGGTGGCCCGTGCGACCTCGTCGGCGAGCGCCTCGAAGCGCGTCCGTACGGTGTCGGCGTCGAGGGGCAGGTCGCCGTCCGGCCCGAACACGGCGGGGAAGTGGGCCGGCTGGATCCGCCCGAGCATGACCTGGGCGTCGGTCACGGTCAGCGGGCCGCCCCTGCGGTAGCAGGCCGGGCCCGGCACCGCTCCGGCCGAGTCGGGGCCGACCCGGTAGCGCCGGCCGTCGAAGTGCAGGACGGAGCCGCCGCCGGCCGCGACGGTGTGGATGCTCATCATGGGGGCGCGCATCCGCACACCCGCCACCTCGGTGCCGAGCTCGCGTTCGAACGTGCCCGCGTAGTGCGAGACATCGGTGGAGGTGCCGCCCATGTCGAGGCCGATGACCCGGTCGTAGCCCGCCTGCGCGGAGGTCCGGGCCATGCCGACGACCCCGCCGGCCGGCCCGGAGAGCACCGCGTCCTTGCCCCGGAAGTGCGCCGCCTCGCGCAGGCCGCCGTTGGACTGCATGAACATCAGCCGGATGCCGTCGAGCTCGGCGGCGACCGTGTCGACGTACCGGCGCAGGATCGGCGAGAGATAGGCGTCGACGACGGTGGTGTCGCCGCGCGGCACCAGCTTGATCAGCGGGCTGACCTCGTGGGAACAGCTGATCTGTGTGAACCCCGCCGCTCGGGCCTCGGCGGCGACCGCCTTCTCGTGGCCGGGGTGGCGGTAGCCGTGCATCAGGACGACGGCCGCGCTGCTCAGGCCGTCGCCGCGCGCGGCCCGCAGCCGCTCGGCCACGGCGGCCCGGTCCAGGGGCCGCACCGTGCGCCCCTGGGCGTCGACCCGCTCGGGGACCTCGATCACCCGCTCGTACACGGCCTCCGGCAGCAGGATGCGGCGGTCGAAGAGCCGGGGCCGGTTCTGGTAGGCGATGCGCAGGGCGTCGCGGAAGCCTTCGGTGATGACGAGGACGGTGGGCTCGCCGCGCCGCTCCAGCAGTGCGTTGGTGGCGACGGTGGTGCCCATCTTGACCGCGGCCACCCGGTCGGCGGGGACCGGTTCGTCCGGTCCGAGCCCCAGCAGCAGCCGGATCCCGGCCACGGCGGCGTCCCGGTAGCGGTCCGGGTCGTGGGAGAGGAGCTTGCGGGTGACCAGCCGCCCGTCGGGGTCGCGGCCCACCACGTCGGTGAACGTACCGCCTCGGTCGATCCAGAACTCCCAGCGCCCGGTCACCCCTCCATAGTGGCGCTCGGCCCTCGGGAAGGGATGCGAAACGCGCGAAAGGTCCGGCCGAGGGGTGGGGCGGTACGGCGCGGCGCGCCCCCGACGCGCTGCGTTCGTGCGGTTCCCCGGCTGGGCGGACGCCCGGTGAGGTGCGCCCGGCGCCCTGGGACCGCCGGTGTGTTCCTCGGCCCTGCGGCCGTCCTGCGGGATGCGTCCGGCGCCTTCGGACCGCTGACGCGTTCCCCCGTCGGACCGTCACCCCATGAGGTGCGTCCGGCGTCGTCAGACCGCCGGTGCGTCCGGTCCGATCCTGCTCCGTACGGCTGACTGCACCTCGGCCTCCTCGGCCGGGTCGGCGGCCAGTCGGCGCAGGCGCTCGGCCACCCTGATGTCACCGGTCTCCGCGTGGCGGGCGGCGACCTCCCGGGTCGTCTCCTCGCAGTCCCAGAGGCATTCGACGGCGAAGCCGGTGGCGAAGGAGGGATCGGTGGCGGCGAGGGCCCGGGCGGCCCTGCCCCGCAGCTGGGAGGAGGACGTCTCCCGGTAGACGTGGCGCAGGACGGGCGCGGCGCAGGCGATGCCGAGCCGGCCGGCGCCGTCGACCAGGGTCCACAGGCGGGGGGCGTCGGGTCCCTCGCCCCGTACGGCGTCGCGCAGGGCGCCGAGGACCAGCGGGGCGTCCTGCGCGCCACCGCGGCTCGCCAGCACACCGGCCGCCGAGGCGCCGAGGGCGTCGGGCCGCCGTGCCCAGCGGCGGGCCCGTTCCACGGCCGCCTCGCCGCACATCCGCTCGAAGGCGGCGACGGCCGCTTCGGCGACGGTGCGTGAGGCGCTGACCGACGCCTCCTCGATCAGGCCGAGCACGGCCGGGTCGCGGACCTCGGCGGCCAGGTAGTGCAGCGCGGCGCAGCGGGCGCCTTCCGGGCCGCTGCGGGCGGCCTCGACGATCATGGGCCGGTCCTCGGGTCCCGCCACCGCGGAGAGGCAGCGGGCGGCCGGCACGTGAAGGACGCTGCCGCGGTCGAGCCCTTCCTGGGCCCAGTCGAAAACCGCCTGGACGCTCCAGCCGGGGCGTGGACCGCCGGGCCGCATCTGCCGCTGCCAGCGGTCGAACGAGCCCTGTTCGGAGGCGGCGCGCACCCGGGCGCCGACCGATGCGCGCGGATCGTCGGCCCAGAGCCGCCAGGGGCGGGGCTCGTAGGCGTCGCGCACGGTGGCGGCCAGTTCGGCGCGGCCCTCAGCGTCCTCGGGGAACCGGGCGAGCACGGGCACGGCGAGGGACCGGAGCCCGGCGTCGTCGTCGCGCAGCGCCAGTTCGTCCAGGGCCCAGGCCCAGTTGGAGCCGGTGGCGGCGTAGCGCCGCAGCAGGGCCAGGGCGTCGCCGCGGCCGTAGGAGGCGAGGTGGCCGAGGACCGCCAGGGCCAGGCCGGTCCGTGAGTCGTCCGTGTCGAGGTGGTCGTCGGCGTCGCACAGGTGCCGCTCGATCTCCTCGATCCCGCCGTCGAGGTCGAGATACAGGCGTGCGTAGTAGAGGGAGCGGTTCTCCACCTGCCAGTCGTGACGCGGATCGCTCAGGACGCAGTGGTTGAGAGCCGCCAGGGCCTCGGGGCGTGGTGCGGCGAGCGCGTGGAGCGTGCCGTCGCCGCGGCCCCTCTGCAGCAGGCCGAGCAGCGTGCCGCTCGGCGCTATGAACGGATCAAACATGGGAAAAGCCTCACATCAAGCTGTCGACGCAACCGGGACTGTGCAGTTCCACGTGCCGGGTGGGGCACTGGTGCCGTGACCGGCGATGTTTGCCGCGACGGGCAAAGCCTGCCGGGAGGGGGCACTAAGCCGCGCAGCAACATGATCGGCCGACTGCCGTCTTCTGCCTGGTGTAGACCATCTTCCTCTGCCTCTCGTCGGTGGCCCGGATCGGGCCCGCGACGTCATGATGACCCAGCCATATCGCCACCGCGACCACATTTACGGCGAAGCCCCCTCAGCGGGCGCCGAAGAGTTCCAGCAGGTCGGCCTTGCCGAACATGCGCGCCGTGTCCAGCGCGGAGGGTACTCCGACGGCCGGATCGGCTCCGGCGTCGAGCAGGGCCCTGATCACCGCTTCCTCGCCCTTGAAGACGGCTCCGGCGAGCGGCGTCTGGCCTCGGTCGTTGGCGCGGTCCGGGTCGGCGCCGCGGCCGGTCAGGGCCGTGACCGCGCAGGCGTGCCCGTGGTAGGCGGCGAGCATCACCAGCGAGTCGCCCCGGTCGTTGGTGAGGTTGACCGGGACACCGGCGTCGACGTAGGCCGCGAGGGCGTCCGCGTCGCCGTGGCGGGCCAGGTCGAAGACCTTGGTCGCCAGTTCGACCACCTCGGGATCAGGGGTTTCGCTCATCGGGGGACCGCCTTCCTTTAACCGTCCGTGCTGCCGCCGGCCTGCCGGGGCGTGCGCCACGTGGGCCGTGCGAGTGAACCGACAGGGTACTGCCCGGGGGTGCACATGCCCCGGCCCGCCCATGGCGAAAGATCACGTCGAGTGACGACGGAGCGGGGCGCGGCCCCGGAATCCGCTCCGGCTGACGCCTCGGCGTGCGCCAGTCCAGTGAGAAAACAGACTTTTCACCCAATTGCAGCTTTTATCCTATAGATACTTCCGGTGAGCTTGGAAGGACTCATGGTGACTGTCCCCCCAACCAGGAGAACCACTCATGATCCTTTCCATGTCAGGCGTCGTCATCCTCGGCATCATCGTCTTCCTGTTCTTCAGGAAGGACGGCCTCAAGGCATCGCACGCCCTCGTCACCGCCCTGTTCGGCTTCTACCTGGCCGGCACCGCCATCGCACCGAGCATCACCGCGGGCGGAGCGAGCCTCGCCGGCCTCTTGGGCGGGATCAAGTTCTGACCTCCGCTACCGTTCCCACCCCTTTCAGGAGACCGACGTGGCCCGGCGACCACTCCCCCGCATTCTGAGCAGCGGCAGCGCTTCGCTCACTCGCAGTCGCGAGTTCGCGCGCACGGCCGCCGACAGCGCCACCGACGTGCTCCATCCGCTGATCATGGTCACCCGTGGTCTGCGGCTGCTGGCCGGTGCAGGACGGCAGAAGTGGGCCGCGACGCCCAAGGACCGGCGTGGTCCCACGCTGTTCCTCGTCGCGGCCTGCGTGCTCGTGGTCGCGCTCATCCCGTACGGGCCGCTGCTGGCCCTCGTCACGGTGATGGGCGCCGCCGCGTGGAAGGGACGGGAACGCACCCCCGCCAAAACCGGTCCGGACGAGGCGGAGGCCGGGCGCCTGCAGGCTCTGTACGAGGCGCTCGTTCCCTACTTCTCGACGGCCGACGACCCCGGTCCGCTGTTCACCCACGGCGGCGACTGGGACAAGGTCTTCAGTGGGTACGCGTTCGACGGCGACGGCCGGGTGAGCAGCCTCCGCGTGACGTATCCCCCCTACTTCACCGACAGCGAGCCCGCTTCCCGCGCCCGGATCGAACAGCTGTTGCACGCCAAGTCGGGCCGCGGCCGGGAGTACCGCTTCAGCTGGGACGAGGAGGGCAACCAGCTCCTCATGAACGTGCTCGACGCCCTGCCCACCTCCCTCACCGCCCAGCGCTTCGTCACGGCCCCCGGCGAGACCGTCCTCGGGTTCACCGACGACGACGCCGTGCAGCGCACGGTGCCGGTGAGCGACGGCGACGAGACCCGTGACGCGCCGGGAGTCGTCTGGCGGACCGGCGCGCGCTCCACCGAACCGCATCTGCTGATCGCCGGGCAGCCCGGCAGCGGCACCACCACCCTCCTGCGCTCCATCGCTCTCCAGGCCCTCCAGAACGGCGACATCCTGATCATCGAAGGCAGCGGCACCGGCGAGTACGCGTGCTTCACCGGACGCGAGGGCGTCCTGGCCGTCGAGAGCGGGCCGGCCGGAGCGCTGTCCACCCTGGAATGGGCGGCCAACGAGACGGAACGGCGGCTCATCGAGGCCCAGCGGGCCCGGCAGGCCGGTGACCCCGCCCCCGACGACATCCGGCGTCCCCTCTGGATCCTGCTGGACCGGCCGAGCGCGCTCGGCCCCCTCGCGGCCTCCGACGGCGTGAGCGATCCGCAGCGACTGCTCCAGGTGCCGCTGCGGCACGGCAGGGCCGCGGGCGTCACCGTGGTGGTGACCGAGCAGTTCGACAGCCTGGACGGCCTGAGCGACACCGTCCGGTCCCACACCAGGGCGCGGGTCGTGCTCGGCCCCTGCACGCCCGGCCAGATCGAGTCCGTGCTCGGTCTGGAGCCGCACACCACCCCCACTCCGGACGTCCCGCCCGGCCGCGGGTACGCCCGGCTCGGCACGGGCCAGGTGCTGCGCATCCAGGTGCCCGCCACGCCCGATCCGTACGACGACGCGACGAGCGAGGCGCAGCGCCAGGCCGTGCTCGACCTGCTGCCCGAGCGGCGGACCGCGGTCGAGGCGAGCATGCCCGAACCGGTGAGGGCGGAGGCCGTGACCGCTTCCGTCGCCGTCGAGGACCTGGCCCTCAGCGACTGACCCCGGCGGACGACGGGGCCCGGCGGATCCGCCGGGCCCCGTGGTCCGCCGCGGTGCTCACGCCACGAACGTGCGGGGCGCCTCAGCCCCCGCGCCCGCTCCCGAACCGACCAGCTGGGCGGCGGCCGCGAGCCGCAGGGCCGCTTCGTCCGCCACCGGCCCGCCGACCGTGAACGGCAGCCGCACGTACCCCTCGAAGGCCCCGTCGACCCCGAACCGGGGCCCGGACGGCACCCGCACCCCCACCCGCTCGCCGGCCACCGCGAGCCGCGAGCCGGAGAGACCGCCGGTGCGCACCCACAGGGTCAGCCCGCCGCGCGGCACGGCGAACTCCCACTCCGGCAGCTCCCGGCGTACCGCCGCGACGAGCGCGTCCCGGTTGTCGCGCGCCTGCTCCCGGCGGATCTGCACGGCCTGCTCCCAGCCGCCGGTGCGCATCAGCCAGTTGACGGCCAGCTGCTCGAGGACCGGGGTCCCCATGTCGGCGTAGGCGCGGGCGGCCACCAGGCTGCGGATCACGTCCGGGGCCGCACGGACCCACCCGATGCGCATGCCGGCCCAGAACGCCTTGCTCGCCGATCCGACGGTGAGCACGGTGCTGCCGGCCGGGTCGAAGGCGCAGACACGGCGGGGCATGCGCACGTCGTCGTCCAGGTACAGCTCGTGCATCGTCTCGTCGACCACCAGGACCGTGCCGGCCGAGCGGGCGGCGTCCACCAGCGCGCGGCGGCGGTCCTCGTCCGCGAGGGCGCCGGTGGGGTTGTGGAAGTCGGCGACCACGTACGCGAGCCGGGGCGCCGCGTCCCTCAGCACCTGGCGCCACCGGTTCACGTCCCAGCCGCCGAGCCCCTCCTCCATGGCCACCGGCACGAGACGGGCGCCCGCCTCCCGCATCAGCTGGAGGATGTTGGCGTAACTCGGGGACTCCACCGCGATCCGTTCCCCGCGGCCGGCGAAGAGGTGACAGATCGCGTCGATCGCGCCCATCGCCCCGGTGGTCACCATGATCTGTTCGGGCATCGTAGGGATACCGCTCGCGGTGTACCGGTCGGCGATCATCTGCCGCAGCGCGGGCAGCCCGGCCGGATAGTCGCCGTGGGTGTGCGCGTACGGGGCCAGCTCCTCCAGGGCGCCCTGGACGGCCCGGGTCAACCACGGCTCGGGGGCGGGCAGCGAGGCGCAGCCCAGGTCGATCATCGAGCCGAGCGCCTCGGGCGGCAGCGGCTCCAGTCCGCGGGCGGGCAGCGGGTTGCCCGCGGGGACCGCCGTCCAGCTGCCGGCCCCTCGCCGGGACTCCAGGAAGCCTTCGGCACGGAGCGCCTCGTAGGCCGCCGCGACCGTCGTACGGCTGACGGAGAGGGCCAGCGCCAGCTCGCGCTCGGCGGGCAGCCGGGCGGCGACCGGCACCCGGCCCTCGAGGACGAGCAGCCGGATGCCGTCGGCGAGCGCACGATAGGCGGGCGGCCTGCGGCTGCCGGGGGCCGCGGGCCGGGGCTGCTGGGCGTGGAGCTGCCGGGCGAGTTGCGCCGCACCGACGGCCGAGGTCCACTGCGCCATGAGAATCAGTCCACCTTCCTCGGATTGGCCATAGTTGGCGGCCAATCCCCTGCCACAGAGTGACACGCAGCAGTCCACGACCACCACTCCAGGGGGCACGCCTTGTCCATCACCGCCGCAGCGCGCGGAGCTCACCTCCCCCGACGGCTGATCCAGCTCTACGCGGGCCTGGCGCTGTACGGGGCGAGTTCGGCGCTGCTGGTCGTCGCCGGGCTCGGCCTGGAGCCCTGGGGTGTGCTGCACCAGGGGCTCGCCGAGCGCACCGGCATCAGCATCGGGGTCGTCTCCATCATCATCGGGGCGATCGTGCTGCTGCTCTGGATCCCGCTCCGGCAGCGGCCCGGACTGGGCACCGTCTCGAACGTCTTCGCCGTCGGTCTCGCGATGGACGGCACGCTCGCCCTCGTCCCCGAGGTGCGCGGGCTCGCCGCTCAGGCCGGGGTGATGGGGGCCGCGATCGTCCTCAACGGCGTGGCGACGGGGCTCTACATCGCCGCCCGGTTCGGCCCCGGACCACGGGACGGGCTGATGACCGGTCTGCACCGGCGGACCGGCCGGTCGATCCGGCTCGTCCGCACGGCGATAGAGATCGGGGTCGTGCTCACCGGATTCCTGCTCGGCGGCTCCCTCGGCGTGGGCACGGTCGTGTACGCCCTCGCCATCGGCCCGCTCGCCCAGTTCTTCCTGCGCTTCTTCGCGGTCAAGGACAACGGGGGCACCGCGGTCGCCGCCGGGACGTCCGAGCAGGCCATACTGCCGCGGTGACTTCCGTACGCCACCCCTATCTGGACCACCCCGTCCCTCTCGCGTTCGCCCACCGGGGCGGCGCGGCGGACGGGATCGAGAACACGGCGGCCGCGTTCCGCCGCGCCGCCGACGCCGGGTACCGCTACTTCGAGACCGATGTCCACGCCTCGGCCGACGGCCGGCTGGTCGCCTTCCACGACTCCACCCTGGACCGGGTCACCGACGCCCGGGGCCGGATAGCGCAGTTGCCGTGGAGCGAGATACGACGGGCCCGGGTCGCGGGGCGCGAGCCGCTGCCCTTGTTCGAGGAGCTCCTGGAGGAGTTCCCCGAAGCCCGCTGGAACGTGGACATCAAGGCGGGTCAGGCGCTCGCACCCCTCGTGCGGCTGATCCGCCGGGCGGACGCCTGGGACCGGGTGTGCGTCGGATCGTTCTCCGAGGCGCGGGTGGCCCGGGCGCACCGGCTGGCGGGCCCGCGGCTCGCCACCTCCTACGGCGTCCGCGGGGTCCTGGCGCTGCGGCTGCGCTCGTACGGCGTCCCGGCGGCCCTGCGTTCGGGCGCCGTCTGCGCCCAGGTCCCGGAGAGCCAGGGCGGCGTCCGGGTCGTCGACCGGCGCTTCGTGCGGGAGGCGCACGCGCGGGGACTCCAGGTGCACGTCTGGACGGTGAACGAGCCGGATCGGATGGCCGCGCTCCTGGACCTCGGGGTGGATGGCATCATGACCGATCACATCGAGACGCTGCGCACGGTGCTGAGCGAGCGGGGGGCCTGGGCCTGACGCCGGCCCGGTGACGTCTCCACGGGGAGAGACGAGGGGTGCGCGATGAGCGCCGAGACCGCGAACACCGCCGGACCGGCGGACGGCACGGCCTGGGCGGACAGCCCCGGCGACCGACGCCGGGAGCAGCGCGGCTGGTACTTCTACGACTTCGCCTGCTCCGTCTACTCGACGAGTGTCCTCACGGTGTTCCTCGGGCCGTACCTGACGTCCGTCGCCAAGGCCGCGGCCGACGCCGAGGGCTACGTCCACCCGCTCGGCGTGCCGGTCCGGGCCGGGTCGCTGTTCGCGTACGCGGTCTCGGCCTCCCTCGTCGTCGCGGTGATCCTGATGCCGGTCGTGGGCGCGGCGGCGGACCGCTCGGGCCGCAAGAAGCCCCTTCTCGCGGCGGCGGCCTACACGGGCGCGACCGCGACGGCCGCGATGTTCTTCCTGGACGGCCACCGCTATCTGCTCGGCGTCCTCCTGCTCATCGTGGCGAACGCCTCGATATCGGTGTCGATGGTGCTCTACAACGCCTATCTGCCGCAGATCGCGGGGCCCGACGAACGCGACGCGGTCTCCTCCCGGGGCTGGGCCTTCGGTTACACGTCGGGGGCCCTGGTCCTCGTCCTCGATCTGGTCCTCTACACCGGCCACGACTCCTTCGGCCTCTCCGAGCCGGACGCCGTGCGGATCTGCCTCGCCACGGCCGGCCTCTGGTGGGGCGCCTTCACCGTCATCCCGCTGCGGCGGCTGCGCGACCGGACCACGGGGGCGCGCGGGGGCGAGGCGGTCGGTTCCGGATGGCGGCAGCTGAGGGCGACCCTGCGCGACATGCGCCGCCACCCGCTCACCCTTTCCTTCCTGCTGGCCTACCTCGTCTACAACGACGGGGTGCAGACCGTCATCTCCCAGGCGTCCGTGTACGGCTCCGAGGAACTGGGCCTCGACCAGACGACGCTGATCACGGCGGTGCTGCTGGTCCAGGTGCTGGCGGTCGCCGGGGCGCTCGGGATGGGGCGGACGGCCCGGGTGTACGGGGCGAAGCACACGATCCTCGGGTCGCTCGTGGTCTGGACGCTGATCCTCGTCGCCGGCTACTTCCTGCCCGCCGGCTCACCGGTCTACTTCTACGCGCTGGCCGCGGCGATCGGCCTCGTCCTCGGCGGCAGCCAGGCGCTGTCCCGGTCCCTGTTCTCGCATCTGGTGCCGCGCGGCAAGGAGGCCGAGTACTTCTCCGCGTACGAGATGAGCGACCGGGGACTGAGCTGGCTGGGGCCCCTGGTGTTCGGGCTCGCGTATCAGCTGACCGGCAGTTATCGGGATGCGATCATCTCGCTGGTGGTCTTCTTCGTGGTCGGTTCCGTGCTGCTCGCGAGGGTGCCGGTACGGCAGGCGGTGGCGGCGGCCGGGAATCTCGTTCCGGAACGGATTTAGACGTTGAAGTGAAAGGCCGGTAGTGTACGCCTTTGGCCTGCCCGGAGGACCGTTACTGCGAGTGGAAGAATCCAAACCGTTGGGTGACAGCTTCCGTCAGATGTGACAAACCGGGCATTGGCGGGTACTTGAACACTCGCAAACCTGAAAAGCAGCGGCACGACGGGCGACGCATGACCGGCGACGGGAATCTTTGCCGCCGACCGGACGTTGACCGGATGACGACGACAGCGACACCTGTCCTGTGGGCGACAAGCCCGGGAGGCACGATTCATGAGTGAGCGAGCTCTCCGCGGCACGCGACTCGTGGTTACCAGCTACGAGACGGACCGCGGCATCGATCTGGCCCCGCGCCAGGCGGTGGAGTACGCATGCCAGAACGGACATCGATTTGAGATGCCCTTCTCGGTAGAGGCGGAAATTCCGCCGGAGTGGGAGTGCAAGGCGTGTGGCGCCCAGGCACTCCTGGTGGACGGGGATGGCCCCGAGGAGAAGAAGGGCAAGCCTGCGCGCACGCACTGGGACATGCTCATGGAGCGGCGCACACGCGAGGAGCTGGAAGAGGTGCTGGCCGAGAGGCTGGCGGTTCTGCGCTCCGGCGCCATGAACATTGCCGTGCATCCGCGGGACAGCAGGAAGTCTGCCTGACCGCGTAGCACCGCATCGAGACAGAGCCGCGGGCCGCGACACCTTGTGTGTCGCGGCCCGCGGCTCTGTGTATACGGGGGCCTGCGGGGCGGCGGGGCGCGGGGGCCGGGCCGGCTCACGGTGGCGCTCTGCCTCGTCCGGGCCGCCGCCAAGACGTCCTCGATCGCCGGAGGACGGGCTCGACCGGGCCGGTGGCCGTCTTGAGACGCCGAGGAGGTCGGCTGTGGCCGTCTTGAGAGGCCGAGGAAGTCGGCTCTACGCGGCCGGGGCGGCCCGACGGGGCCCGGGCCGGTCCTCCCGGGCGGCCGAGACCGGCTCGGCGCAGTGGCCGGGGCCGGTGGCGTTACGGCGTCAGCGGCGGACGGGGGTTGTCCTCCGGGCGGGCGGGCTCCTCGCGGATGACCTCACCCTGGACGACCTTTCCGTCCGGGCGGTGGATACGGGCCTGCTGGAAGGCGTCCGAGAAGCTGCCGGGGCCCGCGGCCTTCATCCGCCGTTCCAGTGAACGTTCCGCGTACGTGCTGAGCGCCGACCGGACCGGCGGCACCAGAAGCAGCAGTCCGGCCACGTCCGAGATCACCCCCGGGATCATGATCAGGAGCCCGGCGAGCATCAGGAAGCCGTTGCCCCGGGTACTGGCGGGGGCGGGCGACGAGCCGCCGGCCCCCGGCTGTCCCGGCATCTGCTGGAGCGTCTCGGTGAGATTGCGGAAGGCGCGGCGGCCGGCCCGCTTCATCACGACGGCCCCGAGGACGACCCCCGCGGCCAGGAGCAGCAGCACGGTGAACCCGCCCGCCACGTCCGCCACCACGGTGAGCAGCCAGATCTCCAGCACCGCCCAGGCGGCGATGGCGAGAGGTACGAAGGTCCGGGCGCGCGAGCGCTTACGGGCGGTCGGAGGCGGTGTGCCGGTCGTCATGCCCCCAGTGTGCCTGGAGCGGCGTCCGGACGCCGTAAGAGGGTCCGCAGGGCGGTCCCGCCCGGGATCAGGGCGTCCGGCGCCCGAGTACCCGGTTCGTCCGCGTGGTGACGCCCCACGCCGTCACTCGCCACAGCGCCTCGACCAGGATGTCGCGGCTCATCTTGGAGTCGCCGATCTCCCGGTCCACGAAGGTGATGGGGACCTCGACGACATGGAAGCCGGCCTCGATCGCACGGCGGGCCAGGTCGACCTGGAAGCAGTAGCCCTGCGAGGCGACCTCGTCCAGGCCGATGCCCTGCAGCGTCTCGGTGCGAAAGGCCCGGTAGCCGCCGGTGACGTCCCGCGTCTGCAGTCCGAGCAGCAGCCGGGAGTAGGTGCTGCCACCGCGGGAGATGATCTCGCGCGACTTGGGCCAGTTGACCACCCGGCCGCCCGGGACCCAGCGCGATCCGAGCACCAGGTCCGCGCCCTTGAGGGCGGTGAGCAGGCGGGGCAGTTCCTCGGGCTGGTGGGAGCCGTCGGCGTCCATCTCGACGACGACGCCGTAGTCGTGGTCGATGCCCCAGCGGAAGCCGGCGAGGTAGGCCGCGCCGAGTCCTTCCTTGCCCTTGCGGTGCAGCACATGGACCTGGTCGTCGGCCGCGGCGAGTTCGTCGGCGAGCTTGCCGGTGCCGTCCGGGCTGTTGTCGTCGGCGACCAGGATGTCAGCCTCCGGCACGGCGGCGCGCACCCGGCTGACGATCGGCTTGATGTTCTCGGCCTCGTTGTAGGTCGGAATGATCACCAATGCTCTGCCGAGCGGGCCGTATCGCCTCTGACCGCCGTCGTTCACTTACTGCCCCTTAAGTCCGTACGCAGATGCACACCATATCGAGCGCGGCACGTACCCGGACCGACCCGGTCGGGCGGCGTGGGAGGCGGCGGCGGACAGAAGAGCGGAAGTACGGACAGAACTGCGGATCGGGGCCCGGCGCCCTTCGGGCCGACCTGGGACCCGCCGGCTGCGGGTCGACCTAGAGCCGTTGTCTACTGAACGTCCGGGCCCCACCCGGGTCACACCCTCCGCCGGCTGGAACCTTCCCTCGCCCCCGAGGCGCGGGCGCTGAACCTGGCTGTCAGGAGTGGTGCGCCGGTGCGGCACACCACCCCATGACCCAGCGGCGTTCGACGACTGCGTGGAGGTTCAACCGGTCGGACGTCCTGTGGTGGACCCGGCCGAACCTACCGGCCGGTGGGCGCTTTCTGTCAATAGCCGCCTGACCTGCATCGATGAACGAACTTGCCTGGTCAGTCCCGAGGATCCCCAGGTGATGGCAGAACGGGGGCGACTTCGATCGGCGGTACGAAATGTCCGCACGTCACTCGTTCGGCCGTACGTAGACAGTTTGTCCGAAGACGACGGTGCGCAGGCAGACCGGGAGTGCGCCGCCGGGGCTCAGGTCGGGCAGCCCGGGCGTCCCCGACCGGGGATCCGTCGACCAGCGGGCCACCCGGTCGTCCGGAGCCTGGACCACCAGTTCCTCGGTGCGCCAGACCGCGTAGTCGGCCGGGGCGCCGGGCACCAGGGTGCCCGCGTCGTCGCGGCCGACGGCCCGCCAGCCGCCGCGCGTGTGGGCGGTGAAGCCGGCCCGGACCGAGATCCGGTGCTCGGGCGTCCGGTGGAACGCGGCGGCCCGCACGGTCCCCCACGGGTCCAGCGGGGTCACCGGGCTGTCGGAGCCGAACGCGAGGGGCACACCGGCCCGCAGGAGCGCCGCGTACGGGTTGAGGGTCCTCGCCCGCCCGGCGCCCAGCCGGCGGGCGTACATGCCCTCCTCACCGCCCCAGGCGGCGTCGAAGGCGGGCTGGACCGAGGCGGTGAGTCCGAGTTCGGCGAAGGCCGCCACCGTCTCGGGCGTGAGCATCTCCGCGTGCTCGACGCGGTGCCTGGCGGCCCGCACCCGGCCGAGGCCGACCTTCTCGGCCGCTGCCCTCACGCCGTCGACGACCGAGGACAGCGCCGCGTCGCCGATGGCGTGGAAGCCCGCCTGGAGCCCGGCCTCGGTACAGGCCGCGACATGGGAGGCGATCTGCGCGGCGTCCAGATGGGCGGCGCCCGAGACCGGCGCGTCGTCGTAGGGCTCGTGGAGGCAGGCGGTGTGCGAGCCGAACGACCCGTCGACGAAGAGGTCCCCCGCCGCGCCCACGGCACCGAGTTCCCGGACGCGCCGGGCGTCCTTCTCGCCGCCTACCTGTTCGGCCCAGTAGCCGAAGACCCGCGGCCCCGGCTGCCCGGCCGCCAGCTTCAGCAGCGAGGTGAAGTCCTCCTCGTCGGAGATGTCGGGGCCACCGCACTCGTGGACCGTGCCGATCCCGAGGGACGCCGCGTGGGCGAGCGCCGCGCGCTGGGCGTCGGCGCGCTGGCGCGGTGTGACGGCGCCGTGGGCGGCCGCGCGCACCGCGTGGTGGGCGGCGCCCGTCAGCGGCCCGTCCGGCCGGTAGCCGGCCATCGAGGCGATCGGGGGGACGAGATCGAGCAGCGCGGTCGTGACGACCGCCGAATGCACGTCGATCCGCGGCAGGTAGAGGGGTCGTCCGCCCGCCGCGTCATCGAGCTCGCCGCGGGTGGGCGGGCGCTGCTCCGGCCAGCGCGTGGCGTCCCAGCCGTGCCCCAGGATCACCCGGTCGGCGGGGTGCGCCGCCACGTACGCGCGCACCAGGGCGAGGGCCTCGCCGAGGGTACGGGCCCCCGAGAGGTCGAGGCCGGTGAGGGCCAGACCGGTCGATGTGGTGTGGACGTGCGCGTCGGTGAAAGCGGGGGTGACCAGGGCCCCGTCGAGGTCGATCACTTCGTCGACGCCGCTCGCGAAGGCGTCGGCGGCCCCTTCGGAACCCACCCAGGCGACATGGCCCCGTTCGACCACCATGGCGGTCGCGAAGGGATCGGCGGGGCTGTGGACGTCGCCACCGCGCAGCAGCACGGTGCGGTGTTCGCTCTGGGGGGCGGTGCTCTCGGTCATGAGGACCAGTCTCCCGCCTGCGGTGGGCCGCGCGGCGCGCGACCCCCTCAGATCTGCGGCGGGCGGGCCTCGTAGGGCGTGGAGAGGACGACGGTGGTGCGGGTGGAGACACCGGCGAGCGAACGGATCCGGGTGAGCAGGTGCTCCAGCTCCAGCGGGGTCGCGACCCGCACCTTGAGGATGTAGTTCTCGTCACCCGCCACGCTGTGACAGGCCTCCAGCTCCGGGACGCCGGCGAGCCGCTCCGCGATGTCGTCCGGGGCGCTCGGGTCGAAGGGCTTCACCGAGATGAAGGCGGTCAGCGGCAGACCGACGGCCTCGGGGTCGACGACGGCGGCATAGCCCCGGATCACCCCGCGCTGCTCCAGCCTGCGGACGCGCTGGTGCACCGCCGAGGTGGACAGGCCGGTGGCCTTGCCCAGGTCGGTGTAGCTCATCCGCCCGTCCTTGACGAGCAACTCCACGATGTGACGGTCCAGCTCCTCCATATGGATCAATCTATGGCCCCACGCCCTCCAGGCACAGCCGTGGACGGCTCGTGGAGGGCACCTGCGGGGGGCATGTGACGAATGCCACAGGTTTACGCGGCGGTAGCCGAGCCGCTCACGGTTACCGCGCAGGCGCGACGGGAAGTGCTTGCTGTGGTCGAGGCCGCGGCGCCTTGTCGGCCCACCCGAGGGGGGAATTTCCATGCAGAGCCTGAAGCTCACCGGACGTACCGAACCGGAGCCCGTTGATCCTTTCGAGGACACCGCTCCCGACGCGTACGACACGTTCGAGATGTACCGGGTCGTCTGCCCGGACTGCGCCCGGCCCATCGCGCTCCTGGCGGACGAGGACGTGCTGCCGGAGCACGCGCTGTGCCCCAGCCCGTGGAACCCGTTCGTCCTGACGGTGTGCGCCGGTACCGGCCGCGCCGCGTCGCACGCCCGTCCCGCCGACGACACGGCGGACGCCCAGGAGCAGGAGACGGCCCTGCTGCTGACGCTCCCCCAGGGGCTCGACTGGAGGACCCAGCCGTTCTCCCACGCCGGCGGCGCCGGCTCGCGCCCGCTCCGGGTGCCGCACCAGCTGCGTCACGACGCGGCCTGAGCCTTTCGCCCCGGGGGCGGTGACGCGCCCGGGGCGGACCGCCCGCACCACCACGGCGGCCGGACCGGCTGGGCGGCGCGCCCGGCCGCACCGGCCGTGCGCCGCCCACCCAGAGGACCTCGCGAACAGGCGCTCGAATCGGCCGGGCAGTGACCCGGCCCGGCCCTGTGCCGTTTCCCTGGCATGACCCTGCTGCAATCCACAGCCGGCCCCGGTCGCCGCCGTCTCGCCGCTCCGGCCTCCGAAGAATCGGTTCCGCAGTCCCGCACCTCGCCGGAACCGTCCGAGCCGCCCCGTCCGGCCCCGCGCTCGGCGGCGCCCCACTCGGCCGATCCGCCCCTCTACCAGGCACTGCTCCGGCACTGGGAGAGCACCGGCAGGGCCCTGCCGGGCCGTCATGACCAGGAGTGGAACCGGATCATGACGACGCCCGTGTGGTCGGACCGGCCGCCGCGGGTCAGCGCGTCTCAGGACCTGCGAGGTGGCGGGCGATGACCATCCGCTGGATCTGGTTGGTCCCCTCGACGATCTGCAGCACCTTCGCCTCGCGCATCAGCCTCTCGACGGGGAAGTCCAGCGTGTAGCCGTATCCGCCGAGCACCTGGACGGCATCGATGGTGACCCGCATCGCGGCGTCCGTGCAGAAGAGCTTGGCCATCGCCGCCTGCCGCGAGAAGGGGCTCCCCGCGTCGCGCAGCCTGGCGGCCTCCAGGTAGAGCGCGCGGCCGGCCTCGATCTGGGTCGCCATGTCGGCGAGCATGAACCGCAGACCCTGGAAGTCCGCGATGGGGCGGCCGAACTGCTTGCGTCCGGTGGCGTAGGCGACGGCCTCGTTCATCGCCGCCTGGGCCACGCCGATGGCGCAGGCGGCGATGCCCAGCCGTCCGGAGTCCAGCGCGGACAAGGCGATCGCGAAGCCCTGCCCCTCCTCGCCGATCCGGCTCGCGTCGGGGACCCGCACACCGTCGAAGTGCAGCTGGGCGGTGGGCGAGCCCTTCATCCCCATCTTCTTCTCGGGGAGGGCGGCGCCCAGGCCCGCGGCGTCGCCGGGGACGAGGAAGGCGGTGATGCCGCGGGGGCCCTCGACGCCGGTACGGGCCAGGACGGTGTAGAAGTCGGCGACGCCGCCGTGGGTGATCCACGCCTTGGTGCCGGTGACGACCCAGTCCTCGCCGTCGCGTACGGCCTTGGTGCGCAGCGAGGCGGCATCGGAGCCGGAGGCGGGCTCCGAGAGGCAGTAGGCGCCCAGCAGGCCGCCCGTGAGCATCGCCGGCAGGTGTTCGGACTGCTGGTCCTTGGTCCCGTAGCCGGCGACCGCGTGGCAGGCGAGGGAGTGGACGCTCACGCCGAGACCGACGGTGAGCCGGGCGGCGGCGAGCTCTTCGAGTACCTGGAGGTAGACCTCGTACGGCTGGTCGCCGCCGCCGTGGGCGGAGTCGTAGGGCAGACCCAGCAGGCCGGACTCGGAGAGCAGGGTGAAGACTTCGCGCGGGAACCGGCCCGCGTCCTCCTCCTCGGCGGCCCGCGGCGCGATCTCCCGCTGGGCGATGTCGCGGACGAGCACGAGGAGTTGCCTGGACTCCTCGCTGGGCAGACGGCGTTCCACCGATTGCGGGGCACGGTCGGACATGACGGCGCTCTCCTCCCTGTCGGGCGTTGCGACGGTCGCGCGCGCGGGGTGTGAGCGGCGCCGCCGGAGGGATCTCCGGACGATGCCCGGAAAACACTGCTGTGCAGCCGATGTTGCCCTCCCGGATTACGAGAGGCGCAGGCCGGCGGCTGTGGCGGGTTGAGTATGCCCGATCGGACGGCATCCGTCACCGGTTGACAGAACACGTCCGGAAACGGGCGAGGGAGAGCGGGGATGATCACCGGAATTGACCCGCGCCATCGGCCAACTGGTCTAGTCCATCTGCGATTTCCGGCCGACCGAGTCTCCGCGCGCCTGCCACGTTCGCTCGTTCGGCGGAAGCGGTTCCCCAGGGGCTCGCCCGCTCCCCCGCGAGGAGCAGCCACGACCGGACCGCATCGCCCGGGAGCCCGCCGCCGGGCTCTCGCCGCTGCCGCCTGTGGCGCCGCGCTGGACGTCACCGGCGCCGGGCCCGTCTGCGCGGCCCCGGCCGCCCCCGCAGCGGTCGGCAGCAAGGTGATCGGATCGTTCCCCACCTGGGGTGTCCGCCATCGCGATCACCCGGTGACACCACCGGCGCGAACTGATCAAGGCGACCGGCTGACGTCGTCACCAGGTGTGAAGGGGGCGGGGGGCCGGGGCGGCTGCCCCGCCTCCTGTCACGTCCGGGGGTGGAGGCGGGTCACATGAGGCCGAGCTGCGTGACGAGCATGGCGATGACGACGACGAGCGTCCAGCCCAGGACGTTCTCCAGCAGCTTGGAGCCGTCCTCGGGTCCGCCGGTCCGCGCGCGGCGGCGGGCAGAGGTGGTGGTGATGGCGGCAGTCGTGGTCATGGCATCCCGTTCGGTCGGCCGGCAGTCGGTGTCGCTCGGGGGTGCTGCGGGCCTGCGCCGCGAGCCCGGCCAGGACCCCCGGCACTTCGCGGGGACCCGACCACAGTGCCAGCCCGCCTGGGCCCCAGGGTAGAGATCTGCGTCACTGCGCCGGGGACGGCCGGACGGCGCCGACGGCCGCCGCCTCCCCTCGGAGCCCGGCGCGGGGCGGGCGGCGGGCGAACGGGGCGTTCAAGCGGCGCACCGCCACCTGTGGGCGAGACCACACGGGCGCGCTCCGCCGGGAACCCGCCGGTCCCGGTCCGGATGCCGAGTCCCGCCGGGGGTACGCCACCGCCTGGGAGCCGCGGGGCCGAACCGCCACGGCGCGGCCCTGGTCGCCCCCTCGTCGTTGCGCGAGCACCGTCGCGGCGGCGTACCGCCGTGCCGGCGCCCCGCGGCCGAAACTCCGGTGCGGGGACCGCGCGGTCGCCCCTAGGCTGCGCTCACGGCGCGCGCCAGGCGCCGTGTGGGAAATCGGCGAAGCGGGGATCCACGGGGCATGACCAGTCAACTGTTCGCGATATGTTTCCGTGCGACCCGGCCGTCGGGCCTGGCGCGGTTCTGGTCCGCGGTCCTGGGCTGGGAGCCGGCCGCCGGCCCCGGCGACGAGGTCACGCTCCTGCCCCCTGACGCCTCCGGGTTCCGCCTCCGCTTCATACCGGGCCAGGAGCCGAAGACCGTGCAGAACCGGGCCCACTTCGACCTGACGAGCACCTCGCCGGACGACCAGAAGCAGACGGTGGCCCAAGCGGTGGGGCTCGGCGCAACCCACATCGACGTGGGCCAGCGCCCCGAGGATGGACACGTGGTGCTCGCCGATCCGGACGGCAACGAGTTCTGCGTCATCGAGGCGGGCAACACGTTCCTCGCCGGTACCGGCTTCATCGGAGCGCTGGCCTGCGACGGGACGCAGGAGGTCGGCTACTTCTGGAGCGAGGCGCTCGGGTGGCCGCTGGTCTGGGACCAGGACCAGGAGACCGCGATCCAGTCACCGGACGGCGGCACGAAGATCACCTGGGGCGGTCCTCCGGTGGCCCCGAAGGCGGGCCCGAACAGACTGCGGTTCGAGCTGGCGGTCCCCGCCGACACCGACTGGGCCGCGGAGGTCGACCGACTGATCTCGCTCGGCGCGACCCGCCCGGACACCGGCGCGGGTGAGGGTGGCCTGCTGTTGCTCGACCCCGACGGCAACGAGTTCACCGTACCCAAGCCCCGCTAGCAGGGCCGCGGCGCAGAGCCCGCGGACGCCCCAGGTGCCCCTCCCGCGCACCGTACGGAAAGGGGCCGGCGTAGGGGCCGGCCCCCGGTCTCAGGCATCGACGAGCCGTGCGGACGACGGGACCTGCGGAGCAGGGTCCTGCGTGTCGCGCCACTCACGGGGGGCCATTCCGTAGGCGGCCCGGAACACCCGGCTGAAGTGCGCGGCCCTGACGAAACCCCATCGGTGTGCCACCGCGGCGATCGTGACGTGTCCGTGGAGTGCCAGATCGCGTCGGCACTCCTCCAGGCGGCGGCGCTGGATCCACCGGCCGACCGTGGCGTCCTCGCGCTCGAACAGTTTGTGCAGGTACCGCAGGGATATGTGATGGGCTTGGGCGATGGCCTGCGGGGTCAGGTCGGGATCCGCGAGATGGCGGTCGATGAACGCCTGGATGCGCAGCAGCAGCGCCCGGTTCCCGGCGGGCGTGTCCTCGGTGTCCCGGCCGAGTACTTCGTCGGCCACCGCACCGAGCAGATCCACGACGTTACGGGCCATCAGCTCGCTGGTGCGCGGTGGGTAGGTTCCGGCTCCGTCCACGAGCCCGGAGAGGAAGGGGGAGAGCAGGCCCCCGAGAGGCGTGTCGGCACCGAGCGGGCGCGCGGTCACGTGCGCCATGTCGGCCTCGCTCAGGCCCAGTACCTCCCTCGGGACGGCGAGGGACTTGGTCCGGAAGGGTCCGGGGAATTCCAGGTGGAGGGGGCGCGCCATGTCGTAGAGGAAGTTGTCTCCGGCCTCGATGACCGCTTCACGGCCGTCCTGCCTCAGGCGGGCGGTTCCCTTGTCCAGCAGTTTGACCACCACGTAGTCGCCGTCCGGGGCGTCCTGCGCGAGGTGCCGGCGCGTGCGCACGGCGGACAGGTGATCGCCGTCCACGGTGACCGCCCGGAGCCGGCCGAGCGGCGTCGCACGGATCGTGCCGGAGTACACCTCGTCGGGGACGGTCATGTCCACGGTACCGAAGGTCCGGGAGAGGGCCTCGCGCCAGTAGGCCCGTCGGTGGGGGACCGGCAGCGCATCGGTGGTGTGGAAGCTGCCGAGGGCGCTTCCGTCCGGGACATCCGGCGCCATGATCTTCGCCTTTCGACTGGTGTGTGCCTTCTGTAGCACCGTGCCAGTCGGTCCGGGGGCGGCACATCGCGTGAACCCGCTAGATCGGGGGTCGAGTGCGTCTCACCTGTCGGCCGGGCCGGTGACACGCCCTGGAGGGGCAACGAGCAGCGGGACGCCGGCGAGGGCTCGGACGAGGGCCCGGTCAGTCAGCGGCAGCGATCTGCTGCGCGTGCTCCAGGGCTTCCTCCGGAGTCCGCTCCCCCGTCAGTGCGGACTGGATCGCCGTGTAGATCCCGGTTGCCGCCTTGGGCCATCTGACCCCGAGTTCGCCGGTACGCACGCGCGCGCCTCGCACACTCTTGACGAAGACGGCCATCGACGGGTCCTGTTCCGCGTAGCGGGCGGCGACCGCGGTGCGGGAGGGCACGGTGAAGTGCTGCTTGGCCAGGGTGAGCGTGTTCGAGGGGGTGTTGAGGCAGGCGAGGACGTCAGCGGCCTTCCTCTGCCGGTCCTCGGACCGGCTTCGGGGGAGCGTCCACACTTCGCCGCCGAGGGGCGTGACCGGGCTCTGTCCCAGCCGGGGAACAGGGATGGGGGCCACTCCCCAGTGCAGGTCCTTGTCCTTGTCCAGGGCGGCGATCCGCCAGGGTCCGTTGATCATCATGGCCGTCCGGCCGGCGGCGAACTGGTCGTGGACGTCCGCCTGCGTCCAGTTCAGCACCGACTTCGACATGGATCCGTTCCTCACCAGGTCCACC
Source organism: Streptomyces sp. NPDC005803 (assembly GCF_040630435.1). Lineage (NCBI taxonomy): Bacteria > Bacillati > Actinomycetota > Actinomycetes > Kitasatosporales > Streptomycetaceae > Streptomyces > Streptomyces sp. NPDC005803. The sequence continues at coordinate 24,255 of NZ_JBEXXO010000036.1, read as the reverse complement.
CACAGCTGGAGTGCCTGTGCGGCCTGCGGAGTGTCCAGCCGCTTCTCGTTCCCGCCGTTGGACCACAGGAAGGGCAGGAACTGCCAGCTGCTCTCGAAGGTGGCGTTCGCGTCGACCGCCATGCCGTAGCGCCCGTGGCGGGTCAGCCCCGCTGCCGCCTCCTTCAGTTCGTCCCAGGTCCTCGGCACGGCGACACCGGCCTCGGCGAGCATGTCCTTGTTGTAGAAGAGGGCGACCGTACTGACGTAGGGAGCGAGCCCGTACACCTCTCCCTCGTACGTCCCCGCCGACAGGATGCCCTCGGCGAAGCCGCCGGTGTCGATGCCGTACCGGCTCAGCGGGGTCAACGCGCCGGTCTGCGCGATCCGCTGCAGGTCGGCGTTGTCCAGCATCAGCAGGTCGGGAAGGGTCCGCGCCGAGGCCTGCCGCAGGACCCTGGGGATGAGGGAGGCCGGCGGAACGCTCGTGTGCTCGATCCGGACGCCGGCGGTCTTGCCGCACGCGTCGAGCACCTGGTCCCACTGGGCGTGCTCGGATCTCTGGGTGTAGTAGTCGAGCACGGTGAGCGAGGTGACCTTGCCCGTCACCGCCCCGCTGCCGCTTCCGTCGACGCACCCGGTGGCGGCCATCAGCAGCGCCATGGCTCCGGTCAGGCGGGCGGCGATGCGCCGCGCCGGCCGTCCAGCCGGTGAGATCATGCGAGTGCCTTCGTCGAGTCGCTGTCCGTGGCCGCGGCCCGTATCGCGAGGGGGGCGGACTTCCGGGGCCGCCAGGGCAGCCCCGAACCGGGGGCCTCTTTCGTTCGAACGCATCCTAAACGCCCTCGCCCGGGCCCTGCCGGGGGGCATGCGCGACGCGGCGCCCCCGCTGTGGTCAGCGCGCCTGCCCGGCGGCTTCCCGGATCATCCTCACCACGGCGTCGGGCTGGGACAGCACCACGGCGTGCGAACCGTCCAGCACGTGCTCGGTGGCCGCCATGCGCTGGGCCATGAAGCGCTGGGCGGTGGGGCTGAGTATCCGGTCGGCGGTCGCGATCGCGTACCAGGACGGCGTGGAGGCCCATGCGGGCGGGCCCGCCCGGTCGGTCAGCGCGGTGCGGGCGATCGGGCGTTGCGCCACGGACAGCACCTCCTTGACGCCGGAGGGCAGGTCGGCGGCGTACACCAGCGGGAACAGTTCCTTACGGATGTACAGCTCGCTGTCCGGGCCGCCGGGGCCCCGAGCGGGCAGGGTGGCGGCGATGGTCGCGTGGGTCACCGGCGCGGGGGCGAAGCGGTTCACGATGTCCAGGACGCACTCGCCCGCGTCGAGGCCGAACGCCGCCACGTAACACAGGGCCACGACGTTGTCGGCGCCGGCGGCGGCCTGGGTGAGGACCGCGCCACCGTAGTCGTGGCCGACCAGGACGACCGGCGCGTCGATGTCCGTCACCACGCTCCTGAGGTAGGCGGCGTCCTGCGCCAGACCGCGCAGCGGGTTGGCCGCGGCGCGCACGGTCAGTCCGCCGGCGTGCAGGCGGCTGATGACCTCCGTCCACGACGAGGCGTCCGTGAACGCCCCGTGCACCAGCACGATGACCGGACGTGGGGAGCTGGAACTGCGCATGCCGGTGACCTCCGCCTGGGTGTGGAGCACCCAGCCAAGCGCACGAGGCGGCGCCGGGCATCGCGCGAACGTACCAGCGGATGCCCTCAGCTGTCGGGCAGGGCCATGACCAGGTTGGCGAGCTGCACCCGGGAGTTGACCGACAGCTTGCGGAAGGCGGACGTCAGGTGGGTGTTGACCGTGTGCGGCGAGACGACGAGCAGGTCGGCGGCCGACCGGTTGGTGTGGCCCTGGGCCACGAGGCGCGCGATCTTCTTCTCCGAGGCCGTGAGAGCCTCCCATCCCTGCACGGGGCGCTGGACGGCCGCCGCCCCGCGGCTGTCGGCCCCCGCTCCCTTCGCGGCGCGCTGGACGCGTGCCGCCGCCGCGGTGGCGCCGGACGCGGCGAACGTGTCACGGGCGTGCGTCAGCGCGTCCGCTGCCTGAGCCCTCCGGCCCGCCGCCAGGAGCGCGTGTCCGAGATCCGCGGACGCGGCTGCCCGGACCAGCGGGCGGGGGCTCGCGCCGAGCAGTTCCACGGAGTGTTCGAGCATGGCGATGTCGTTCCGCACGAGCCCGGCGGCCTGCGCGGCGATGCCCGTGGCCGTCGGCACGGCGGGGTTGCGTCCGGCGTGGGCTTCGGCCTGAGCGGCGAGGTCCTCGGCGAGCTCCCGGTCGGCGCCGCTCAGCGCCATGCGTATGCCCGCGTCGACCCAGTCACGCAGAAGCCGCCAGCGCATGAAGGATCCCTCCTGCTGCACGTCCCGGATCTTCTCGACAGCGAGGCGGACGTCCCCGTCCGCCTCGGCGTGGACCGCTTCCAGGAAGCGCACCGCGGCTGTGTTGCCCGGGTTCGGCCTGGCCGCCAGTCTCTCCCGCGCCGCGATCAGATGCTCGCGCGCCGCTTCCCGGTCGCCGCGCAGGAGGGCGATCCGGGAGCGGATCACGCGGCCGTTCACCTGCTGGACGGGTACCCGCACCTCGTCCTCCAGGCGTTCCATGGTCAGGAAGCCGGCGTCGGCGTCATCCAGCCGTCCGAGCCCCAGATCGTGCTGGCCCCGCGCCCACAGCATCACCGCCTGACGCGTCGCCCCTGCTTCCCTCGCTTGGAGGAGCAGCCGTTCGCCGGACTCGAAGTCGTCCACGTGCAGGTGCGCGACGATCTCTTCGGGAAGGAAGGCGGAGTCGATGACGCTCAGCGCGGCGAAGCGCTCCAGCGCGACCGCGCTCTCCCCCGCGTTCTGCGCGATCTCACCGAGCCCGGCCAGGGCCAGGATGTGTGCCTCCCGGTCGCCGGTCGCGGTGGCGGCGCGCAGCGCGGTCTCGCCGGCCTCACGTGCCGCGGGCAGGTCGTGGCCCCGGGACAAGGCCATGGTGCGCAGGGCGGCCAGCCTCGCCGCGACCTCCGGGGCGGCGCCTCCCATCGCGAGGGCGGCCTCGGCCCGGCGGCGCAGTTCGCCGGCGAGGTCCATGTTCCACAGCGCCCCGCCGAGGGCGGCCTGCAGGCGGCTGAACGTCTCCGGCGGTGGCCGTTCGGCCAGCAGCCCGTCGCCCGTCGACACCGCCTCCCGGTTCCGGCCGGCCCGGGCCAGGCAGAGGATCGCCTGCTCCCCCACCGCGAACCTCAGCGGCCGCGCCGAGGGCACCAGGGCCAGCGCGCGCGTCATCAGGTCGGCCGCGAGGTCCGGCGTGACCGGCAGTACGTCGTCAGCCGCGCGCTGGAGCAGCGCCACGGCGTCTTCGTCGCCGGGCAGGGCCCCCCTCAGGATGTGCGGCACCGCGTCGACCGGCCGGCGCCCCGCGGTGACGAGGCTGCGGGCAGCCTCTCGGTGCAGGGCTTTACGGGCCGAGGGCAGGATGTCGGCGTAGACCGCCTGGCGCAGCAGATCGTGGCGGAAGACGAGGTGCTCCCCGTCGTCGTCCAGAAGCCCGGCGCGCACGGCTTCCTCGAGCTCCGCTATCAGGGAGGTGGTCGGCCGGCCGCAGAGCGCGGCGGCGTCGTGGAAGGCGAAACTGCGGCCCAGTACCGCGCCCATCTGAAGGAAACGCAGGGTGTCGGGCTTCAGGGACCTGAGTCTGCCGCGCACGCCCACCACAAGCCCTGGGGGTACGAGGTGGTCAGGGGTCTCGGCGGCGCGCAGGCCCGCGAGCATCTCGACGGCCAGAAACGGGTTTCCGCCCGCTCCGTCGAGCAAGTCCCGTACCCGCTCGTCGGCCGCTGCCCCGAGTGCGTCGCCGGCCAGTTGGGCGATGGCCGCGCCGGACAGGGGGCCCAAGGACACGGTGACCGTCGGGAGCTCGCCGGCCGCGGCCGCGGCGATCTCGTCCGCGGGGCCCGTCGGCTCACGTCGGGCGGTCAGCATCCACAGCACCGGCGAGGTCCGCAAGCGGGCGGGCAGCCGCTGCAGGGCGAAGCGGCTCAGCGGATCGGCCCATTGCACGTCGTCCAGGCTGATCAGTACCGGCACGCTGCCCGCTCTGGCTTCGATCGCCTCCGCCAGGCGCTCCACCAACCAGATCCGCTGATCGTGGTTGCGGGCGAGATCGGCGAAGGCGTCGCCGGACAACAGGGGCTGATCGCCGTCCAGGACGCAGGCCGCCAGCGACGACAACGGCACGATGTGATGCAGCTCATCGGCCTTGCCGACGCCGACGGAGAAGCCCGCCGCCCTGGCGTGGGAGACGGCTTCGGCGAGCAGCGTGGTCTTGCCGATGCCCGGTTCGCCCCGGACGAGGGCCAGCGCGCCGCTTCCGGTGCGGGCCACGGAGGCGATCAGCGCCTCGAGTTCCGCGAGCTCGGCCTCCCGGCCGCGCAGACCGCGACGCGACAGCGGACCGCCTGCTCCTGCCATGTTCGACCCGTTCCGTCCGCACTCGCCTGCCGAAGCCGGCTTTCCCTGCCGGCGGGTGGCCTCGCACGGCTCGATACCGCGTCCCACCAGGGCACACGGGATGACTCGCGCCGTCGGCACGGAGATCACGAAGTGGTTACGGCAAGGCTATTACCGGCGCACATGTGTCCCTCCGTGCACTCTAACTGTTCTCTGCGTGCACTCGGACGGCTGTCCACGGCGTGGCCTTCGCCCTCCGCGGCCGCAGTCGCCGTAAGGGGCTCGCGGTCGCCGGACGCGTCGAGAAGGCGCTCGGCCCCTTGCGCAAGCGCGGCGACTCGCGCCATTGCGGAACGCGCTCACCGGCTTCGGCCGCCCCGCCGGGAAGGTGGTGCCCACCAGGACGGACCGCCGGGGCCGGCCTCCTCGCGGCATCGGCACATCGGCCCGGTACCTGTCAGCGCACCGCTGCCCCTCGGTGGTCCGGGGGCCTCTTCGGTGCACGGTGAGGCCACAGTCGGTGCACCGGCGTGCAACGACAGGCGTCTTCGCGGTTCTAGCGTGGCCGGAGGCGGCCCTGTGCTCTCGCGCCTTACTGGAGGCCGCCTCGCCGGAGACACCGGCACCCCCATATGTTTTTGAGGAGTTCGCATGTCCCCCACTGTCGAGCCGGTCCAGCCCGTCCTGGAGCCGGCCGCGGCCGCTTTCGCCGAAGCCACCGCGAACCCGCCGTACCTCTTCGATCTGGCGCCGGCCGAGGGCCGCAAGGCCGTCGACGAGGTGCAGTCCGGCGACATCGCCAAGCCGGCCGTCGACGAGGAGTGGGTCACCGTGTCCGGCGGCCCGACGGGCAGCGTCCGGGCCCGCATCGTCCGTCCGGCCGGCGCCGAGGGCCCCCTGCCGGTGATCCTCTACATCCACGGCGCGGGCTGGGTGTTCGGCAACGCCCACACCCACGACCGGCTCGTCCGGGAACTCGCCGTCGGCGCGGAAGCGGCCGTGGTCTTCCCCGAGTACGACCTCTCCCCCGAGGCCCGCTACCCGGTCGCCATCGAGCAGAACTACACGGTCGCCCGCTGGATCGTCACCGAGGGCGCCGCCAAGGACCTGGACGCCACCCGCATCGCGGTGGCGGGTGACTCCGTCGGCGGCAACATGAGCGCCGCGCTGACCCTCATGGCCAAGGAGCGCGGCGACGTCCCGCTGGTCCAGCAGGTGCTGTTCTACCCCGTCACCGACGCGAGCTTCGACACGGCGTCCTACCACCAGTTCGCCGAGGGCTACTTCCTGCGCCGCGACGGCATGCAGTGGTTCTGGGACCAGTACACCACCGACGAGAAGCAGCGCGCGGAGATCACCGCCTCCCCCCTGCGGGCCACCACCGAGCAGCTCACCGGACTGCCCCCGGCCCTGGTCATCACCGGCGAGGCCGACGTCCTGCGCGACGAGGGCGAGGCCTACGCCAACAAGCTCCGCCAGGCAGGCGTCCCCGTCACGGCCGTCCGCTACCAGGGCGTCATCCACGACTTCGTGATGCTCAACGCCCTGCGCGAGACCCACGCCGCCGAAGGCGCCATCAGCCAGGCCGTCGCCACCCTGCGCACCGCACTGCACAGCCGCTGATCCAGCGTCCCGGCTCACCTTCTCCAAGGAGTACACGAATGGTCACCACCCCCACCGCCCTGCTCGTCCATGGCGCCTTCGCCGACGCCGGCAGCTGGTCCGGCGTCATCGCGGAGCTGCAGAACCAGGGCATCCCGGTGGTGGCGCCGCCGAACCCGCTCCGGGGCCTGGCCTCCGATGCCGCGTACATCGCCTCGGCGGCCTCCCAGATCGACGGCCCCGTCGTCCTGGTCGGACACTCGTACGGCGGTGCCGTCATCTCCGTGGCCGGCACCGCGGAGAACGTCGTCGGCCTGGTCTACGTCGCGGCCTACATCCCCGAAGAGGGGGAGAGCCTCGGCGAGCTGCAGGGGCGTTTCCCGCTCTCGGCGCTGGTCAGCAACCTCAAGGAGGCGACGTACCCGGGCGGTGACGGGGAACCCGCGGTCGAGGTCACCATCGACGCCGAGGCGTTCCCCGCGATATTCGCCGCGGACGTCCCGGCCGCCGTCACCAAGGTCCTGGCGGCAGCGCAGCGCCCGCTGGCCGCGTCCTCGTTCACGGAGACGGCCTCGGCCGCCGCGTGGGTGACCAAGCCGTCCTGGGCGCTCGTGGCCGGTGCGGACGCGGCGATCAACCCGGAGGTGGAGCGCTTCGGCGCCGAGCGCGCCGGAGCGACGGTGGTGGAGCTCGACGGCGCTTCCCACGCCGTCGCCGTCTCCCGGCCCAGGGAAGTCGCCGAACTGATCGGTGACGCCGTGCGCGCGACCACCTGACGCGGCCGTAGCCGTAACGCCTGCCGCGCGGACGTGCCCTTCGGGGTGGTCCGCGCGGCTTTCGCGTTGCGCTCAGCCGGCCGCCTGCCGCGCGATGGGGGTCGCCTCCTGGGTGGCGGCCCAGGAGGCGAGCAGGCGCAGGCCCTCTTCGGAGGGGGAGGCGGGTTCGGCGGTGTAGACGGTGAGGGTGAGGCCGGGTTCGGCGGCCATGTCGAGGCCTTCGTAGGCGAGGGTCAGTTCCCCGACGGCCTGGTGGTGGTAGCGCTTGGAGCCGGTGCCGTGGTGGCGGACGTCGTGGGCGCCCCAGCGGGTACGGAAGGCGTCGCTGCGGGTGGACAGCTCACCGACGAGGTCGTGGAGGTCCTTGTCGTGCGGGTCGCGGCCCGCTTCGGTGCGCAGGATGGCGACGACGATGTCGGCGGCCTGGTCCCAGTCCGGGTAGAAGCGCGGGGCGGCGGGGTCGAGGAACTGGAAGCGGGCGAGGTTCGCCTGGTTGTGCGGTGTGGCGTAGACGTCGTCGTAGAAGGCGCGGGCGAGCTGGTTGGTGGCGAGGATGTCCATGCGGCCGTTGCGTACGAAGGCGGGTCCGGCGGTGATCGCGTCCAGGGTCCACTGGAGGCTGCGGTGCGGGGCCCACTGGCGGGGGGTGCGGCGGCGGGGGCGGGCGAGGGTGTCGGAGCCGTCGGCGGCCTGGGCCAGCCGCAGGAGGTGGGCGCGTTCGGCGTCGTCGAGCCGCAGGGCACGGGCGACGGCTTCGAGGACGGCCGGGGAGGCGCCGGCGAGGTTGCCGCGTTCCAGCTTGGCGTAGTACTCCACGCTCATGTCGGCCAGGGCCGCGACCTCGCTGCGGCGCAGGCCGGGGACGCGTCGCCGGGGGCCGGAGGGCATTCCCGCCTGCTCCGGGGTGATCTTGGCACGCCGCGAGGTGAGGAACTCGCGGACCTCTTGAGTGTTGTCCACGCCTTCGACGGTACGTCTCGCGCACGGTCGCAGAGGTGTACTGCCGGTACACCTCTCGCTGGTGACTCGCTGGGCGTGCGTGGAGGGGGTTACCTGGATGACGTGGCGCTTTCCCGTCCGGCCCCGAACGCGGGCGGGCCGTGCGCCCGCATCCGGCCCGGGTCGGCCTCTCGCCGCCTGTGCCGGGCCCTCAACCGTCATCGGCGGCCGGTACGTCCCCCGGTACCGCTCGCCCTTACCTGTAAGGACCCCTCATGCGCGGAGCAGTGATCCACGCCCCCGGCGATGTGCGTTTCGAGACCGTGGACGACGCGAAGATCCTCAAGCCGACGGATGCGGTCATCCGCACGGCCGTGACCTGTGTGTGCGGCTCGGACCTGTGGCCGTATCGCGGTGCGGAGCCGACCGACGCGGCGCACCCGATGGGGCACGAGTACGTCGGCTTCGTCGAGGAGGTCGGCTCCGAGGTCACCTCGGTGAAGCCGGGCCAGTTCGTCGTCGGCTCGTTCGCGACCTCGGACAACACCTGCGCGAACTGTCGCAACGGTTTCCAGTCGAACTGCCTGAACCGCGAGTTCATGAGCACCTGCCAGGCCGAGTACGTGCGCATCCCCCACGCCCAGGGCACCCTCGTCGCCACCGACGACATCCCGGGCGAGGAGCTGTGGCCCGGCCTGCTGGCCGTCTCCGACGTCATGGGCACCGGCTGGTGGGCCGCCGACGCCGCCGAGGTGAAGCCCGGCTCGACCGCCGTGGTGGTCGGCGACGGCGCGGTCGGCCTGTGCGCCGTGATCGCGGCGAAGGAGAGGGGCGCGGAGCGGATCATCGTCATGTCGCGGCACGCCTCCCGGCAGGACCTCGCCCTGGAGTTCGGGGCCACCGACATCGTCGCCGAGCGCGGCGAGGAAGGCATCGCCCGGATCAAGGACCTCACCGGCGGGATCGGCGCCGACAGCGTGCTGGAGTGCGTCGGCACCGCGCAGGCCATGCAGCAGGCGCTGCACTCGGCCCGCCCCGGCGGCACCGTCGGCTTCGTCGGCGTCCCCCACGAAGTCGCCGTCGACGGCCAGGAGCTGTTCTTCTCCCACGTCGGCCTGCGCGGCGGCCCCGCCCCCGTACGCCGCTACCTCCCCGACCTCATCGAGCGGGTCCTGACCGGCCGGATCGACCCGGGCAAGGTCTTCGACCTCACCCTCCCCCTGGACCAGGTCGCCGAGGGCTACAAGGCCATGGACGAACGCCGCGCCATCAAGACCCTCCTCAAGCCCTGACCTCTCTCGGGCCGGCGTCGCCGTACGGGGACGCCGGCCCGGACACTGCCCGCCCCAAGCGCGCACTGCGAAGGAACGACCATGCAGATCACCCGAAGCTCGATCGACACCGTCAAGGGCCCGGCCGACTGGTTCACCGGCGACGTCTACATCGACCCCGTCGCCGCGGCCCCGGCGCCGTCCCGGGTCACCGCCTCCCTGGTGCACTTCATGCCCGGCGCGCGCACCCACTGGCACCGCCACCCGCTGGGCCAGACCGTCTTCGTCACCGAAGGCGTCGGCCTGTGCCAGCGCCGCGGCGGGCCCGTGGAGGTCATCCGGCCCGGCGACCGGGTCCTGTTCGAGGCCGACGAGGAGCACTGGCACGGCGCCGCCCAGAACCGGCTGATGGTCCACGTGGCCATCAACGAGGGCGATGCCGACCACGACGTCGTGCACTGGCTGACCCCCGTCACCGACGAGGAGTACGCCGCGGCCCCGCCCACCGTCTGAGCCCCGTCCGCACCGTGCCCGGCGCACCTGTGAGCCCCGGCGCCGCGGAGGACGAGGCGGCCAGGGGCCTTCTTCCGGCGGGCGCGGGGCGCGCTGTGCACGGACGGGCTCCCCCGCGTGCGCTGCGGAGCAAAGAGGGACTCCTCGCGCCGCCTACCGTCGCTCGAGTACACCCGGCACAGCACCGCAGGAGGCCCCTCATGACCATCAGCTCCCCTCACGTGAGCGGCAGCCAGCCGTGGCTCCACCAGAAGGGTGAAGTGATCCAGGAGTTCGGGACCGTGAAGCAGTTCCCGCTCGGCCTGTCGTACGAGGCCCGGATGTACTCGTGCCAGCGGCTGAACAAGGTCCTCGCGGACACGCAGATCCTCTACGGCCTCTACAAGAAGCATCACTGGCTGATGCGCGGCGCGACCTTCTACCAGCTGCACCTCGTGCTGGACAAGCACGCGGGCGAGCAGCTGGAGATCGTCGACACCCTCGCCGAGCGCGTCCAGTCCCTGGGTGGCGTGGCGGTCGGCGACCCCCGGCACGTCGCGGAGATCACGTCGATCCCGCGTCCGCCGGACGGTGTGGAGCAGGTGCCGGCGATGCTGTCCCGGCTGCTGGAAGCCCACGAGACCATCCTGATCGAGGCCCATGACGCCGCCGCACGCACCGCCGAGCTGGGCGACGACGGCACCAACGACCTGCTGGTCTCGCAGGTGATCAGGACCGGCGAACTGCAGGCGTGGTTCCTGGCCGAGCACCTGGTCGACACGCCGCTCGTCCGCTCCTGAACGGCCGCCTCACCCCGGACGCGTCACGCCGGCGTCCGGGGTGAGGCGACCGTGGCCCCGTAAGGGGCTACAGCAGGCCGAACGACTTCAGGACCCGGCGCTGACCCGGCGTCGGGTCCGAGGGCCAGTAGACGTAGCAGACCCCGCCCGTACCGCTTCTGACCTTGCCGTTCGCGTCGTAACGCTTCGTCCGCAGCCAGATGTTCTCCCACTCCTGCCGCAGGTAGACGTGCCGCACCGCCTCGTCGCTCGGCGACGCAGGGTCGTTGGCGATCACATCGCCGTCCCCGGTGAAGCCGATCACCGTCATCAGGTGGCCCGAGGTGCCGTAGCCCGCGCCGGTCAGTTCCGTCTTGAGGAACGACTGCGACGTTATGACCGGGATGCCGGCCCCGATCAGGGCCTCCAGGTCCTTCAGCGAGCCGAGCCGGGTCACCGCCGCGCTCATGTCCTCGTACGTCGCCGCGTAGGCGGCGTTGAACGGCCAGTTCCCGCAGCCCTCGTACTGGTTGTCGTACGTGAAGCGCGCCGCGTGGCAGACCTGCGGGTCCTCCAGTCCCGGCTTGACCCAGGAGAGGTCCTCGGCGCTGGGCCTGCGGCCCCAGTACTCGATGATCATCTGCGAGGAGGTGGGGCTGCACCACGCCTCGCCGCCGTTGTCGTACTCGGGGTACTGCCCCACGTGCACGTTCTGCGAGTACCGCGGCACCGGCAGCTCCCGGGCGAGGCCGGGAGTGGAGGCGGGCACGGTGAAGCGGTCGGGAACGTCCGAGGCCATCGCGCCCAGCCGCCACACGGTGGGGGTCGAGTCGGTGCCCGGTGTGCGGTACAGGGTCAGCCGCAGCCGGTAGGAGAGCAGGCGCAGACCGCTCGCCGCGTCGTCCACGGAGAAGGTGTCGGTCCAGATCGAGCTCTTGCCGTCGGTCTGGTCGTCGACGGAGGTACGGCGGATGTCGCCGTCGCCCGCGGCCCAGCGGCCCATCACGTACCACGGGGTGTCGGTGCCGTCCGAGTAGCTGCCCCGCAGTTCGATCTGGATCCAGGTGCCGGCGGGCGTGTCCGCGTTCCAGGACGCGATCACCTCGGTGGCCGGGACGGCGGAGCGGTGGACCGGTGAGGTCCAGGTGGCGTAGTCCCACGCCGCGGTGGTGCCGGTGTGCGGGTCGGTGTAGTCGGTGCGCCCCAGCGGGTGTCCGATCACCAGACCCGCCCGGCGGCCCGCGACGGCACGGGTCCCGGCGCCCGAGCCGCAGCGCCAGTCGGTGTACGTGGTCCAGGCGCGGTTGTCCACGAGCGAGGCGGCAGCCGTAGGTGCGTGGTGCGGATGACGTGACGGAGCGGCAGCGGCGGCGGCCGGCACCGCCGCGGTGCCGGCCGCTGCCGCGAGCGCGGCGGTGAGCACGGTTCTGCGTGAGGTCGGACTGGGCATGGGCGAGACCCCCGGTCGTCAGCGGAGTGGGGCTGCGGGTGCACGGCAGTGCCCAACTATTACGGGTCACCCGCCGTTTCGGCCAGCGATTCTGCTCGCGTCGACGGACCAATATGGGTCTGGACCACTGGCGTGACCTGCGGCTGCTTGCCGGGCTGCCAGGCACCGGCTCATAGGCTGGGGCCATGAACGACCTCTCGCGCCTGGCCGCACGGCTGCGCACCCTGCCGCCCTCCTGCGGTCCGGTCCGGCTGATCGCCGTCGACGGCCACGCGGGATCGGGCAAGAGCACGTTCGCCGCCCGGCTCGCGACGGAGCTCGGCGACGCCCCCGTGCTGCACCTGGACGATCTGGCCACCCACGAGGAGCTGTTCGGCTGGACCGGCAGGCTGCGGGAGCAGGTGACCGGCCCGCTCTCGCGCGGCGAAACCGCCCGCTACGCGCCGTACGACTGGACGGCCCGCGGCTTCGGGCCGCCGCGCACCCTGGCCCCGGCCCCGCTGGTGCTGATCGAGGGCGTCGGCGCGGGACGGCGGGCGCTGCGCCCCGCCCTCGCCCACCTGGTGTGGATGGACCTGCCGGCGGCCGACTCCTGGGAGCGGGGCCGTCGGCGGGACGGACCGGCGCTGAGCGCCTTCTGGGACGGCTGGACGGCCGCCGAGGCGGCTCATTTCTCGGCCGATCCCTCGCGCCCTTGGGCCGATGCCCTGGTACGCCAGTTGCCCGTGGGATACGAGTGGCTGGAGGGACGTCCTCCGACAGCGGGAACGAACCCTTCCGTCACCCACCGTGATCACTCCGGACCGCCATACTGAGCAGTCGGAAATCGGACCGGAAGTGCCTCAACTCTGCTTGACCCGGGGGCGGTACAGGTCTTACGTTCTCAATGTGCGGCTTTTCGGAGCCCCCGCAGACGCGAAGCCCCCGGTTGTTCCCCCGTGATCGGGGGCTTCGCTCTGTGCCCGACGCCCCTTTCCGGCCCCGGCGCACCCCCCTCCGCTTACCGTGGGTCACGGCCCGTCTTCGGCCTGCGGCGCCCTTAGTCGCACACTCCCTGCGCAGGTACGATGCCTCTCGGTGCGGTCAATTCCCGTCCATGGCACAGTGATTCGGCGCGCCTCGGCGGGCCGTCGTGCGACGGGACATCCTGGGGGCACGGTTGGTGGGGGACCTGATGGACAGCGGCACGCAGGGCGCACAGGCCCCGGCCGACCTCGCGTGGCTGCGCGGCGTGGACGCCTACACGATGGGCGCCTATCCGCAGGCCGAGGAGGAGTTCAGAGCCGCGGTGCGCCTCGATCCCGGCATGGCGGACGCCTGGCTCGGCCTCCACGCGCTGCGGGTCGACACGACCACGGCGCTGCTGCACATGTACCGCCATCGCGAGCGGTTCGGCGATCAGCGCGGGCGCCACCGGCGCACACTCAACTCGTGGTACTGGCTGGGCTGGTGGGTGCAGCCGGTGCTGGAGAGCCCGCGCGATCTGCTGCTCGCGCACGCCTCGCACTGGCTGGACGGCCGTCATGTGCCGGAGCTCGACCGGGCGTTGGCCGGCCTTCCGCCGGTGGACGCCGACGCTCAGGTCCGCTTCCTGCACGCCTGCCGCTCCTACCTCGTCAAGGACTGGGAACAGCTCGTACGCCATACGGAGCAGCTGATCGACGATCCGCTGCTGGGCATCGAGGCGGGCCTGTTCGGCGGGATGGCGCGGGTGCGGCTGGAGATGTACGGGCAGGCCGAGCCCCTGCTGTCCACCGCGCTCATGCGCTGCCGCAGCGAGCAGCCGCAGCGCAAGGAGCTGCGCTACTGGCTGGCCCGCGCGCACGAGGGCACGGGCCGCAGCGCGGCCGCACTGCCCCTGTACCGCGCGGTCCACCGCATCGACCCGGCGTTCATGGACACCTCCGCGCGGCTCGCCGCGATCGCGGACTACGACGGGCTGGAGGGCTCCGAGGAGGCGGCCGGCCTGGCCGCCGTCTCGCTGACCGGCCTGGGCGCCGACGGCACGTACGCGGAGGCGCAGCCCGACGGCGACTCGTTGCTGGGCACGGACCTGCTGGGCACCGATCTGGTCGACGGCAGGGAGCTGCCGCCCGGCGTCGAGGCGCCGGACCTGCCCGGCGTCGGGGTGCCTCCGGGCGGGGCGCGGCGGAAGACCGCGGTCCCGGGACAGTCCGCGCCGCAGCCGTTCCCGGCCGGGCCCAGTGACCCCGTGCTGCTCGCCGAGGCGCTGGCGGAACTGGAGCGTATGGTCGGCCTGGAACCGGTGAAGCGGCAGGTCAAGGCGTTGTCGGCACAGCTGAACATGGCGCGGCTGCGCACGGGCCAGGGGCTGCCCGTACAGCCGCCGAAGCGGCATTTCGTGTTCTCGGGGCCGTCCGGGACCGGCAAGACCACGGTGGCCCGGATCCTCGGCCGGGTGTTCTACGCGCTGGGCCTGCTCGGCGGGGACCATCTCGTCGAGGCCCAGCGGGCCGACCTGGTCGGCGAGTTCCTCGGCCAGACCGCGGTGAAGGCCAACGAACTGATCGACTCGGCGCTGGGCGGGGTGCTCTTCGTCGACGAGGCGTACAGCCTCTCCAACACCGGGTACAGCAAGGGCGACGCGTACGGCGACGAGGCCCTGCAGGTCCTCCTCAAGCGCGCGGAGGACAACCGGGACCATCTCGTCGTCATCCTGGCCGGCTATCCGGAGGGCATGGACCGGCTGCTGTCCGCCAACCCGGGGCTCTCGTCGCGCTTCACGACCCGGGTGGACTTCCCCAGCTACCGGCCGCTGGAGCTCACCTCCATCGGCGAGGTGCTGGCCGCGGAGAACGGGGACGTGTGGGACGAGGAGGCGCTGGAGGAGCTGCGGTCCATCAGCGGCCACGTCGTCGACCAGGGCTGGCTCGACGAGCTGGGCAACGGACGCTTCCTGCGCACGCTGTACGAGAAGAGCTGCGCCTACCGTGATCTGCGGCTCTCGGGATACGGGACGGTGCCGGGGCGGGACGATCTGGCGACGCTGCGGCTGCCGGACCTGATGCAGGCGTACGGCGAGGTGCTGTCCGGGCGGGGGCCGGTGGGGCGGGGCCGGCAGGAACCGCCCGAGGTGTGACGCTCCCGCCCCGCCGGGGCGGACTGTCTGCGGGCGCGGCCCCCGGCCCGCCGGGGAGGACTCCCGGCGGGCGGGGGCTGAGCCGGCTAACCGACCAGGGCGGACAGCTCGTCCGAACCGGTCTGCCGCTCGTCGGTGCGGCGGGGCTCCGAGACCCGGTGGGCCGGGTCCCGTACCTCTCCGACCAGCATTTCCAGTACGTCCTCCATGGCGACCAGGCCGAGCACGCGGCCCGACGCGTCGGCGACCTGGGCCAGGTGCGTCGCCGCGCGGCGCATCACGGTCAGGGCGTCGTCCAGGGGCAGTTCGGCCCGTACGGTCGCCATGGGGCGCCACACGTGCTGCGGGACGGCCCGCTCACCGTCTTCCAGGTCCAGGACGTCCTTGACGTGCAGGTAGCCCATGAACGGGCCGCCGCCCTCGGCGCAGACGGGGAAGCGCGAGTAGCCGGTGCGCACCGTGAGCTCCTCGATCCGGCGCGGGGTGACGGAAGGGTCCACCGTCACCAGGGACGCCCGGCGCAGGAGCACGTCGGTGACGGGCCGGCTGCCCAGCTCCAGGGCGTCCTCCAGCCGTTCCTGCGCCTCCGGTTCGAGGAGCCCGGCCTGTCCGGAGTCCTCCACGAGCCGGTTGAGCTGCTCGCTGGTGAAGACGGCCTCCACCTCGTCCTTCGGCTCGACCCCGAAGAGCCGGAGCACCAGCCGGGCGCAGGCGCCCAGCGCGGAGGTGACCGGACGGCAGAGACGGGCGAAGCCGACGAGGCCCGGGCTGAGCCAGAGCGAGGTCTTCTCCGGGGCCGCCATCGCCAGGTTCTTCGGGACCATCTCGCCGATGACGAGATGGAGGAAGACGACGAGGACCAGCGCCACCACGAAGCCGAGCGGGTGGATCATCCCGTCGGGCAGGTGCACCGCGTGGAAGACCGGCTCCAGCAGACGGGCGACGGTCGGTTCCGCGACGGCGCCGAGGGTCAGCGAGCAGACGGTGATGCCGAACTGGGCGGCCGCCATCATCTGCGGCAGGTTCTCCAGGCCGTACAGCACCTTGCGGGCCCGGCTCGACCCCGCTGCCGCCAGGGGTTCGACCTGGCTGCGGCGCACCGAGACGAGGGCGAACTCCGCCCCGACGAAGAAGCCGTTCGCCAGGACGAGGAGTCCGGCGAAGAGCAACTGGACCAGGCTCATCGCGCAGCCTCCAGGACGCGGCGGGACGGCGTGGCGGCCGGCGCGGGCGTGTCGGCCAGGCGCACGAAGCGGACCTTCTCGGCCCGGTAGTGACCGACCTGGCGGACGGCGATCCGCCAGCCGGGGAGTTCGGCCCGGTCCCCGGGGGCGGGGATCCGGCCGAGCAGGTCGGCGACCAGCCCGGCGACGGTCTCGTAGGGGCCGTCGGGCACGTCGAGACCTATCCGGCGCAGGGTCAGTACCCGGCAGCTGCCTTCCGCGTCCCAGGCGGGCCGCCCGTCCTCGGGGGCTGCTGCCGCCAGCTCGGGGCGGTCGGCGCCTTCGGCGTCGTGCTCGTCCCGCACCTCGCCGACGAGCTCCTCGATGATGTCCTCCAGAGTGACGACCCCGGCGGTGCCGCCGTACTCGTCGACCACGACGGCGATCGGCTGCTCCTTGCGCAGCCGCTGGAGCAGCTGTTCGACCGGCAGGGTCTCGGGCACCAGCAGCGGCGGCACGGCGATCCGGCCGGCCGGGGTCCGCAGGCGGTCCTGGGCGGGGACGGCGAGCGCGTCCTTGAGGTGGATCATGCCGACGACCTCGTCGATGCGCTCCCGGTAGACGGGGAAGCGCGAGAGGCCGGTGGCCCGGGTGAGGTTGAGCACGTCCGCCGCGGTGGCGGTGGACTGGAGGGCGCTGACCTTCACGCGCGGGGTCATCACGTGCTGGGCGGTGAGCCCGGCGAGCGACAGGGTGCGCACGAAGAGGTCCGCGGTGTCCTGTTCGAGGGTGCCGGCCTCGGCCGAGTGGCGCGCGAGGGAGACCAGCTCCCCCGGCGTACGGGCGGACGCCAGTTCCTCGGCCGGCTCGACGCCCAGGAGCCGCACCAGCCGGTTGGCGGCGGTGTCCAGCAGGCCGATCACCGGGCGGAAGACCCGGGTGAACCCCTGCTGGGGTCCGGCGACGAACCGTGCGACGTGAAGCGGCTTGGAGACCGCCCAGTTCTTCGGCACGAGTTCGCCGATGACCATCTGGACGGCGGCCGCGAGCAGCATGCCGACGACCACGCTGATGCCGGGGACGGCACCGTCGGGCAGACCGGTCAGGGAGAGGGGGCCGTTCAGCAGCTGGGCGAGCGCCGGCTCGGCGAGCATGCCGACCACCAGTGAGGTGATGGTGATGCCGAGCTGGGTGCCGGAGAGCTGGAAGGAGAGCTCGCGCAGGGCGTCGACGACGGTTCGGGCCCGTCGGTCGCCCTCGGCGGCGGCGCGTTCGGCGTCCGCGCGTTCCACGGTGACGAGCCCGAACTCGGCTGCCACGAAGAAACCGTTGGCGAGGATGAGAAGGAATGCCGCACCGAGGAGCAGCAGGGGGGTGGTCATGCCGCCGCCTCCGCAGAAGGGGCGGCGCAGGTACTACCGGACGATCCGTCCATTGCTGGAGGGAGTCACTCCTTGGGTCGCAGGAAAGCCCCGCCGGCCTCGGGGGCCTCTGGTGCGGGGCGGGGCGCACAGGGCGCCGCCACCCTCCAGAGTAATCAACGAGAGCCGGTACGGGGCAGGGGGCTCAGCGGTTGTCCGTGCCGGCGCCGTGGATATCGGCCAGATCGCGGAGCGTGCGGGCGTCGCGGATGGCCTGCGCCTTGGCGATTCCGGGCTGGATGCCGAGGGCGGGCATGCTGGTCCCGTCGCTGAGGTCGAGGAAGACCCACGGGTCACCGGCCCGCAGGTTGACGCGCACGATCTCCGCCCAGGACAGCCGCCGGCTACGGGTGAGGTTGACCACCGTCACCCCGCTGTCGTCCGCCACGATCCTGGGGCGGCTGAGCAGCGCCAGGACGCCGAAGAAGAGCAGCGCGGTGAAGACGAAACTGGCCCGCTCACCCCCGCTGAGCTGTTCCAGGGTGAAGGCGACGACGGTGATGACGGCGAACATCACCGCCCCGACGCTCAGCAGGACCACCCGGGTCAGGGTGGGCCGGAAGGTGACCGGCAGGGCGGGGGGTGCGGGAGCTGACATGGTCTTCCTCCGTCCCTGCCGTCAGAGGCGGCAGGCGTGGATGGCCGTGGTGAGGATGGCGCGGGCGCCGAGGTCGTACAGGTCGTCCATGATCCGCTGTGCCTCCTTGGCGGCGACCATGGACCGGACGGCGACCCAGCCCTCGTGGTGCAGCGGGGAGATGGTCGGCGACTCCAGGCCCGGGGTGAGGGCGACCGCGCGCTCCAGGTGCTCGACGCGGCAGTCGTAGTCCATCATCACGTAGCTGCGGGCCACCAGGACGCCCTGGAGGCGGCGCAGGAACTGCTGGACCTTGGGGTCGTCGCCGGGGGCGCCGGTGCGGCGGATGACGACCGCTTCCGACTTCATGATCGGCTCGCCGATGACTTCGAGTCCCGCGTTGCGCAGGCTGGTGCCGGTCTCGACGACGTCGGCGATGATCTGGGCGACGCCGAGCTCGATGGCCGTCTCGACGGCGCCGTCGAGGTGGACGACGGAGGCGTTGACGCCGACGTCCGCGAGGTGCTTGGCGACGATGCCCTCGTAGGAGGTGGCGATCGTCAGACCGTCGAAGTCCTGTGGGCCCTCGGCCGTGCCGGGCTTGGTGGCGTAGCGGAAGGTGGAGCGGGCGAAGCCGAGCTGGAGGATCTCCTCGGAGTCGGCTCCGCTGTCCAGCAGCAGGTCGCGGCCGGTGATGCCGATGTCGAGGCGGCCCGAGCTGACGTAGATCGCGATGTCGCGGGGGCGCAGGTAGAAGAACTCGACCTGGTTCTCCGGGTCGACGAGGACGAGTTCCTTGGACTCCTTGCGCTGCTGGTACCCGGCCTCATGGAGCATCGCCATCGCAGGCCCGGAGAGTGAACCCTTGTTGGGGACGGCGATGCGCAGCATGAGGTCGGGTTTCCTTTGCGAAAGGGGTGTGCGGGTACGGGCGGAGGGGTGCGGTCGTGCTCAGAGGTGGGCGTAGACGTCGTCGAGGGAGATTCCGCGCGCGACCATCATCACCTGGACGTGGTACAGCAGTTGCGAGATCTCCTCGGCGGCGGCGTCCTTGCTCTCGTGCTCGGCGGCCATCCAGACTTCGGCGGCCTCCTCTACGACCTTCTTGCCGATGGCATGCACGCCCTTGTCCACCAGTTCGGCGGTACGTGAGGTGGAGGGGTCGCCGTTGGCGGCCTTGAGCTGCAGCTCGGCGAAGAGCTCTTCGAAGGTTTTGTTCGCCATGATGTCGCTAAGAATACGGGGTCCTGGACCCGCACTCAGCGCCAGGGCTCGCTGACGGTGCGCAGTGTGGTGGCGGTGGCGACGGCGGCGGTGACCGCTTCGTGCCCCTTGTCCTCGTTGGACCCGTCCAGGCCGGCCCGGTCGAGTGCCTGCTCCTCGGTGTCACAGGTGAGGACGCCGAAGCCGACGGGAACGCCGGTGTCGACGGCGACCTGGGTGAGACCGTTGGTGACGCCGTGGGACACGTATTCGAAGTGGGGAGTGCCGCCGCGGATGATCACACCGAGGGCGACGATCGCGTCGTACCCGCGGCCGGCCAGCACCTTGGCGACGACCGGGAGCTCGAAGCTGCCGGGGACCCGCAGCAGGGTCGGCTCGTCGATGCCCAGCTCGTGCAGCGCGCGCAGTGCGCCGTCGACGAGCCCGTCCATGACCTTCTCGTGCCACTGCGCCGCGACGACCGCGACGCGCAGGTCGCCGCAGTTGCGTACGGACAGTTCGGGTGCGCCCTTGCCACTCATGTATCTGCCTATCTCGGTCGGGTGACTACTGGAAGTGCGGGTGGGTCACTGGTTGCCGCAGGTCGACACCGTGGCGGCGTCGAGCCAGGGCAGGTCGTGGCCCATGCGGTCGCGCTTCGTGCGCAGGTACCGCAGATTGTGCTCGCCGGCCTGGACCGGCATCGGCTCCCGGCCGGTGACGGTCAGGCCGTACCGCAGGATCGCGGCGGTCTTCTCGGGGTTGTTCGTCATGAGCCGCAGGCCTCGGACGCCGAGGTCCTTGAGGATCTGGGCGCCGGCCGCGTAGTCCCGCGCGTCGGCGGGCAGGCCCAGCTCCAGATTGGCGTCCAGGGTGTCGACGCCGCGCTCCTGGAGTTCGTACGCGCGCAGCTTGGACAGCAGTCCGATGCCGCGCCCCTCGTGGCCGCGCAGGTAGACGACCACGCCGCGGCCCTCCTCCGTGATGCGCCGCATGGAGGCGTGCAGCTGGGGACCGCAGTCGCAGCGCTGCGACTGGAAGATGTCGCCGGTCAGGCACTCGGAGTGGACCCGGACCAGGACGTCCTCGCCGTCCCCGATGTCGCCGTGGACCAGGGCGACGTGTTCGACCCCGTCCACGGTGGAGCGGTAGCCGTACGCGGTGAAGGCGCCGAAGTTGGTCGGCAGCCGGACCTCGGCCTCGCGGCGGACGGTCGGCTCGGAGGTCCGGCGGTAGGCGATCAGGTCCTCGATGGAGATGATCGTCAGCCCGTGCTTGCGGGCGAAGGGGACCAGCTGGGGCAGCCGCAGCATGACGCCGTCCTCCCCCGCGATCTCGACGATCGCGCCGGCGGGCCGCAGTCCGGCCAGGCGGGCGAGGTCGACGGCGGCCTCCGTGTGACCGTTGCGCACGAGCACCCCGCCGGAGCGGGCGCGCAGCGGGAAGACGTGACCGGGGCGCACGAAGTCGCCGGGGCCCGCCGTGCCGCCCGCGAGCATCCGGAGCGTGGTCGCCCGGTCGGCGGCGGAGATGCCGGTGCTCACGCCGTGGGCGGCCGAGGCGTCGACGGAGACGGTGAAGGCGGTCTTCATCGACTCGGTGTTGTGCTCGACCATCTGCGGCAGTTCGAGCCGGTCCAGCTCGTCGTCCTTCATGGGCGCGCAGATGAGTCCGCGGCATTCGCTCATCATGAAGGCGACGATCTCGGGCGTGGCCTTCTCGGCCGCGATGACGAGGTCGCCCTCGTTCTCCCGGTCCTCGTCGTCGACGACCACGACGGGCCGGCCTGCGGCGATGTCACGGATGGCCTGCTCGACGGGGTCGAGGGCGAGGTCCTCGGCCGGTACGTCGTGATCGCGGTGCAACCAGGTGGGCTGGGCAGTCATGCCGTGGCTCCTTTCAGAGCGGGTGTCCGCGTACGCAGCCACCAGTCGCGCATGCCCCACAGGACGAGGGCCCCGTAGACGACGTAGATCAGACCGGAGAAGGCGAGACCGCTGTGGAAGTTGAGCGGTACGCCGACCAGGTCGACGAGGAGCCAGGCGAACCAGAACTCGACCATGCCGCGGGCCTGGGCGAGCATCGCCACGAGCGTGCCGGCGAAGATGTACGCGTCCGCCCACGGGCTCCACGAGAGCGAGGGGAAGGCGGTGAACAGGCCACCGACCGCGAGGGTGCCGACGGCGGCGCCGCCGAGCAGGTAGCCGCGCTCGCGCCAGGTGGCGAACCGTACGGCGATGGTGCCGTCCTGGGCCTGCTGCCGGCCGCGGGTCCACTGCTGCCAGCCCCAGACGGCCACCGCGATGACGATCAGCTGCTTGCCGACGCTGCCCGCCTGGTGCACGGAGACGTTGGCGGCGACCAGCACGACGCCGGACAGCAGCTGGGCGGGCCAGGTCCAGATCGAGCGGAGCCAGCCCAGGGTCAGGGCGATCAGACCGATCGTGTTGCCGATCATGTCGGACCAGATGATGTGCTGGTCGAAGACGGTGAACGCCTCCGAGTTCAGCCAGTGCAGGGCACTCACTTGGACGGCTCCTCGGGCTCCTGCGCGGAGGTGCCGAGCAGCCGCTCGACGTACTTCGCGATGACGTCCACCTCGAGGTTGACCGGGTCGCCGGGCTCCTTGATGCCGAGCGTGGTCAGCGCGAGGGTGGTGGGGATGAGGCTGATGGTGAAGTAGTCGGGCCCGGCGTCCACCACGGTCAGGCTCACGCCGTCGACCGTGATGGACCCCTTCTCCACCACGTAGCGGGTCAGGTCCGCCGGGAGGGAGATCTTCACGATCTCCCAGTTCTCGGAGACCTTGCGCTCGAGGATCCGGCCCGTGCCGTCGACGTGTCCTTGGACGATGTGTCCGCCGAGCCGGCCGCCGAGTGCCATCGGACGCTCCAGGTTGACCCGGGAGCCGGTCGCCAGCGCGCCGAGGCTGGAGCGGTTCAGGGTCTCGGCCATCACATCGGCGGTGAACTCGTGCTCGCCGAAGTCGACGACGGTCAGGCAGACACCGTTGACGGCGATCGAGTCGCCGTGCTTGGCGCCCTCGGTCACGACGGGCCCGCGCAGGCGGAATCGTGAGGCGTCGCCGAGCTGCTCGACGGCGGTGACCTCACCCAGTTCTTCGACAATTCCGGTGAACACTCAGATTTCCTTCCGGGCGGGGCCGGGGACGGCGGTGATGCGCAGATCGGGCCCGATGCGAACGGTCTCGGTCACATCGAGGCGCAACGCCTGGTCGATGGTGGTGATTCCGGCGTCGGCGAGGGCCGCGGGGCCGGCGCCGAGGAGGACGGGGGCGAGATAGCCGACGACTTTGTCGACCAGTCCCGCCGCGACGAAGGCCCCGGCCAGGGTCGGCCCGCCTTCGAGGAGTACGGAGCGGACGCCGCGTCCGTGCAGGGCGGCGAGGAGAGCGGGCAGGTCCAGCCCGGGGCCGCCGGCCGCGCGCGGCAGCCGCAGCACGGCCGCATCGGGGAGGTGGCCGGCGTCGGCGTCATCGGCGACCGCGACCACGGTGGGCGCGGTGGGATCGAGGACCCGGGCGCCGGGCCGTACGGCGGTGGCGGCGGTGTCGACGACGACCCGCAGCGGCTGGACGGCGCCGTCGACGCCCCGGACACCGAGCTGGGGGTCGTCGATGCGGGCGGTGCCGGAGCCGACCACCACGGCGTCCGCCTCGGCGCGCAGCCGGTGCACGTCGGCGCGGGACTCGGCGGAGGTGATCCAGCGGCTGGTGGCGTCCGCGGCCGCGATGCGGCCGTCGAGGGTCGCCGCGTACTTCCACGTGACGTGCGGGCGGCCGAGGCGCACCGAGGTCAGCCAGGCGGCGTTGACCGCTTCGGCCTCCTCGGCGAGCAGACCCCGCTCGGCGGCGACCCCGGCGCTGCGCAGGGTGTCCGCACCGCCCGTGGCCTGCGGGTTCGGGTCGCCGACCGCGTACACGACCCGGGCGATCCCGGCCTCGATGAGCGCCTGTGCACAGGGGCCGGTGCGACCGGTGTGGTTACAGGGTTCGAGGGTGACGTAGGCCGTGCCGCCACGGGCCTTCCCGCCGGCCGCGCGCAGGGCGTGGATCTCGGCGTGCGGCCCGCCGGCGCGCTGGTGGAAGCCCTCACCGACGGGCTGTCCCGTCGCGTCGAGGACGACACACCCGACGACCGGATTGGGGCTGGTGGAGCCGAGACCACGGGCGGCGAGCGTGACGGCTCGGCGCATGGCGGTCGTGTCGGCTGCGGTGTCCACCGGGTCCTCCTGCCTCTTCGGGCACGGACTCCGGGGCCTGTCGATGACGACAGATGAAGCGGAACGCGGTACGAGGACGCCGATATGCCCGAAAAAACGGATGGATCGGTCGCCCGAAAACCATCCGCCGACGGCGGCGTACCCGCGAAACGGCCCGCCGCGCACTGCCTCCCATCCGGACTTTAACCGTCGGTCCAGGAATCTCACCTGGTCAACCGGCCGCTGGATGCGGACGGGTCGCGGACTATAACCGCCGGTTCGGAATTACACCGACCCCGGAGTGCGCTGCTGCTGGTACACGATCAGTGTGCCACGAGTGGGGGTGGCCCATACGGGTGAACACTGTGGAGTGGCTCACAAACAGCCGGTGACAACGCCTCTTTCCGGACACGGTGGCCGGGGCGGACCCGCCGTTCGCCCCGGTCGGGGCGCGGGCCCCCTGTTGCTCGCCCCGGTCCGGGGCGCGGGCCCCCTGTTGCTCGCCCGGGTCCGGGGCGCGGGCCCCCTGTTGCTCGCCCGGGTCCGGGGCGCGGGGTTCCGTCCTCAATCGCCGGACGGGCTTGATGTGGTGCGGGTGCTCCGCGGGGTGTGGGGTGGTCCGGGCTGCGGGCCCCCTCGTTGTTCGCCCCGGTCCGGGGCGCGGGGTTCCGTCCTCAATCGCCGGACGGGCTTGAACGGTGCGGCCTGCCCCGCGGGGTGTGCCCCTGCCCGGTGGGTGGGGGTCCGGGGCCCCTCCGGGGCGTCTCCTCAAACGACGAACGTTCCGCGGGTACGCAGCGGACCCGGGTATCTGTTCGTCGTCCTGCGGGGACTCCCCTGCACGCC